>NZ_OBEC01000008.1:0-236593 GCF_900215395.1 Pantoea sp. GL120224-02 | reverse complement strand
CGCGCGGAGAATACGCAGAGCGATCTCACCGCGGTTAGCAATGACAATTTTATCCAGCATGCTTCGCCTCGTTATTCGATGACGACGAGCGGCTCGTCAAATTCAACCGGCTGGCCGCTTTCCACCAGAATCGCCTTCACAACGCCGGATTTATCGGCTTCGATCTGGTTCATCATTTTCATCGCTTCAACGATGCACAGGGTATCGCCCGCGTTGACTTTCTGGCCCACTTCCACGAAGGCTTTCGCGTCCGGGCTTGGGGTACGGTAGAAAGTGCCGACCATCGGAGAACGCACGATGTGGCCGGTGATTTCCGGCTTAGCGGCTTCAGCCGGCGCAGCGGCTGCAGGTGCAACGGCGGTCGCCAGCGCAGGCTGCTGCATCACTGGCGCAGCATAAGCCTGTTGCATGATCGGGTAGCCGGCGTTCGCAGGTGAACGGCTGATACGAACTGACTCTTCGCCTTCAGAGATTTCCAGCTCGGAGATGCCGGACTCTTCAACCAGTTCGATCAGTTTCTTAATTTTACGAATATCCATGAAAAACTTTTCCTACGCGTTATCAACTCGCAGCAGTTATAGCAGAGGGGATTCTTGAGCAGGACATAGGGAGTTCAGTTGGGGTTATAAGGAAAAGGTGGCGGAGTGGATCGTTGGTCATCTGAATTTTATCCCGAGGTGGAGATATCGTGGATAATATTGCAGTTTGAGAGGTAAATGACATATTAGAGAGGCGTAATCTTATTACGCCTCTTATGAATAACCGTTACTTCTTCAGACTAATTTTCTGCAGGGCTTCCCACAGCCTCGTTTTATCACCCTGTTCCAGATTCGCTTGATCAAGCGTGTGCAGAAAGGCGGCTTTATCGGTGAAGGGTTTGCCCTGCGCTAACTGCGCACGGATACCACTCAGAATGCTGGCGCTCAGCACATTAATTTTGCTTCTGACCTGATCCAGCGGCAAAGGCTGCCAACCTTGTTCAGGTGTGGAGAGCCAATCTGCGCGATAGCGATATTGAATCGCTTTTGCTGCATCCATCTGAGCCTGCACAAAGGGTTTAACAGACTCGCCCGCTAAGCCCAGCTTTTCGGCTTGCAGCACAGCACTAGCCAGCACTTTTTCTTCTTGCGGCAGATCTTCAATCGCAAGATGATTGGCGGCTTTATAACCGGCCACATCCTTCATATAGGACAGGCGTTGATTGATCAGGGAAGCCACATCGCTATCAATGACAGGTGCCGCCAGCGCGGTGGCCGAGCAAGATAACCCAATTAACAAAATGATTTTACTGAAATAATTCCGATTCATCTCTCTTAGCCTCTTTTTCCATGAGTCACATTGCGTCGCTAATTTAACTTTTTTTTACTGGCACCGAAACCTTTCCGCCCCCTCCAGCGAACTGATGTATTGAGTCACTAAAACCGGACCTCCCTTACATCGCAGGAGCAGATAATGAAATCGTTTAAAACCCTCGTTTGTACTCTGAGCATCACCGCCGCATTGGGCCTCTCTGCCACCGCTTTTAACGCCAGCGCCGCGCTGCCGGTTGGTGCAAAGGCACCAAATTTCGAACTGCAAGGTGCATTAGCTGGCAAACCATTGACCTTCTCGCTGCAAAAAGCGCTGCAAAAAGGGCCAGTGGTGCTTTACTTCTTCCCGGCCGCATTCAGTGCGGGCTGTACGATTGAAGCGCATGACTTCGCCGAAGCCACCGACAACTTCACCAAAATGCACGCCACAGTTATTGGTGTGACTGCAGGCAATACCGATCAGGTGAGCGATTTCTCTAAACTGGAGTGCCGTGATAAATTCGCTGTTGCCGCCGACCCAGGTGCTAAAGTGGCCGCTCAGTATCAAACCACCATGCAGATGAAAGGCAAAACCCTTTCCGATCGTACCTCTTATGTGATTGCGCCTAATGGCGACATCCTGCTGAGTTACACTGATAGAAACCCGGATACGCACATTGAGAAAGCCCTCGCCGCCGTGAAGCAGTACGACGACGCGCATCCGCAAACTAACTAAGTAAAGAGGCCAGCGATGTTAACCGCCATGCTGGCCGCCTTCATTGGCGGCATTATTCTTAATCTTATGCCCTGCGTTTTTCCAGTCATCTCACTGAAAGCGCTGGGTTTGTTACGCCACACGGACAACGCTGCTAGCGCGCGACGAGAAGGTTTGGGTTTCCTGCTTGGTGTGATCGTCACCATGATGGCGCTGGCAGGGATTTTGCTGGCCGCGCGCGCAGGCGGGGCCGCTGTCGGTTGGGGTTTCCAACTGCAATCTCCCCTGGTGATCGCCCTGCTGTCGCTGGTGATCCTCGCCGCCGCGCTTAACTTACTGGGCGTGTTTGAAGTGGGCTTGTCCGTCCAGCGCGTGGGCGCGGTGGAAATCAATCGCGGCGCATTTTTACGATCTGCGCTCACCGGTGCGCTAGCGATTATCGTTGCCACCCCCTGCGCTGCCCCCTTCATGGCCAGTGCCATTGGTTATGCGCTGTTGCAACCTCCGGCCGTGGCCTTGGCGATCTTCTTTGCACTGGCACTGGGGTTTGCCGCGCCCTTCACGTTGGTTTCCTTGTTCCCGCGTCTGGCAAAGTTCCTGCCACGACCAGGTGCATGGATGGATGTGTTGAAACGCGGTCTGGCCTTCCCAATGTTCGGCGCTTATGCCTGGCTGGTGTGGGTGCTCGCGCAACAGGCAGGCAGCGCGGCATTGGCTACACTGTTAGCAGCCTCAGTGGTTGTAGCATTCGCGGGCTGGCTATATGGGATGGCGCAACATCGCCGCTTTGCCGGTAAAGGCCATAAAGTGCTGTTCGCCGTGACCGCCGTATTGGTTATCGCCGTGCTGGCCCCACTGCCGCAGTTAATTCAACCGGGCGCAGCGCTGGCAGGTGACCAGGTAGCCAGCCAGCTCACCAAAGAGAAGTGGACGCCGCAGGCCGTTGCATCGCAGCGCGGACATGGCAAAGCCATCTTTGTCGATTTCACAGCATCATGGTGCATCACTTGTCAGGTAAATGAAAAAACCTCCCTTTCGACGCAGGTAGTTAAAGACGCGTTGGCAAAAACCGGTACGGTGTATATGGTGGCGGACTCCACCAAGTTTAATCCCGATGTCGATGACGCCATGAGCGAGTTTGGTCAGGGCGGACTGCCGATGTATCTGGTTTACCCCGCCGATGGCGGGCCGCCAAAAGTGCTGCCGCAAGTGCTGACACCGAGCATTGTGGTGAATGCGCTGCAAGCGGCCAGCACCAAGGCGTAATTGTTTCAAGGCGGATTATGCAAGCAAGTGATAGCGCGCGCGAAAGTTGGCCCGCGCTAATGGAACAGGCGCAGGCGGGCGATCAGCTCGCTTACACCCGACTGCTCAAAGCGCTAGTGCCGGTGATACGCGGACAAATACGCCAACAACTCACCGACCAGGCATTAGTGGAAGATGTGATTCAGGATGTGCTGCTAACGGTGCATCGGGTGCGTCACACCTATGATCCTGCCTACCCGTTCTTACCCTGGCTGATGGCCATCATCTCCGCTCGCGCCGTGGATGCCCTGCGGCGACGCGGACGCCATCAGCAATGGGAAGTCCACGAAGAAACGCTAACTGAAGCTGCCATTGCGCCAGAGGCACCATCGCTGGATACACAAGAGGAACTGGCTGACTATCTGCGCCAGCTTCCCTCGCGCCAGCGCGAGATTGTCGAACATGTTCACTTGCGCGAAATGAGCCTGACGGAAGCGGCAGAACATAACAATTTAAGTGTGGCAGCGGTGAAATCGCTGTTGCATCGCGCGCTGAGTAATCTGCGTCGCTTTGGAGCACACCATGAATAATCATGACCTGTTAATCGAAAAACTCAGCCGCGACATGCAGCCCGTTCAACCGATGCGGCCGACTTATTGGCGTGTCTTGATGTGGCTGCTGCTGGCACTGCCCTGCGGCATCGCCGCCAGTTTTCTGGTGCAGCGCACCCTCACCGACTGGTCACAACCCGGTGCGATGCGCGCGCTCATCCAGTTGGCGCTGGCGTTTGTGCTCGGCTTGTTTGCGATTCGTAATGCGTTCAACATGAGCATCCCTGGCCGCCGCAGTGTCAGTTGGAAAGTGCTGCTGACGCTGGGTTTATTGTGGTTGGGATTGAGCCTGAGCAGTATCCCGCACGCCGTAGTGGAGGCACATGATAATGACAGCACGCGCTGTTTTACCTTCCTGTTAGTGGTGAGCACACCGATGATGCTGCTGATGATTGCCAGTTTACGCAAGACACGTGCACTCCATCCGGTACGCAGCCTGGCGATGGCCGGACTGGGCATAGCCTGCATGGCCGTCACCATGCTGGCGTTTTGCCATCCGGTGCATCTGCACGCCATGGATTTTGTCATGCATCTGGCCGCCATTGCGGTGATTATCGTTATGACAGTGCTGCTTGGTCGTCGCTGGGTAAGATTGGGTTGAGGTGATAAAAGGATGTCATTCTCCCTATTAAAATAGAAAACAGGAGTCTGGCTCTCATTAAATCCACCTCATCCCTATCCTTTCATGTGTTAAGTTAATTAATGGAGAGAGGCAATCAAGTGAAGGAATACACATGCCAGTGCTTAACAAGGGGGATTCAAATATGGCCATAATGCCAATGTCATACAGCCCCAATACATTACAACGACGTTTTGAGATTATTGATGAGTTTGAAATGGGTAGTTCTACTTACTGGATTATCTATGATCGAAAAACACCTTTTTCAGCAGTCGTCGATGCTGGTCCAGCATTAATCGAGAACGATTTACGTCATCGCGTCATTGCTACGTTGGAACTGATTCGCGTTGAACATTTTGATGGGCTCAGCGTAAAGTCATTCTGGCAGGATGCTGCCGCGCTGCAGGTTGAAGGGGTTGTGGTACAAGAGATCATGCAAGGTTTTGGTCTTGCAACCCGCATGTATGAAACCTTGGTGGTGCATCAAAATATCACGCTGATGAGTGATCATCACCACTATGAAGGCGGAAAAGCACTTTGGAAACACATTGCGCAGAAGTCTCGTCTGTTGCAGGTTTTTGTTTTAGATACAAACGAAGGTAAATTTTATCCCTACGACGGCACCAAAATACGTTATGACGGCATTTGCATCCCCGAAAGTAAAATATGGAGTGTTCATCCTGATGAATCCTTGCAGGGGATTATTTTGATTGCTGAGGCTAAAGAAAAAGTCTCAGCATTATCCGTCCCTGTTATATAAACAGGTAAAAATAAAGGTGAGTAAAACGGCAGCGCATGAAGTGTAAAATATCGCGCTGCCCGTCTTTCTGAGTTCATCTAATTAAAACCCAACCATTAGGCTTCTTCCGCCACCTTCTTTTCTTCATTACGAGCAATGTCGTAAGCGGCTTGAGCCTGTTCCATCACCGGGCCGTACTCCATCGCCCAACTCGCCAGGGCCATAAAGGGCTGCTGCAGCGTCTGCGCTAAAGGTGTGATGCTGTATTCCACGCTCACCGGCGAAGTTGGTAGCACTTTACGGTTCACAAGACCATTGCGCTCCAGACGTTTGAGCGCATCCGCCAGTGCTTTATGGGTAATCCCCTCCAGTCTGCGGCGAATCTCATTGAACCTTGAGGGCTGTGTGCAAAGCACGGTGAGAATTAATATCGACCATTTATTGGTGATGTTTTCCAAAACAGGTCGGGTTTTACCGATATCAATCAAAGGCTTGTCAGTTTTCTCATTCATGGCGATATACCCGTATATATCTGATATAAACTAAGTGCGTAATTGATATCAAGTATAGTTTTTATATCATCTGGGTTCCACTCTTAAAGGAGCATTGCAGATGAGCAGATTAGAAAACAAAGTTGCCGTGGTACTGGGCGGCGCAAAAGGTATCGGTTTGGCGATCAGCCAGCGTTTCGCCAGCGAAGGAGCAACCACCTGGTTTACCTCCCGTCGTGAAGAAGAATTAGCTACTGCCAGCCGCAAGATATCCGGCATCGCGAAGCCATTACGCGCCGATGTTAGTCAGAACGAAGAGCTGGCCGATATTATGGACACCATCAAAAGCACGTCAGGCCATTTGGATGTGTTGGTGATCAATGCGGGTATGTCGGAATACGCCCGGTTAGACGAGATCAGTGAGTCTCACTACGAGCAGATTTTCGGACTTAACGTGCGCTCGCCGCTCTTTGCCTTACAAGCTGCGTTGCCCCTGCTGAAACCGGGTGCGAGCGTGGTTCTGATTGGCTCGATTGCGGATGTGATTGGCACGGAAGGCTATGGTGTTTACTCTGCCAGCAAAGCCGCTCTGCGCTCCTTTGCCCGCACCTGGACCCGTGAACTCGCCGCACGCGGTATCCGCGTCAATGTGGTCGCACCCGGCCCTGTGGATACTGAAATGATGGCGGCGGCTTCAGAACAGGTTCGAAATGGTCTCACCAGCGCCATCCCCCTCGGCAGAATGGCAAAACCGGAAGAGGTGGCAAATGCTGCGTTGTTCCTTGCCAGTGATGAAAGCAGTTACATCGCGGGCGCTGAGATCTGCGTTGATGGTGGATTGACCCAGGTTTAGATGCGGCATACAAACAGCCATCGCAGGATGGCTGTCACTTCATTTCAGGGCAGACACGGTTCGAAATCAGTATGCTTTTCTCACCACACCTTAGGCGCTCTATGATCACTCACCGATCACAACATCGAATCACTGATATTGGGCGGAGGACTCACGCGCATCACCACTTTCATTGGAATATTTTTAGCGGGATGGCCTTTTTCAAATCGCCATTTGTTCACCGCTCTTATAACCGCGTCATCAAACAGATGGTCGGGTGTGGATTGCACAATGCGCATTTCACTGACCTTCCCTTGCGCATCGACATCATAAAAAAATTGCACCTTTCCTTCGATATGATTCTTTGCAGCATAAAAAGGATATTCAGGCTTATCCATTCGCAGGGCTTTAGGCTGTGCTTTATTGGCGGATGAAGTGGTGCAACCTGATAATGCCAGAGTGAGAATGATGGGTATGATCTTAAACATAACAACCTCCTGTTGTTGAGAATCATTCTCATGTTATCATCACATGATATCAACAAGATAGCGCCAGTTTAGCGTAAAGAATCCTTCATTAGGCTTCTGCTAGCATGTTCATCCATCAAGATTAAGGAATAATCGTCGATGAAAAACATCGTATTTATCTACATGCCCAGTCCAACATTGTTAAGAACACCGGGATTCGGAGTGAGTGGCGGATTGTTTGCCTATTTTCGCGAAGATAAATATATCGCCGCAGTGCAGAAGGCGATCGATAAACGCCAATTGAACTGGCGCTTCACTCGCGACACCACAGAATCAAATATTGAAACGCTTATGGACGAAGGTGTTGAATTACTGGTCTGTGCACCCGGTCTACGCTTTATGTTTTATCGCAAGAATTTTGATAAGCAACGCATGGTGTTTCTCACCACCATGGAATACCTGAGTAACGACGTCCGGCCTGTAATGCGTAAAATACGGGAACGGGAAGACAGGGAAGATTTGTTGGACTAAAGGGCTCGGATACCTCATGTCGGATATTACAGCCCCAAAATATTATGAGTTGTTGTTCATGAAGGTGCGCATTGATGCGCACCTGGATAACCGGTCACGATGAAAAAAAGCTACTGCGGAATCACCTTCTCCGCTTTCAGCCGATCAAACAGCGCAATAAACGAATCCAGCGTGGAACGATAGCCGATGAATCCCGCTTTGCGGCTTTTGCTCATGTCGGTGAATGCTTCCATTGGACGCCCAAGGTCCGCATCGGTGTGCCACCACGAAGCCAGCTTATTAACGTCCGCCTCTTGCAGCTGTTCGCGCGCGGCAATTTCACGCCATGCGTCGGCGGCCTGTTGCATGCGCCCTTCCAGAGGCATCATCTGTGCAGGATACGCGGCGGCTTCAACGTTAAAGTAAGCGGCCAGTCGTGGCCACAGCCAGTTCCAGCGGAATACATCGCCATTGACCGCGTTGAAGTCCTGATTCGCTGCTTCATCCGCCGTCGCTGCCCAAAACAACTGCTCCGCCAGCAAACCGGCGTCAGTCACATCAGCAATACCGTTCCACTGTTCCGGCGAGCCGGGGAAGATAAATGGCCAGCCCTTCTCGCGACACAGCGTGGCATACACCGCCAGCGTCTGCCCCATGTTCATGGCGTTGCCCACTGCATAACCGATGATGGTGTGCGGGCGATGCACGCTCCAGCGATAGCCATATTGCTCGGCACCGGCAAAGATTTCATCTTCCTGCGCATAGTAGAAGTTATCGACCGGCTGGCGTCCCTGTTCTTCACGGAACGGCGTCACCGGCACAGCTCCTTTGCCATACGCCTCAAATGGACCCAGATAGTGTTTCAGCCCGGTCACCAGCGCCACGTGCGCACCGTTCAGGCGCTCACCCAGCGCTTCAATCACATTACGCACCATGCCGCCGTTCACGCGAATGTTCTCTTTTTCGTTCTCCTGACGCGCCCAGACGCTAAAGAACACCGCATCAGGCTTCTCTTGTGACAGTGCAGTGCTGACCGCGTCAGCATCGGTCAGATCTGCGGTCAGACTGCGGCACCCTTCGGGGATCGCGCCGCGCCCGCGTGACAATCCGGTCACCTGCCATCCTTCACTTTGCAGTTTTTCCGCCAGCGCACGCCCAATCACACCGCTAATGCCGACAATTAACGCTTGCTTTTGCATTTCAATTCTCCTCGGTTTCGGTAATCATTAGCCTAATAGAGAATTCAATTCCTATCTCTGGCTTTAATTCACATCATTCACAACCTGGATTCACGAATAGATGCACGATCAACGCCTGAAAGATATCGTACCCTTTGTGGCCAGCGTCGAAAGCGGCAGTTTCGCGGCAGCGGCAGAACGTTTACACCTGACCGGTTCGGCCGTCAGTAAAAGCGTCACGCGACTTGAGACGCGACTCGGCTCACGCTTGCTGGAACGCACCACGCGCAGTCTGAAGCTCACCGATGCAGGCAACGCCTACTACCAAACCTGCCTGCGCATTATGGAGGAGCTGGCCGAAGCCGAAGCGGTGCTGGCGGCGCAGCGCACCATTCCTTCGGGGCGATTGCGCGTGGCGGTGCCAAATACTTATGGCCGACTGGGCGTCATGCCGCTGCTGATTCCATTTTGTCAGCAACATCCCGAGCTGGAACTCAATCTCACCTTCTCGGATCGTTTTATCGATCTGTTTGATGAGGGGATCGATGTCGCGGTGCGCATTGGCGGATCGCCGGATGTACCCGCTTCACTCGGCTGCCGTCAGATGGGTCGCGAGCGCATGGTGTTTTGCGCTGCACCCGATTATCTGGCGCGCCATGGACGTCCTCACAATGAAAGCGAGCTATTACAACATCAGGCCATCATGTATGAACGCGTGGATGGCAGCAGCAAGCCATGGCTGTTCACCACTTCAGATGGTCACCCGCACTGGCGCAATGTGCCACACCGGATGGCACTGGGTGATGTCGATGCACAAGTCCAGGCGCTGTGTGGCGGATTAGGCGTGGCGCAGATGCCCTCCTGGCTGGTGCGCGAGCCGCTGGCGCGCGGTGAACTGGAGATTATCTTGCCGGAGCAACAGCCCGATGGATTGGCTCTGACGCTGATATGGCCACGCCGCAAGCAGCTGTTACCGAAAGTCGATGCGCTATTGGCCGCGCTGGCAGAATTAGAGATTCGCTGAGGTGTGCGGCCTGAAAGCCGCCTGCTACCGCGTGCGCGACCATAATGACGTGCAGGTTTTTCAGCGGGCCAGTGTCCCCGTATCGGGATCGCACCGGAGATCCTGTTTAATTTTCAGGGTCAAACAGTGCGCGGGCGTAATTCTGTGAAGAGACATTTTTCTCGCTGTGCGGGATCTCCACGCTATCGATAAGCTTGGCTTGCTGATAGCTTTTCACCGTTTCATGCTGAGTGAGTTGCTGCGTGGTCTGCGCAGCCAGCTCACCTTTTTTGTTCTGGGAAACCACGGTCTGGCTACTCTCTTCATCGTTAATCAGATGATAGCGGTAATTTTGAGATGACTTAAGTGCCGTCAGTTTCGCTCCCCCGTCTGAATCCAGTGCGGTGTGGAAACTGGCTTTGAGTTTGAACAGCGTATCCTGTGTCAAATCCTGGCTATCAGTGTGCTGTTGCGAGCGGGTTTGCTGCGCGACCTCTAAAGAGAAAGTATCCTGCTCATCCGGTTTATAAGGATTATCAGAGCGCGGCGTCTGTTGATAGCTGGCGGAAAAATCGGCCAATCCACTAATGGCACCGTTTTTAGCGGCATTAGCATCAATGGAGATCACTCGCTGGGTATTCACGCTGTGGCTTGCCTGTCCTTGCGTGGTATTCAGCGCCCGGAAGCTGGCTTTGAAGAGATTCAGCATGTCGCGATCGCCGTGCCCACGCGTTGCGGCCTGATCAAATTTGGCAGACCACTGATCGAGTGCGGCGGCCTGCTGTTCGGCGCTGCCTGCCTGAGTCAGCTTTGACACATCCGTATCGAGCTTGATACTGACATCCCCGTTGTGAAAACCGAGCCAGCGCTCTTTATCATCTGCGTGAAGGTTGAGGGACTGCGTCACGTTGTCGCCATTGCGCAGATCGGTCTTCAAATCGACGCTTTGCAACTGCGAGTTATCAAACTTCATCAGGTTGCTGATATCTAGCTGCGTTGTCCCTGCGTCCAAACCGTCCAGCGCTTTTTGCAAACCGTCGGAGAGCTGACTGATGGCTGTAGCCTCATCACTGTTGAGTTTACCCCCACTGGTATTCAGCTCCACCACCAGTCCGCCCTGCTGGCGTGTCATTTGCAGACTCACCTCAATCCCCGATTGTGTGGTCACGGTGAGCGCCACCGCGCTCTGACTGTTGCTGGTGCCGTTGGCTGATGAGGTTGCGGGCACGCTTAACGTGACATTGTCACCACTCTGCACCAGGCCTTTAAGCAAACTGCTGCCGATACCGTTCATACCAACGCCGCCCGATTGTGACGCCGCGTTGAGTTGCGCCTGTAAATTGCTGCTGATCGTGCCGCTGCTCTGTACCTGTGCTGGCACAATTTTATAGATGGCGGCAATCGCCTCGCTTGCTTCACTGAAGGTCACTTTCGTGGACGCTTCAGCCTGTAAGTGGTTTTGTGCTGCATTGCTGTTTGCGGTGGTATTTACGCTTGAACCCGCAGAAATCAGGTTGCGTAGAACGCTGTTGCCAATCCCATTTAGCATCAAAATAATCCTTCTTGTGAACTATTCCTGAAGGTTATCGGCATCATATCGCCATGCTTTAACGTTCCCCTCCGGTTAACGCCAGTTCCTGGTAGGCCGCTGACACTTCTGGCACAGCATCTGTCTGCTTAAACACAGCCGAACCCGCGCGTCTGATTTACGTTGTTGATCAACACATTGTCTACCGCACAGGTAGCCCCCCTTAAACAGAGGTAAGGTCGCGATGAACAATCTGCATTACAAAAGCTTGCTGGAAATTGGACGCCTGATTCAGTCTGGCGACATCACATCGGTAGCGGTCACTGAATCACTATTAACGCGCATCGACACACTGGATAGCGATCTGCACAGCTATTTCTACGTGATGCGCGACAGTGCATTAAAACAGGCGGCAGAGGCGGATCAGGAAATTGCAGCTGGCAAATTGCGTGGCCCGCTGCACGGCGTGCCGATCGCCTTAAAAGATCTAATCTGGACTAAAGATGCGCCCACCAGCCACGGCATGATCATCCACAAGGATCACTATCCGGCAGAAGACTCCACGGTGGTTGATCGTTTCCGCGCTGCCGGTGCGGTGATCCTCGGCAAGCTGACGCAAACTGAAAGCGCCTTTGCCGATCACCATCCGGAAATCACCCGCCCTAATAACCCCTGGGGCTGCGCCCTCTGGACCGGTGTCTCCTCCAGCGGTTCTGGCGTCGCGACTGCGGCTGGACTCTGTTATGGCGCGATTGGCACCGATACCGGCGGCTCCATTCGCTTCCCGTCAAATGCCAACGGACTGACCGGCATCAAACCGACCTGGGGTCGCGTCACGCGCCACGGTGCCTGTGAGCTGGCGGCGTCGCTCGATCACATCGGTCCGATGGCACGATCCGCAGGCGATGCCGCTGCGATGCTGCAAGCCATTGCCGGGCGCGATGATAAAGATCCGACCTCCAGCAGCGAGCCGGTGCCGGACTACCTGGCGTTGATGACGCACGGCGTTAGCAAAATGCGCATCGGACTGGATGCAGGCTGGGCGTTGGAAAAGGTGGATGCGGAAACCCGTGCCGCGCTGGAATCAGCGATAGCTACCCTGACATCGCTGGGTGCCACCTTCGTGGACATCACTGTGCCAGACACGGAAAAAGCCGCCGCCGAGTGGAGTGCGCTCTGTGCAGTGGAAACCGCCCTGGCGCATGAAGAGACCTATCCGGCGCAGAAAGATCAATATGGTCCAGGATTATCTGGTCTGCTGGATCTTGGCCATCAGGTCACCGCACTGGAGTATCAGCGCCTGCTGCTGAGCCGTGCGGCACTGCGTGGCGATATTTCTGCCCTGTTCAGCAAAGTGGATTTGATTCTGGCACCCGCCACCGCTTATGCCGGATTAACCTGGGACACCATGACCCGTTTTGGTACCGATCAGGCACTTTTTAACGGCGTATTGCGCTATACCAGTGCATTTGACGCGAGCGGGCATCCGACCATCACCCTGCCATGTGGCACGACTTCAGCCGGTGCACCCATTGGTTTCCAGTTAGTCGCCGCCCATTTCGATGAAACCGCAATGATTCAGGGCGCCTGGGCTTATCAGCAAGTCACTGAATGGCATAAAAAACATCCTGCTATCTAAAGCTGCTTATTTTGGCAGCACTGCATTTCGGGTGCGGCCTTTTCATGTCGATATGGCCTGAAACTTGCTTGGTTTGTTGTGATTTCACCCTTTTCGCCAGGTTTAGGGGATGTTGCCATGAAAGAAACGTTCACCACGGATCACTTAGATAATCGCCACCGCTTTGATGCCTGGCGCGATGCCGTCTGTTCGCGCTTGATTAATGCCGAGGCGCGTCAGGTTAATGCCGGTACTTTTTCCGGCAGCTTTGGTTATTCCATGCTGGGCCATGTCGATATCGCACACCACGTGTCACAAACCGCGCTGGTGTGGCAACGCACCACCGAGTGCATTCGCCGCCATCCTAATCATGATTTTTATCTCGGCTACGTTCGTTCCGGCATCGGGACATTGCGGCAAAACGATAACCAGTCACGGGTGAGCGCAGGGGATGTGGTGATTTACGATGCCGCAACGCCCTTTGATTTCGCCATGGATAACGTGGCCATCAACATTGTGCATTTGCCGCGCCAGATGATTGAAAAAGAGGCACCAGCGATTGCCCGGCTCGCGGGGAAAACGCTGGATCTTAGTCGTCCCGGAATGACCTCACTCAAGCAATTACTGGAAGAGGCATTTGTCTTTAACGCGGAGAGTGAGAACACCTTTCTCGCGGAACAGTTCGCCAATACGTTGATCAATATGATCTCGGTGAGTGTCAATTTGCAGAAAGGCGATGACGCACTAAAACCGGATCTTTACTCGCGGGTGGTGAGTTATTTACGGCAAAATCTGCAGGAAGCGGACCTGACCATGGCGCAAATTGCCAATGCCCATCATGTTTCACCGCGCACCATCAGCCGCGTGTTTGCTGCACACGGCACCACGCCGATGAATTTTGTCTGGCAGGAGCGCCTGCTGGCGTGTCGCAAGGCGCTAGCCGAAGGTAAAGCGCGCAACATCACGCAGGTGGCGCTAGATCACGGCTTTAGCGATATGTCGCATTTCAGTCTCGCCTTCCGCAAAGCCTTTGGTTACACCCCGAGCAGTCTGCTGAGACAAACCGAGGCGTAACGGCGTTTTGTTTTACCCTTTCTGCAACTGACTGATCACACGCTCAGCAGTAAATTCCAGGCTGCTGCGCGTGTTCATCGCTTCGGTACGCATAAAGCGATATGCCCCCGACTCATCCAGACCGAAAGTCTGCATCAACACGCCTTTAGCCTGCGCCAGTCGCTCATTCCTCAGTTTACGCTGTTGGCGAGCCTGCAGTTCACCCCGCAACTGGGCATTCTGCTGGGCGGATCGCCAGGTGCCGATGATCTGCACAATCAAGGCAAAGGGGTTTAGTTCTCGCTCGGCGATGGCAGCGGGTTGCAGTTTCATTAGCAGCGGAAACAAGCGCGCATCGTGGCAGTTCGCCAGGGCAATCACCGGTGTGTAATGCTGTTGCAATGAACGAAACAGCGGCGTTAATACCGCCTCGTGGTGATTTTCAATCGCCACCAACAGCAGTTGCGCGTCAGCCGGACGTTCGGCGACAGGCGGCCAGCTGTGTTGTGCGTGACAACCGATTTGCGTCAACGAGGCACAAAAAGCCCGCACGCTTTGCGAATCAGGATGGAAAATATGCAACCGCACACCCGCAAGCGTTTTCAGCAAAGATGGCTCATTCATGTTTCACCCGTGTGCATTCTGATGTTCGAAGCATCACGTTAGAGGAGTCAGGCAATCGATGCTGTGTTGCTGCTGCCGGGTGCTGTGTCAGGCGAGACAGGGCATGCACCCCGTCCCGCTTCCACGATTTAGGCGTGAAACCCTAAAAACTGCTCCGCCACACTGGCACTGGGCTGGATGCGCGGATCAATCTGCTGCACAATCTGCCCTTTTTCAATCACATGGATCCGATCCGATAACGCATAAAGAAACTCAATATCCTGCTCTACCAGAATGATCGAGATATCCATTTCATGCCTCAGCCGCTGCAGCGTCTCGATGATCTCCTCACAGATATTCGGTTGAATGCCTTCGGTTGGTTCATCCAGCAACACCAGCTGTGGCTGCCCGCAGAGACAGCGCGCCAACGCCAGCAGTTGCTGCTCGCCGCCCGAGAGCGCCCCGCCCGGTTGAGCCAGTAAACGTTTCAGGCGCGGGAAAATCTCTAGCATCTGCTCGATGATCTGACCCGCGCGCGAAAAGTGCTTCACGCAGCCCATGCGCAGGTTCTCTTCCACCGTCAGCAGCGGGAAGATCTGCCGCCCTTGCGGCACAAAACCGATGCCGGCCGCCGCCCGCTGGTGGGCCTGATAGCGCGTGATATCAATGCCGTTGAGCGCGATTGTTCCCTGCCAGGCGGGTAGCTCTCCCATGATGGTGCGCAGCAGCGTGGTTTTTCCCATGCCGTTGCGTCCTAACACACCGGTGAAGGATTTGGCTCCGACAAACAGCTCGGACAAGTGCAGGACCGGAATTTTGTTGTAGCCCGAGACCATCTCTTTTATTTCAAGCATGTTTGATCTCCAGATTGCCGAGATACGCCTCTTTCACCAGAGGATTCTGCGTCACCTCGCGGAAAGTCCCCTCCGCCAGCACCGCGCCCTGATTAAACACCGTGACCTGCTGCGCGATCATGCTGATGAACTCCATATCGTGCTCCACCACCACCACGGTGCTCTGTTGATTGATCGCTTTAATCAGCTGGGCGGTTTTGCGCACTTCCTGATGCGTCATGCCTGCGGCGGGTTCATCCAGCAACACCAGTTGCGGACGAGAAATCAGGATCATCCCTAACTCCACCCACTGTCGCTGTCCGTGCGCCAGTTCAGAGAGCACGGCATCCTGATGATCTTCCAGTCCGATGTCGTGCAATACCTGATCAATCGCAGCGGACAGAGCCGCTTTCGCCAGCTTATTGGCTGCCGCCTGCCATAGATTCTCCCGAACGCTCAACCCTTCAAAGACGCTCGGCACCTGAGTTTTGATGCCGATGCCCAGCCGGGCAATATCCCACGGACGTTTGCCGGAGATCACTTGATTGCGGTAGCGGCATTCACCGCGTGTGGGCGTTACCTGACCACTGAGCATTTTGAAAAAGGTGCTTTTCCCCGCGCCGTTCGGGCCGATCAGGCAGCGAAGCTCCCCTTCATGCAGGGTGAAATCCACCTCCTTCACCGCATGCACACCACCAAAACTGACGCCCATTTTGCGGGTTTCCAACAGGACTGTTGCCGTCATGGTTTCACCTCACTCACCGATGCGCGGGTTGCCGTCAGCATTTTCGGTCGTTTACGCCGCCAAAATCGCTGTAGGGTCGGTAAAATACCACCGGGGATCAGCAGCACAAACACTGCCAGAATCACGCCGAGTACCAGATTGACATCCACCGTCTGCTGCGCGCCCAGCCGCGTCACCATCCACTGCAACAGCACACAGCTGATCACCGGACCGATCAACGTGCCGCGCCCCCCGACGATCACCCAAATGATGATCTGTGCCGACTGACTGATACTAAACACCCCGGGGCTGACAAAGGCACCCCAGTTGACGTACAGGCATCCAGCTAACCCGGCAATCGCCGCGCCAATGGCAAAGGTGACGAGCTTATGTGCCGGCACGTTGTAGCCGAGCAGTCCTGCGCGCTGTTCGTTTTCCCGAATGGCCACCACCGTTTTGCCAAAGCGGCTGAGCAGCACAAACTTCAGCAGCGCATAGCAGAGCGCCAACGCACCGGCGGTCACCATAAAGATCGCCTCCGGTGACAAAATGGCATCTGGCTGGAATGGCATGTTGAGTGTCGGCACTGACGGAATACCATTGAACCCACCCAGCAGCGCTTCGCCGATATGGTATTCACTGCCCGAGGTGGAGTTTACCCAGTTAAACAGCACCAGGCTCACGGCTAACGTGATCGCGCCGAGGTACACATCACTGACGCCGCCGTAGAAGATCACGTAACCGAGAAGCAGAGAGAACAGCGTGGGCAGGAGAATCGCCATCACCACCGCCCAGGTGGAATCCCCCCAGTTAATGGCGCAAATGGCGTAGGTATAGGCCCCCAGTCCAAAAAATGCCGCCTGACCAAAACAGAGGATGCCGCCGTAGCCCCAGATAAACGCCAGGCTGAGTGACAACAGTCCCATCACTAAAAACACCGTAATGGAGAGCAAGGTGTACAGCTCAATCGCACCAGCGAGCCAAAACGCCAGCAGGATCAGCATCAGGGCACTGAGCACAATGCGCACTTTTTCCGAAAACAGTTTCATTACAGCGATCTCCTGAAGAAGCGCCCGGTGATACCCTGCGGCAGCAGTCGCAGCAGCACAATGGCACTCAACAGCAGCGCCACCGCACCAAACACCGGCGTGGAGAGATAGGTCACCAGTTGCGAAATGGTGCCAAACAGCGTGGAAGAGGTCAGCGTGCCGGCGATGATAGCGCTGCCCCCGCCGATTACCGTGATAAAGGCTTTGGCAATAAAGCTAACGCCGATGGTCGGTATCACGCCGGTGATCGGTGCCAGCAGCGCGCCACCCAATCCGGAGAGCGCGGCTCCCAGACCGAAGGTCAGGCTGTAGATTTTACCGGGATTGCTGCCTAGCGCCGCCGCCATGCGCGCATTCTGCATGGTGGCACGTGCGCACAATCCCAATGTGGTGAAGCGCAGCAACAGCCACAATGCCGCCACCAGACACAGCGCAAACACAATCATAAACAGCGAATAGCCGCTGGTGCTGTAACTTCCCACATTCACGCTGGGCAGCGGCGAGCTGATGCCCAGCGTGGTGTTGCCAAACAGCATGGTCGCGGCACCGATCAACGCCAGACTCAACCCCCAGGTGGCCAGCATGGTGTCGATCATCCTGCCGTAGAGATGACGAATAATGACGCGTTCAATCACCATGCCAAATACGCCAACACAAATCGGCGCAACTACCAGCATGGAGATCCAGATCGGCACGCCAAAGTGGTTAGTGGCCATAATGGCGCTGTAGCCGCCCAGCATCATAAATTCGCCGTGCGCCATATTGACGATTTTCATCATGCCAAACACCACCGCCAGACCCAGACTCATGATCACCAGCACCGCGATGGCATTCAGCACTTCGATGCCATAGATAACCGACAGATCCATTAGCGCCTCCCGTTATAGCTCAATCTGATACTGTTTGGTATCACGTGGATTTTTCTTCAGGTCGCACACCATGGCGGTATCAACCGGTGTCTGGTTTGTGAAGGTTTCCAGAATCTTCATCTGATGGTTCTCCACCTCGGCAATGTGCACGTCCAGCGAACAGTGATGCGTGGTGGGATCGACACTCAGCTGACCGCTTGGCGAGGTCAGTGTGACGCCCGACTCCAGCGCCTCGATCACTTTCATGCGGTCGATGTCGCCCGCCTTACGCACCCCTTCGGCCCAAATCAACATGCCCTGATACGCGCCCATCGCCAGATCGCTGATGTACATGTCGCCGTAACGCGCATGGAATTTATCGACAAAGGCTTTGTTCTCGGCAGACGGAATTTCTTGCATGTAGTTCGCTGCCACCAGAATGCCGTTGCTCTCTTCCGGCGACAGAATGATGTGTTCATTGCCGCCGCCGAATACGGTAGAGGCGATGGGAATCTTGCCGCTCATGCCAGCCGCATGCCATTGGCGGTAGAAGGAGATGTGCGCCCCGCCCACCAGTGCTGACCACACCATGTCTGGTTTAGCGCTCTGGATTTTTGAAATGGCGGCACCGAAGTCCGTGACATCCAGCGGGAAGAACTCCACCGTCATCACTTCACCACCGTTGTCACGCACCGACTTCTTCACCCATGACGAAACAATCTGGCCGTAGTTGTAATCCGCCGCCAGCACATAGACTTTCTTGCCCCACTTCTTCATGGCGTACGGCACCAGTTTCTCCACGGTTTGTGCGGGCGTTGAGCCTGAAGAGAAGTAGTTGCGATCGCAGACGCCACCTTCGTACTGCGCAGGATAGAAATAGAGTGAGCGGAAACGATCCAATACAGGACGAATCACCTCGCGCGACGCAGACGTGATGCCGCCGTGCACCACCGCCACTTTGTCTTTCAGCGCGGCCTGCTGGGCGTATTGGGCATAAAGTTGCATATTGGATTGCGCGTCGTAATTGATGATTTGCAGTGGTCGGCCTAATAATCCCCCTGCTGCATTAATCTCATCTGCGGCTAAATTGATGGCGTTGGACATCGGCTTGCCATAAATATCCAGCCCGCCTGACAGGTCGAGAATGCTCGCCACTTTGATGGCGTCTTTGCTGTCAGCGGCTAAGGTGAATTTCGGTACAACCCCTGCAGCCAGACCCAATGCGGATACGGCCGATCCCTGAATAAATGAACGACGACTAATAGCCATAGCACCCTCGCAATGAAGTTATTGGAATAAATAGAGATGAAGCATTCCGGGAACCGGAAGAGATAAGCGGATAAAACAGACAGCGCTGTCTGCATTAATGCGAGAAAAGGGCCACAACATTGGGGCACGTTTTTTAGATTAGCAATAAGCGGGCCAAAACCCACGTGGCCGTTCAAATTAACTTTATTCTCTGCCAGCAGAAGCGAAAGCGATGAAAAGTATTACTGCATTTAATCCCGCCCACCTTTAATTAATTTTATCCCTCTCACTTTACTGCACTTAATTAAAGCAATAAGCACCAGTGCGGTGCAATTAAATGTTTTAACACTGCGCTGTCCGCTCAAACACAGCGAATGGCAGCATTAACAAAGATGTAATTACCAGAAGCGTTAACGTCTCTCACACACTCATTCATCTCATCAGTAAAAAAATTTTTTGAGGAGCCATTATGTCGAACCCTTCGGTATTACCTTCGGATGCCGCGTTAAAGATCCGTGCTATCCAATCCCTGTTGGCAGAAAAGGGATTTCTGAGTCAGGAGGTCACTGACACCATCGTGGATTATTTCGAAACCAAAGTAGGACCCCGCAATGGTGCGCAGGTGGTGGCGAGAGCCTGGCGCGATCCCGCCTTCAAAGCACGCTTACTGGAAAATGGCCGCGAGGCGGTGAATGAACTCGGCTTCTCCGGCTTTGAAGCCGCTACCCTGCACGTGCTGGAGAATACCGACAGCGTGCACAACGTAGTGGTGTGCACGCTTTGCTCTTGCTACCCGTGGCCGGTGCTGGGCTTGCCGCCCATCTGGTTTAAATCGACACCCTATCGTTCACGTGTGGTGATTGATCCCCGTGGCGTATTAGCAGAATTTGGCACTGAAATTCCGGCCAATAAGGAGATTCGCGTATGGGACAGCAATGCCGAAATCCGTTACTTCGTGCTGCCACAGCCCCCTGCTGACAGTGAAAGCATGAGTGAGAGCGAGTTGGCCGCATTGGTCACACGCGACTCCATGATCGGCACACGCACGCTTTAAGCGGAGAAACACCATGAATAATATCCACGATTGCGGCGGCATGCAGAATTTAGGTCCAATCGAGATTGAAGCCGATGAGCCTCATTTTCACAGCCAATGGGAAAAAGATATTTTCGCCACCACGCTGGTGTTCTTTATGAGCGGAAAAATCGTGCTTGATGATTTCCGTTATGAAATTGAGAAAATGTCCGTAACGGAATATCTGCAATCCAGTTATTACGAACACTGGTTATTTGCCATTGAGCAGTTGATGAGTAAAACCGGCGTATTCACTGAACAAGAATTGCAGCAGCGTCTCAGCGAACTCTCCGCCTGAGGATACAACATGAATACTTATTCGCCGCAGGGCTACCTGGATTTAATTACTACACCGCCCAATTACCATCGTGATGTTGAGGTCGAACCGCAATATCAACCGGGTGATAGTATTATCACGCATAATTTAAATCCGCTGAGTCATACACGCCTGCCGCGCTATGCGCGTGGTAAAAAGGGCGTGATTGTTGCCAACTACGGTGCCTGCGTATTTCCCGATGCGCTGGTCGCAGAGCAATAGGAGAAACCACAGTACGTCTACCTGGTGAAATTCATTGCCGCCGATTTGTGGGGAGAGAATAGCGAGAATTTCAGCGTCCACCTGAGCGTCTGGTCCGACTATATTCAGGGCAGATGTGAGGATGCTGCGCATGGATGAGTTAAACGCGATTATTGCTCAGGTGAACGAAGCCGATCCCACCTTTGCACAACCCTGGGAAGCCGATGCGTTTGTCATCGCGGTGGCCCTGTCTCAACGCGGCTATTTTAGCTGGCCACAATGGGTGGAACAATTTGCCCAGGAGATCCGCGACTTCCCGCAGCGCAGCGATGAAAGCGCCCATACCGCCTATTATCGGCAATGGCTGAGCTGTCTGGAAAAGATCCTGTCACAACATCAATTGATTCCGATGTCAGAATTGCTGATTCGTGAAGAGCAGTGGCGCCAGGCTTTCCTCAACACGCCCCATGGCAGCCCGGTGGATCTCGCTGCCGCCAGCTGTCCGCCCGACCACCCGCATGATCATGACCATCATCATCATCATCATCACGACCATCACGCCGCGCAGCCACTGATCCAACCGCTGCGCGTCTTTGCCGCTGTCGGGTAATTCTCAGGAGTCTTTATGAAGGTGCTGAGTCATAAGCAAAAAGGCGCTGCGGTGATTGGTGGCGCCATGCTGTTTAATTTGCTGGTCATCGGTACGGCGTTGGTGACTTTTCAGCATTCACCGGCCGCGCAGAGTGTCGCGCTGTTAGCCTATCTGTTTGGTTTGCACCACGCCGTCGATGCCGATCATATCGCCGCCATTGATAATGCCACGCGCAAGTTGAGTAATGAGGGCAAGAGCCCGTTTACCGCAGGTATGTGGTTCTCACTCGGCCACGCTTCGGTGGTGCTGATCGCCTGCCTGATATTCGCTTTGACCACGCAACCTTTGCAGCAGATGTTTCCCGGCGTGAAAGAGATTGGCGGCATGATTAGCACACTGATCTCCGGTGCTTTTCTGCTGCTACTCGCCTGGGCTAACTCCCGCACTTTGTGGCAATGTTTTCGCCAACGTCAGCGGTTGCTGCGTGGCGATGTAACGCGGGTCCCGCAGGAGAGCCATCACCACGGCGTGCTCACCCGGCTATGCGCGCCACTGTTTCGCATGGTGAGCAAAAGCCATCATTTGTTCCTCATCGGTTTCCTGTTCGGCATTAGTTTTGATACAGCAACCGAAGTGGCGATTTTCGGTATGTCCGCCAACCACGCAGCGGGTGGCGAAGCGATGCTGCACATCATGTTGATGCCGCTTTTATTCACTGCCGGCATGATGCTGATCGATACCACAGATGGCGTCATGATGTTGAAACTGTATCGTTGGTCGCAATTCGATCCGTTGCGCAGCCTCACTTACACCCTCGCCATTTCATCACTCTCAATTGTGGTGGCCTTCGCGATTGGCTGTTACGAAGTGTCGACGGTGTTACAACTCAACACGCTGATCTCCCCTGCGCTGGATGGCGTGATGGAAGCAATCATCAGTCAGATGGGTTGGGTGCTGATTATAACGTCCATTGGTGTATGGCTACTGTTTTCACAGCGGGCTAAGCGTCGGGCGCTGTAAGTACAATGGCGGCTTTGTGCCGCCCTGTTTCTGGCATCAGCTCGTGTTAGACCCCCCTGTCAGGTTCAACATCCTGTCAAAAAAGCCTTTTCTGAAACAGGCTGCCATCAGTAAAAAGAATTGAAATCAAGAATCATTCTCATTATGGTGCAAAGTGATATGTACCAATAACCAATAGAATAAGGATTTCAATGCTTTATAGATTTTCAGCGATAAACCGTCCCATTGTCCTGCTGCTATTGTTGCTCAGCAGTGTCACCACCAGCGCGTTTGCACGCCCGAATATGACGCCACTCGGCCCGAATATCGCCGACAAAGGCTCCGCTTATTACCACTTCTCCATCAGTGAATATGACTCGGCTGATGGCCAGCGGCATTACAAAGTTTGGACTGCGGTGCCAGATAAAGCGCCTCCGCCATCTGGCTACCCGTTGATCACGATGCTGGATGGCAATGCGGTAATGGACAGGCTGACCGATCCGCTGCTGCAAAAACTCTCGGCAGACAACCCTCCGGTTCTGGTGGTGGTCGGGTATCAAACCACTTTGCCGTTTGAGGTAAACGCGCGAACTTACGATTACACCCCGCTTGACAAAGAGCATGGCGATGCAGGATACACTTTTAGTCGCGGTCGCAAGGGCGGCGGCAGCAGCGCATTCCGCACCTTGCTAGAGCAACGTATTTTGGCCGCAGCGCAGAAAGGTGTGCATGTCGATCATCAACAACGCGCGCTGTGGGGCCACTCTTACGGCGGATTGTTTGCACTCGACAGCTATCTCTCCTCTCAGCTGTTTACGCGCTATTTCGCAGCCAGCCCGTCGATTGGCCAGGGGTACCATTCTCTATTAGGTGAGATGCAGACCCGCAAAGCCAGTAATAAGCAGATCACTTTGATGGAAGGGAATGGCGATCGCCGCAGCGATAGCAACACGGCGGAACCTGAAGTATTGCGCGCGGTGCGCACCACTATCGAAGGTATGGCAGAGAACGGCACAGCCGCACGCTATCAACTTTATCCGGGACTGTCCCACGGACAAATGTTTGGTGCATCAATGGAAGAGGCGCTGCTGGAAATGTCACAGGCAAAATAGCGAGAAGAAGTGGGCGCAAAAAATGCGCCCACCGAACGGCTTAATTAAAGAACTTTATATCAGTGGGCGTGGATATTTTTGCTGCATCGCCCGCTGCTTTCAGCTCACCGCTCTTTTCATCGAAATGGAACAGGGAAATATTGTTGGTGAACACGTTAGTGACATAGAGATATTTTCCACTGCCATCAAATGAGAACGCCCGAGGTTCAATGCCGTTGGCTTTATAACTGACCGGCTTGCCTAACTGGCCATCCGCCTCAATTTTAAACACCAACAGCTTATTATCTGAACCACGATTCGCTGCAATCACATATTTACCGTTCGGACTGAGAATAATTCCGCCGCCGCTACGGTATTCAGCACTGTTATTTTCACTGTTCAGCTTCACGGTATTGCTGCGATCCAGGTGATCGTCTTTCACTGTAAATACCGCGATCTCACCGGCCATTTCGGTGGTGACGTAGGCATGTTTGCCATCTGGTGAGAACACCATATGACGCGGGCCAGAACCTTCGGTAAAGGTCACGTCATGCGCGGTATCCGCTTCCAGAGGCTCAGCCTTATTGGCGTGATAACGATAGGCATGGAGCTTGTCACCGCCGAGATCGGCAGCGTACAGATATTTACCGTCGTGGGTAAAGGTTGTGGAGTGTGCGTGACCGCCATCCTGACGCCCTTTCACCGCGCCCGTGCCGTGGTCGAAAGCAAAGTGCTGCACCTGCTCACCCAGTTTACCGTCATGATGAATCGGGAACACCGAGACGCCCGCGCCGCCTTTCGCCACCGAGTAGTTAGCGACAAACAGGAACTTACCATCCGGGCTTATGGTGGCGTGCGTCGGCTGTTGCCCATGGCTATCCACCGCATTTAACACTTTCACCTGACCGCTTTTATCAATGGACAGTGCGGTAACGGCCCCAGCGTTTTCTTCATTGGTGGTATAGGCAAAGCGGCCATCCTGGGATTTTACAATCCATGACGGGCTTTTCATTTTGACCACATCAAGTGGTGTTAAAGTGCCATCCGCATTCACCTTGAGGCGATATAAACCTTCGCTAGGATGATCCGGTTTCTGCTCTAATGGGGCATCTGGAATCGACGTCCAGGTACCCACCAAAGCGATTTGATGATGTTCCGCGGCATTTGCCATAGCGCTCCCCGCCAGTGAAAAAACAGCTAAGGATAATGCCATGGTTATGTTTGATGCTAAACCGCTGAATGTGGCTTTTTTATTTCTATTCATTTTCGTACCCCACCATAATCGGAATGTTTAACGACTATAGTGGGATTAATTTGAATAGCGCCCGGCCAGGGTGACCGGGTTCACAATATAGCAGATTAGTTTTTAGGAAATCGTGCCTTTAAATTCTGGCTCATCACGATTCAAGGTAAATATCTGCCAGTCAACTTGTTTGGTATGCAGCGTAAATACCGCTGTCGCCAGGGTGTTCTCTTCATCCGGATCGTTCGGCGAAAGGCGATAAATGGGCAGCACCGCATCATGCTGGTCAGAGAGAATCGCTTTTGCTGCATCGCCATCCAGCTGCGTTTGCGTCTCCAGCCACTCAATTAACCGCTGCTGGCGTGATCCGGAGCTGGCAGTGATCACCTGTTCCACGTCATCAAGTTGCGGATGAATCAGGTGATTGGCATGGGCGAACACTGCGGTCAGTGGCGTTACGGAGCAACCCGACCCCGTGGCTTCCACACTAAAGAGACGGCTATCGCCCATCTGTCCGAGCGTATGGTGGAACGATCCGGCGCGCGGTGGTGTGGTCAGGATTGCGATGGCCTCATCCAGCGTGGCCGCATTCAACGCGGCGCGGGCCAGGATTTGACGCGGCACTCCTTCCGGACGATGCAGTGCACGAATATTATTCACCGTATTCACCACGCCCTTCTCGTTTACGGCAACGGTATGACCGCAAATCGACCCCGGATAAGCAAAGCTGGTGAACGCCATCCCACTATCCGGACGGATGCTGACGATGGCACAGTCATCGCGTAATTGAGGAAAACCATCTTCATTGTGCGCGATAGTTAACACGCCATCAGCACGCTGTCCCGCCACGGTGGTACATCCATCCGAGGTTGAACGTACTAAATCGCCACGGCAGTTCCAGGCAAAAACCTCCTCAATCGGCGCCTGTAATCCTGCGGCCAGCCCTTCCAGCTCCTGCCAGATCAGCCGATAGTGCGCCTGGACCAACGCGCGCATGGCCACCGTTTGGTCGGCGTCTTTCATGGCTGTCACTGTCTGGCAGAGTGCGGTGAGCGTCAGCTTTTGATGCCAGGCTTCACGGCCAAATTCACCCAGTTGCTGACCAATTTCGAAGGCGGAACCATGGATTGCGATTTTTTTCATATTGATGCACTTTGCAAAAGAATGTCTGAAGAATCTGGAGCAGGCGTCTGTGCGCCGTTCATGATCATCGAGAGGAAGCTGTAATAACCGTTAATGCCAATCAGATCCACCACGCCCTTTTCGCCCCATAAATCGATGGCTTGTTGCCAGGAGGTGTCGGTGACTTTTTGCTGTTGATGCAGTTGCTGGCAAAAGTGGTAAATCACCCACTCATCCGGCTTTAAGTCATCGGGCAGGCGCTTCTCATTAATGGCCTGTACGGCGGCGGCAGAGATCCCCTTCTCACGTGCTATCGGAGCATGAATCGCCCACTCCACCGGCTGCGACCAGTGACGCGCCGTCATGAGAATCGCCAGTTCCGATAAGCGCTGACCGAGCGCGCTGCGATAGCGCAGGTACTCTCCCATGCGCTGCGCGTGTGCCATCAGCTCAGGGCTGCGCAGCAGTGGTTCAAAGGGTGGAAGCAGCGCACCACGTGGCCCGTTTATGATCTCTTCTGCCAGTGGACGTTGCTGGTCGTCCCACTCGTGCTCCGCCAGCGGCGGCAAACGATTAATCATAATTTACCGGTCTCCTCACGTATCACGGTTGCCAGCGTATCCACCACAAAATCGAGCTGCCTCGGCGTAATAATAAATGGCGGAGCAATCAGGATGTGGTCGCCATACTGCCCGTCAATGGTGCCGCCCATCGGATACACCATCAGGCCTCGAGCCATACAGTTGGCTTTAATGCCAGCATGTAGTTTCAGTGCAGGATCGAACGGGGTTTTGCTCTTTTTATCGCGCACCAGTTCCACACCGGCAAATAAGCCGCGCCCACGCGTGTCGCCCACATGCGGTAATGCGCCCAGCACTTCACGCAAAGCATTTTGCAGATACGCGCCCTGCTGCTTCACCGCATCGAGCAGGTTATCGCGTTCAATCACCTGCTGGACGGCCAGTGCCGCTGAAGCCGCCGTAGCGTGGCAAATATAAGTATGACCGTGCTGGAACAGACCACTGCCCGACTGGAGTGCTGAGACGATCTTTTCGCTGGCCAGCACGGCACCAATCGGCTGATAACCGCCACCCAACCCTTTGGCGATAGTGACCAGATCCGGCACCACATCATCTTGTTCAAACGCGTGCAACGTCCCGGTGCGTCCCATACCGCACATCACCTCATCGGCGATATACAAGATGCCGTATTTATCGCACAGTGCGCGCACGCCTTTCAGATAACCTGGCGTCGGCGGAGTCGCGCCGGTGGTGGCACCCACTACCGTTTCAGCGCAGAAACCAATAATGGTTTCCGGACCGGCATCAACAATTGCTTGTTCCAGTTCATTAAGCAGACGCGTGGTGTATTGCTGCTGCGTTTCATCAGCACGAAGATCGCGGTATTCATTACAGGCTGACACGCGAATCACGTCGATCAGTAATGGGGCAAACTGGCGACGGCGCCACTCATTGCCGCCGACGGCCAATGCACCCAGCGTGTTGCCGTGATAGCTCTGCTTGCGCGCGATGAATTTGGTACGTGACGCCTGCCCGATTTCAACGAAATATTGACGCGCTAATTTCAGCGCGGTTTCCACGGCTTCCGAACCACCGGAAACGAAATAGGCGTAGTTGAGATCGCCAGGCGCCGTGCGCGTCAACTGTTCAGCGAGTTGCTCAACGGTGTTGCTGGTAAAAAAGCTGGTGTGAGCATAGGCCAGTTGGTCGATTTGACGATGCATCGCGGCTAACACATCAGGATGTGCGTGGCCTAAGCAGGAAACGGCAGCACCACCGCAGGCGTCGAGATACTGCTTTCCTTGTTTATCGAAGATGTACGCCCCTTCGGCGCGAGCAGCCACCGCGGGCGTGCTGCGCAAACTGCGGTGAATAATGTGGCTCATACTGGGTGCTGCTCCTGAATACGCTACGGTGATTAAGCGCATCTTGCAGGATTCATTTGGATCACGTCAATGCAATAATGATTCACATGCATTCTATTTTCTTATGACGGATACAAATGAATCACTCCTCAGGATTTGCCAGGCACCACATAAGCTCCAGATTCAATGAGATAGCGTTCGGCATTTTCGATTTTATGCACAGCATCACGGCCATGGCGCGCCACCAGCATTGCCAGTAAGCACTCTGCCAGCCCCATGCCAGAGACCACTGAGGGGAAGAACGACGGACTGTAGATAGAGAATAACAGGGTGCAGTCGGCGGCCTGCGCCAGCGGGGAAACCGGTGAATCGGTAATCGCGATGATCTTTGCGCCTGACTGCTGCGCGGCGTGCAGCACATCCAGTGACTCGCGAGAATAAGGCGCAAAACTGGTCAGCAGTACACAATCCTGGGCGGTGAGTTCACGAGTAAACACCTCGATATTACTGGCGAGGCCATCAATCAACGAGACCTGACGATTGAAGAGTCGGTAAACATAAAACAGTGACCAGGCAATGGGAAAACTGGCGCGAAAGCCGCAGATATAGACGTTATCAGCCGCATCGAGCAGGGTCACAGCTTGTTCCATTTCCGCCTGATTTTCGTTTTGCGTAAAGGCCAGATTGGCCTGATGCGCGCTAAACACCTCATCATACAGCTGCGGCTGTGTTCCTTTGGCGATCAGTTTTTCGGCCTTGGATACGTATGTATCATTGCGCAGGCCAATGTCATCAATGAAGGCATCTTTCAGTTCGCCCCAGCCGTTGTAGCCCAAACGCTGCGCCAGCCGCAGCAGCGTGGCAGGTTTCACACCGGCTTCAACGGCAAACGCGCGCATCGATTGCACCACCAGCTGATTGGCATTTTGCAGAGAGAACTCAGCCGCGCGCTGCAGTTCTGGTGACAGCTCACTGAACTGGCCGACAATTTTTTCCCGAAGATTCATGGCGTTTGGTCGTTGATGGCAGATGGATGCATATAAACATAATTGCGACGGCGAGAAAACCAGACGCAGAGACGATTCATCCTGGAGCGAATGCCGTGGTGCTCCGGGCGCTGTGGCGCAATTCTTTCCAATACAGTGTGATTCGTGCCGTGGTTTAATGCCGCCCACAGAAAAAAATAAGGACAGGCTTGTTGCTATGCTGCAGTTTTCAAATGGTTTTCTGCTGAGTTTATCGCTGTGCCTTGATATTGGGCTGGCCAATATCGCCATGATTACCCTCGCGATGCAGCGTGGCTATTTTCACGGTTTTTGGTTAGGGATTGGCACCTGCATTGGCGACCTGATTTATGCGGTGCTGGCGCTGGCTGGCATGGCGGTGGTGTTGCAGTTTACTGCGGTACGCTGGGTGTTGTGGATTGGCGGTGGATTATTACTACTGTGGTTCGCAGGTAAAATGTTGATCGCTGCACTGCGTAAAGACGCGGCGTTACCCCCAACGGAGCAACAGCCTTATCGTTCGTTACTGCGAGAGTTCAGTCGTGGCGTGGTGCTGGCGATGTCATCTCCCACGGCGATTTTATGGTTTGCCAGCGTGGGCGGTGCACTGATTGCTCGCATGGGGCACGGCAGCGTCAATGCCACTTCCTCTTTCCTCGGTGGGTTCTTTATCGCGGGAGTGGTCTGGACCTGTGTGTTATGCCTGGTGGGCAGCATGGGCGGTAAGCTGTTGGGGCAGCGCCTGTTAAAATACTCCTATCTCGCCTCGGCGCTGATCTTCTGCTACTTCGCCGCCTATGTGATGGTGTCAGGCTATCGGGAGTTTGTATTGGGCTGAGGCAATTTGCTGGGCGTAATGGTGTGGTGTGGTACCCATTACTTTGCGAAAGGCGTTAATGAAGTGGCTTTGATCGTAAAAACCCAGTTGCAGCGCGGCTTCCTGCGGATGTACCCGACGGCGCAACAGTTCCCGCGCCTGCTGAAGCCGCAATTGCATATGGTATTGCAACGGTGGCAACCCGGTGAGCTGGGTGAAACGACGCACCAGATGATATTTACTCAGCCCGGCACGTTGCGCCAGCGCATCCAGTTGCGGTTTCTCGTGCAAGTGTTCACCAAGAAACTGCTTCACCTGTTCGATAATCCGCACTTCCCCCTGCTCGGCACTCTCTTTACCGTCGAGCAGTTCACCACACAGCCACAGCAGCTGTTGTTCCAGCAGTAACTCATCTCCTGTGCGCGCGGCCTGGTCGAATTCAGTGATCGCCTGAAACAACCGCGCGTCATGGAACACCCCTTCGCGCAAAGCGGGCGCAGCGGTGGTGTCAAACATTTCGGATAAGATCACCTGCGGCAAGTGGATGCTGATAAAACTCACCGGATCATTGCTGAATAAGGAGGACTGAATCGCGCTGGGATTATAAATCGTCACCTGCCCGGCAAACACGTCAGAGACTTTGCCATCGAGCCAAATCTCTTCGCGCCCGCTGAGGTTAGCGCAAATTACATATTCATCATGCAGATGACGTGGAAAGCGGCTGCCAGTGGCGTTCACGCGCGAACATTCAATGCCATTGCGGCTAAACCATTCTGATGAGGAGAGCGACACGCGATGACCCGGTAAATATGGTGATGGGTTATAACAGCATCGCCAGGGTCGAATTGCAATGCTGCTGAGTTATAGCGGGCCGATTAGCTTTAGTGACCATTAAAGCGTTTGCCGGGAGCCGCTGCTGCAACGGCTTCCGGCAACGAGGATAAGGCTTAAATTCCCGCAATCCGTTTCAAATCTGCTTCCGCGCCAGGCGCCACCGCCAGCACCTGAGCGCCTTTCAGCAAACGTTCGCCTTCGGTATTGAACGGGTGATACCAGCCGCCCGCCTCTTTCACCAGGCAGTAGCCCGCCAGACAATCCCATACGTGCATATAGGGTTCGTAATAGCCCACTACGCGCCCAGCCGCCACCCACGCCAGCATCAATGCGCCAGAGCCGATACGGATAAAGTTGCCCCCGGCCTCCAGCAATGAGGCCAGAATATTGCCAACTTCAACAGGGCTAACGTGACTGTTAGCGCCAAAGCCAGTGACATGGTTTTGTAGCGTGCGGGTTGGATCAACCTGCAAACGACGGCCATTCAAGGTTGCGCCTTGCCCCAGCGCCGCCACATAGCACTCCTGATAGGTGGGCGCATAGATCACCCCGATCACTGGCACACCGTCATGCAGTACCGCGACGGAGACGCACCAGTTTGGCATGCCGTTCAAAAACGGGCTGGTGCCATCAATCGGATCAACTACCCAGGTGTATCCCGATGTGCCTTCCTGCAATCCGTACTCTTCCCCCAGGAAACCGTCGTCGGCAAACTGGGCGCGAATCTGCTGGTCGATCATCTGCTCGACTTCGCGGTCAGCGCGCGACACCACATCCTGCAGATCATACTTGGTCTCGACCACCAGCGTGTCGCGATGATGGAAATACTCCAGCGCCTTCTCGCCCCCTGCGCGTGCCACTTTCTCTGCCAAAATCAAACGTGCCAGCAGCGCGTCATTCACGGTGTCACTCATTATCTGTCCTTAAATTATCCGGCAATCAGGGCTAATCCCTGAGGTTTAAAATCAATCGCCACGGCAGAAGCCAGCGGCAGACGCTGCTCCATCTGCGCATCAACGATAAACAAGGAACCGAGCGGCGTGGCCACTTCATATTCGATGTGATCACCCAGCCATGTGCTGTGGGTCACTTCGCCTTGCAAGGCTCCCTGCCCATCGCTGTGCAACGTAATAAACTGCGGACGCACCGACAATTGGGCCGAGCCGGTTGGCACGCCGTTACCGCGCACGCGATAACGCAGATTTCCCAGCCGCACCAGCGCATCGTTGCCCTCCACTTGCTCGACTTCGCACGGCAGAATGTTGGCTTCCCCCATAAAATCAGCGATGAACACCGAATTCGGGGAGTGGTACAGGCTTTCAGGTGCGCCCTGCTGGGCAATATCACCCTCTTTCATGACAATAATTTTATCAGACACCGCCAGCGCTTCTTCCTGATCGTGGGTGACATAGACTGCGGTAAAGCCAAGTCTTTGTTGTAGTTCACGAATATCGGTGCGCACGCGGCGACGCAGACGTTCATCAAGATTGGATAAGGGTTCATCCAGCAGTAGCACCTGCGGTTCCAGCACCAGCGCACGCGCCACTGCAATACGCTGTTGCTGACCGCCCGAAAGCTCAGACGGCAATCGCTGGCCCTGGTTTTCCAGTCCCACCAGTTTCAATCCTTCGCGCGCCCGGTCTTGCGCTTCCCGCTTGTTCATTCCCGAGGACTGAAGCCCATACATGATGTTGTCGAGCGCGCTCATATGGGGAAACAGCGCGTAAGATTGGAACACCATTGCCACATCGCGCTCGTTGGCAGGCAAATGTGTTACGTCTTTACCGCCAATCAGAATGCGCCCGGAGGTGGGATGTTCCAGCCCCGCCAGCAAGCGCAGCGTGGTGGTCTTGCCGCAACCAGAGGGGCCAAGCAGCGTAACCAGCGTGCCAGGTTCCACCGTCAGTGACAGATCCGGCAAGGCGTTGAAGCCTGCAAAACGTTTAGTGACATGCTCAAATACCACGGAACCCGCATTAATACTGGTCATACGGTTCTCTCCTGGGTTAACGAAGTTGAAGTCGACGGCACGGCGATATCCACGGGGCGGGCAACACGACGCAATTTTCGCTCACCGACCAGCCACTGAAACACGCCAATGATCAGTAACATCACCACAATCAATACGGTGGAGTAAGCAATCGCCACGCCGTACTCACCGTTTTCGACCAGCCCGACAATGTAGGAGGTCGCCATATTGTATTGCGCACTGACGAGGAAGATGACGGCGCTAATGGAAGTAATAGCGCGAACGAAGGCATACACTAACGCGGCGCTGATCGCCGGTTTGAGCAACGGCAGCACCACTTTTCGCAGTGTGCGGAAACTGTTGGCACCCAGCGTCAGTGAGGCTTCATCGAGACTTTTATCCAGCTGGCTCATGGCCGCAATGCCCCCGCGCACCCCCACCGGCATATTACGAAACACAAAGCAGGCAATCAGGATGAGAGCCGTACCGGTGATCTCCAGCGGCGGCAAGTTGTACGCCATCACATAACTCACACCAATCACCGTGCCCGGAATAGCGAAACTCAGCATCAACAAGAATTCAAACGTCTGACGGCCGGCAAACTTCTGTCGCACAATCAGCCAGGCGGTGAGCAAGCCGACAATCGCGGTGAGCGGCGCGGCAATCAGCGCTATCTCCAGCGTGGTCCAGAACGAGTTCCACGCCACGCCGGTCCAAAGCAGATGCCCGTCACTGCTGCTGACACGGAAAGCTCGCACATAATGCTCGACAGTGAGGGCGTCATTTAGCCCCCATGACTGCACAAACCCACCGACGACGATCATGCCGTAAATCACCAACGTGAACAGCCCCCACGGGATCACCATGCCATACACGCCATAGCGTAATAGTCTGGGCAGTTGACCATGTTTGCCGCCGTCGCCCTTACCAGTGACGGTGGCGAAATTTTTGCCGCCCAACCACCAACGCTGCAGTACGAACGCCGCCAGGGTGAAGCTGAGTAAAATCATCGCCAGCACCGCTGCCCGACTGGGATCATTCTGCGCGCCGACTACCGAGAAGAAGATTTCGGTGGAGAGCACACCGTGACTGCCGCCCAGCACCATCGGGTTACCAAAATCAGCCATGCTTTCGATAAAGCTGATCAGGAAAGCGTTGGCCAGACCGGGCGCCATTAAAGGAAGGGAAATGCGGCTGAAGGTGCGCCAGCGGTTGGCGCGCAGCGTTTGTGAGGCTTCTTCCAGTGAAGGGCTTACCCCCTCGACCACACCAATCAGCACCAGAAACGCGATAGGCGTGAATGACAGCACCTGCGCAATCCAGATGCCGGTTAAACCATACAGCCATCGTCCAGGTTCGATGCCAAACAGCGCCGCCAGATATTCCGTGACCACGCCTGAACGGCCAAACAGCAGAATCAGCGCCAGACCAATCACAAACGGCGGCGTGATAATCGGCAAAATGGTCAGCATACGCAGCGCTTTTTTACAGGGCAGCGGCGTGCGCGTGGCGGCCAGCGCAAAGGCCAGCCCCAATAACGTAGAACCAGAAGCCGTCATCAGCGCCAGCCACAGCGTGCGCCAGGCCGTACCGCAGGTGCCTCCTTTCAAACAGGCCAGACTCCAGATTGAAGGATCCTGAATATTGCTGATCAGTCCGTCGGGTTTAAAACTGCCATCAACGTCCTGCACCGAGACCACAAACATGCTCAGCACCGGATAAAGCACAAAAATACTGACCAGCGCGGTCAGTAATACCAGGGACGCCACCACAAAGGCATCGCCTTTCAACACGCCTCGCTCGGCCAGCGCAAACGAAAACAGCAGCAAAAAGGTGGTCATCAACAGCAGTGCACCCGCGCCCATCGCCGGTTGGCCCTGCTCCAGTGCCCCGAAGCGGTTTTCCAGCCATAACCAGCTCCAGCCGCTGTAGCCGATGGCATGTCCTTCAATCACCAGAAAAATGACGCCCAGTGCGCTAAATAACAGCATCAGGCGGCTGCGCGCGCCAGAGGGAAGTAATCCACACGCGGCACAGAGCGCGAACAAGGTCAGTGCAATCGCCAGCCACGGATGTGAGCTGACCTGCCACAAGGCGGGCGCATTAGCAGGATCGCGCCACAAATTGAACAACCAGCCGCCATCTAAAAAGCCGGCTTCCAGGCTATACCACGGCAGCAAGAGTAGAGATGCCAGGCCGATCAACAGTGCGCCGGTAAGCCGACGATTATTTGCATGCATAAAACACCTCAAGAGGGAGAGTCTGCCTCTCCGGCTCGCAGTGGAATGATGTGTTGAAAGGCGCCACGGCAAGGATAGGATCTCGCAGGATGTGGCGCGGGTTCACGCAGTCAGGCCATCACTGTGCGCTGGCACCAATCTCTTTATCCCAGCGGCTGAGCAGCGCTTTGCGCTTGGCGGAGTCGCCATAGGTTTTGAAGTCGTAATCGATCAGTTTGATGTTTTCGAAGCGCGGGGCGTATTCCGAGATTTCTGCGTTACGATTTGACGGCAGCTGGAAGGATTTCGCTTCCTTCATATGCGACTGCGCCTCTGCGCTAAGCGCCCAGTCGTACCAGACTTTAGCATTCGCCAGGTTGCGCGCCCCTTTCACAATCGACATTGAGCCGATTTCATAGCCTGTGCCTTCACAGGGCGCGACGGTTTTGATCGGGAAGCCATCCACTTGCATTGCAACGGCATCATGCATGAACACGATACCGACCGTGGTTTCACCTCGCGCCGCGGCTTTCACCGGTGCGGAGCCGGACTTGGTGTATTGCGAGACGTTGGCATTGAGTTTTTTCAGGTAATTGAAGGCCTGCTCCTCTCCCATGATTTGCACCAGCGTGGCCAGCGTGTTGTAAGCGGTGCCGGATGAGTTCGGGTTGGCGATTTGGATTTCCCCTTTAAAGCCGGGATCCAGCAAATCCTTCCAGCACAGAGGCTCTTTCAACTTTTTATCGGCGAGCAGTTTGGTGTTATAGCCCCAGCCCAGTGCACCCGCGTAAATTCCCACCGTGCGATAGCCCGAGTTTTCAGCCTGTTTTTGTGCCCAATCCTGCTGCTGGTCAAGCAGTGGAGATTTGTACACTTGCGTTAACCCCTCATCGGCCGCCTGCATATGCGGATCGCCGGTACCGGCCCACCAGATATCGGTACGCGGATTACGCGCTTCACTGCGTAAACGCGCATACGCTTCCCCCGCCGACAAACGCACCATACTGACTTTGATATCTGGATGGCTCTGGCTGAAGATGCGTGTCATGTGTTCACACACCACCACGTCAGCGGAACAAACCATGTTGAGGTTGCCCGCCGCAGAGGCAGCGAAAGGCAGTACAGTACAAGAGAGGGATAGTGCGACGGCGATTGAGGTGGCTCGCATGGTGTTCTCCTTTGATTGTAGGGTGGTGCTTCACTGGCACCTTTTTTGCACATCTGTGCAAAGTAGTAATGAACAAAAAAACAGCTGTCAAATGGCTTGCGATGCAATTGATTGGTTGTGTCACAAAAATGCAACAAATTAGATTCTGAACGGTTTGCACAGCTTTGCAATTTGAGGCAGACTCTTTTTCAATCGATGTTTGCACAGGAGTTGAGCATGCAGAGTGAGAAAACCGTGGTCAGTGCGCAGGATGTGGCAGAACGCGCTGGCGTATCACGCTCAGCGGTATCACGCGTGTTTACACCGGGTGCCAGCGTGTCCTCTGCCATGCGAATCCGCGTCATGAAAGCCGCGCAAGAACTCGGCTATCACGTCAACCATCTGGCGCGCGGCCTGGTGCGTAATCGCAGTGGAATTGTGTGCTTGATAGTCTCGGAGATCGCCACACCCTATCGCGCTAGCCTGGTGCGCTGGCTGACCCAGTTTCTGCAGGAAGCGGGAAAAATTGCCATGCTGATCAATACGGATCGTTCCGACAACAGCGTGTCAGCCGCGTTGCAGCAGGCGATTAACTTCCGTGCGGACGCCTCGATCATCCTTTCCGGTATGCCGGATCGCACCATCACGCGTCAGTGTTATCAACATGGTCAGCGCATCATTTTGATTAACCGCGATGAAGCACTACCCGGTTCACTCAGCATCAATCTGGATGCACAGCGAGCCGCTGCCACAGCGGTGATGGCGTTTCAGCGTGCTGGCTGTCGCCACCTCGCCTTTGCTAACTCCCTGGCGGGCACACCCAGTCTGATGAAACGGGAAGCGGCGTTTGTTGCCGAAGCGCAGCGCGTTGGGATGACGGTTACCGTTGAGCGCTTTGGCTCCACCTCTTATGAAAGCGGGCAGATTCTGGCCCACCGATTGCTGACTCAGCATCAACGACCCGACGCCGTGTTTTGCGTGACCGACCTGGTTGCTTGCGGATTTATGGATGAAGCGCGCCACCGTTTCGCCCTGCGCGTGCCGGAAGATTTGTGCCTGATTGGCTATGACAACATCGCGCAGGCAGGCTGGTCTTCCTATAACCTCACCACCTTTGCCCAACCGGTTGAGCTGTTTGCGCGCGATGCCGTGAACTGGCTGATGCAAACCGAAGCCGATGAAACCGGCTTTACCCCGCAAACCGAGCAACAGCATGACAGCTTGCTGTACCAGGCCGATGTGGTGTGGCGCGGGTCCGTGCGCGGTGCCTAAACACAGCGTGTTATCCCACCCGGTTCTGCATAAACGCCCTATTTCGTATAAGGATCACGATGAACCTTCGTATAAATCACTTTGCCGCCAGCCTGTTGATTGCCGGTGCGTCCTGGTTTAGCGCCCTACCGGCACACGCTGAAGCGCGGTATCAGCTGGAAAAGGTCGTGGAACTAAGCCGACATGGTATTCGCCCACCCACGTCTGGCAACCGTAAGGAGATTGAAGCGGCGACTCAGCGCCCGTGGACCATCTGGACCACACACGATGGCGAGTTGACCGGGCATGGCTACGCTGCCGTGGTGAACAAGGGGCGCTGGGAAGGCGATCACTATCGTCAGTTGGGTTTATTGACGTCAGGCTGCCCACAGGCACAAGAGGTGTATGTTCGCGCCAGCCCGTTGCAACGCACCCGCGCCACTGCCCAGGCACTGGTGGATGGTGCATTTCCAGGCTGTGGCGTTACGGTGCATCACGTGGCGGGTGAGGATGATCCCCTGTTCCAGACCGAAGCGTTTCCGGCTACCGATACCGATCCCGCACAACAACTTGCCGCCGTGACCGCTACGACGGGGAATCTGGTCGCACGTCAGCAGGCGCTACAACCTGCCGTTCAGGCATTAAAAAGTGCTGTCTGTCAGCCAGGTAGCGATTGCTCGGTCTTTGACAAACCGTGGCAGATCAAGCAGAGCAAGAGCGGCAAGACCTATGTGCAGGGATTGAGTGTTCTTGCCAGCATGGTGGAGACGTTGCGTCTGGGCTGGAGTGAGAACCTGCCGGCAGATCAACTGGCCTGGGGCAATATCACCCACTCTACACAGATAACCGCTGTATTACCGCTGTTAACCGCTAATTACGACCTCAGTAACGACGTGCTGTATACGGCGAAAAAGCGTGGCTCCATTCTGCTGAATGAAATGATTCAGGGTGTTGAACAGGGTGTCAGCCCCGTTTCAGATGCCGTGCCGGATGCACGCTGGCTGCTGTTTGTCGCACATGACACTAACATCGCGATGGTGCGCACGTTGATGGGCTTCACCTGGACTTTGCCGGGCTACACGCGCGGCAACATTCCCCCCGGCAGTAGCCTGGTGTTTGAACGCTGGCGCGATAAGCAGAGTGGCGAGCGATGGCTGCACGTTTACTTCCAGGCACAAAGTCTCGACGACCTGCGTCGGCTGCAGTCCGTCAATCATGTGCATCCGCTGCTGCGAGAAGAGTGGCGAGCGCCAGATTGCCGGGTCACCGAGGTCGGCACGCTGTGTCCAATGGCATCCACGTTAGCGGAATTCGGTCAGCAACTTGACCCTACCGCCATTACGCCGGTGAGTTACGCTCAATAGAGCACACCTGTTTCACCACGCCGCGCAGCCAACGATGCGCGGCATCATTCTCCAGTCGAGGATGCCACATTTGTGACACGGTCATTTCTGGCGTCGCAAAGGGCAACTTGACCATCGCCAACGCCTGGCTGTGAGCAATCAATGGGTGATGTGCAACCAGCGAACGGGGCACCAGCGCCACCCAATCCGAATCGACCACCAGCGCCACAGCGGCAGAGAAAGCCGGCACAACAGCAACAACCTTGCGCTGCAATCCGGCTTGCTCAATGGCGTCATGGATCGGTCCACCCCGCTCTGCGCGACGAGACGCCACAATGTGGCCAAATCGGGCTAATTGGGTGATGTCCATCTGCTGTGTCAAAGGATGGCCCGCGCGTACCACGCCGACAAAACGATCGCGAAACAGCGCCTGCAAGCGGATTTCTGGCCCCATATTGCCGAGCACGCCAATCTCTATATCAATGCTGCCATCACGCAATTCACGATCACTTTTCTCCGGCTTTGCCACAAAGACCAACTCGACCTTCGGTGCCTGCTCGGTCACAGCAGCAATCAACGCACAGCCAAACGCTTCGACAAAGCCTTCGTTGGTGCGCAACCTAAAACAGCGATTCAGTTGTGCTAAATCCAGCGTTTCAGCATCCGGGCTGAGCACGGCATGTGCTTCCCGCAACGTACGCTGCGTCCGTTCCCGTATCGCTTCTGCATAAGGGGTCAGCACCATCTGGCGGCCGGCCCGTACCAATAACGCATCGCCCGTGACATTGCGCAGGCGACCCAGCGTGCGGCTCATCGCGGATTCGCTCAGGTTCAACTGACGTGCCGCCCCCACCACGCTGCCCGTGGTGAGCAGCGTGTCGAGTGCCGTGAGTAAATTCAGATCGGTGGTGTTCATGGACACTATCCTGCTGAATGTCGGGCGACATAACAAGGCGTTTGGTGCATGTTACCACTGCATAGGCTGCGTGTTCCGCCTGTTCTCACTCCGCGCTAGACTTTTCTCTTCAACTCAACTGAGGAACACAGGATGAAAACATTATTGATTGGCGCGTCACGCGGGTTGGGATTCGCACTGGCAGAAACCATGCTACTGCGAGGCTATCAGGTTGTGGCGACCGGGCGAGCCCATTCTACCGATAAACTGTCGCAGCTGGCTGCGCGCTATCCGCAACAGCTGACGGTAGAAACGGTGGATATTACGGACCCCGAGCAGGTTAGCGCCCTGCATCAACGTCTGGCGGACACGGAGTTTGACATGCTGTTCGTCAATGCCGGGGTGAAAAATGACGATCGGGAAACGATAGCCGATGTTTCAACCGAGGAGTTCACCCGTGTGATGGTGACCAACGCGCTCAGCCCATTACGCGTGATCGAGACATTCAAAGATCGGGTCAGCCCCAGCGGCACGATTGCAGTGATGTCTTCCGGTCAGGGCAGTCTCACCAACAATACCAATGGCAATTACGAGGTGTATCGCGGGAGTAAAGCAGCGCTGAATATGTTTATGCGCAGCTTTGCCGCACGCCACCAGGATGCGCGCACCTTGCTGTTAATGGCGCCAGGCTGGGTGCAGACCGATATGGGCGGGCCGGAAGCTCGCCTGACCATCGATGAAAGCATCCCCAATCTGCTCAACACCATGGAGGCGTATGCGGGCCGCACCGGGCTGCATTATCTCGATTACCTCGGCCGCGTCGTGCCGTGGTGAAGTCAAAGGGATGAGCAGGACGCTGCAGCCCGGAGCCTGAAGTCTGAAGTCTGAGGTCTGAGCCTGAAGTCTCAGCCTGAAGCCTGAATTCTGAACGCCAGACTAAATCTTCCGCTGCAGCAGACTGCACAAAGTCTCCCGCAGCCACCGGTTTGTCGGATCGTCTTGCTGGGCGTTATGCCATAGCAAAGACAGTTCGTAGTCCGGCATCTCAACCGGCACCGGCGCAGCATTCAAGCCATAGCGTTGGCACCATGCAGGAGCCAGCCCTTGCGGCACCGTGGCGAACAGCGGCATCTGCTGGAGTAGCAGTGGTAAGCTGGAAAAGTGCGGCGTGACATAGCGTACACGTCTGGATTTACCCAGGCGCTGCAGAGCATGGTCAAGGGCACTTTCGCTGGCACCGCGATAAGACACCAGCGCATGCTGATGACCGACAAACTGAGCCAGCGTAAGGCGTTCCAGTGCAATTTGCTGGCGGCTCCACACAGTGCGAAAACCCGCCGGGCCGATTTTCTCGCGGGTTAAGTCACGACTAACTTCATTCCCAACGGTGATTACCATATCCGCCTGCTGCTGCTCCATTAACGGAATCGCCTGCCAGGGATCGGCAGCGACGACATGAATATCCACACCGGGCGCGGCAGTGGCAAGTTCCGATAACAAATCAGGCATCAACCACTGTTCCAGCCAATCGCTGATGCCAATGCGAAAACGGCGGTTATCACGCTGTGGATCAAATGCATCGGGCGTGAAGATCACCCGATGCAACCCCTGCATCAGCGGTGCCAACTGCTGCACTAATTGCTCGGCACGCGGCGTCGGTGTCATGCCGTATGACGTGCGAATAAACAGCGCATCATCGAACATTTCACGCAACCTTTTCAAAGCGGCACTCACCGCTGGCTGGCCGAGGTAAAGGCGATTGGCGGCCTGCGTGACGCTGCGTACCTCGTACATCACCATCAACACCACCAGCAGATTGAGGTCGATACGAGAGAAATCATTTTCATTGATGTTGTTCATGATTTTAATCGATTTAAATAATGTTTTCCGCCTCAGTATAGTGACTTTCAACTTACTGTCACGGGCGCTGTTAAACGCGTCCTCTATCAAGTGGAGCACAGCATGAACATTCAGATAGGAGAATGCCGGGTTGAAAAAATCACTGAGCAGCGCGCCGCTTTTCCGTTTGGGGGGTTGTTTAAGGCACATCGTTCTGAGATGAGTGACGCCTTTGCCGAACAGCCGGCTGAAGTGTCTATACACAGCTGGGTGGTGCGTACCGCTGATCACACTATTCTGATTGATACCGCAACCGGCAACGGGCGCAACCGCAATAACAAACCGTTATTCCATCAGCTGAATACGCCTTATGTCGAAAATCTGGCACGGGCGGGCGTGGATCCTGCTGAAGTCACGCTGGTATTGATGACGCACATCCATACCGATCATGTTGGCTGGAATACGCACTGGGTGGACGGTAAGTGGCAGCCGTTGTTCCCCAACGCGCGTTATGTCTGCTCGGCGGCGGAATTGCAGCACTGTCAGGACGATCCCGCCAGTCAGGAACTGTATCGCGACAGTATCCTGCCGCTGATCGAACGCGACCAGCTGCAGACCATCAATGTGCAGGAATCTCCTCTGTTCGCCGGAGTGCTGCGCTACATTGCCACACCGGGTCACAGCATCGATCACGCGTCGATTGTGCTGGAAAGCCAGGGCGAATATGCGATTTTCCCCGGCGATGTGATGCACCATCCGGTGCAATTTCACCACCCGCACTGGAACTCGCTGTTCTGTGAAGACCTTCCGCTCGCGATGGCTTCACGTCAACGCGTTATAGACTGGTGCCAGCAACATCAGGCAATCTGGTTCAGTTCCCATTTTCACAGCAGCTCTTTGGGCCGTGTTGCGCCTGATGGGCAATGGACTCCACTTGAGGATTGACCGGATGCAATACGCTGATTATCTCACCGCGTCGCTGAGCGACTTATCCCTGGCACTGCAACGCGGTGATGTTACCGCGCGCCAGCTGACCGACTTCGCACTGCAGCGCATAAGTGAGGCAGACCAGCCGCGCTACAACGCCATCACCTGGCTGTTTGCGGATGACGCGCGTGCGGCAGCAGAACGGAGTGATACACGCCGTCAACGCGGTGAGGCGTGGGGTCAGCTGGACGGCATCCCGGTGCTGATTAAAGACAATATTGAAGTACAAGGCTGGCCCACCAGCGCGGGTTCGGTGATGTTGCGTGACGTCATCGCTGATAACGATGCTCCGCTGGTCACCAGACTGCGCAATCAAGGCGCGATTTTGATCGGCAAAACTGCGATGCATGAACTGGCAGCGGGCATTACTGGCGCCTCATCGCTGAGCGGCTTTACTCACAATGCCTGGCAGCAAGGTCGTTCACCGGGCGGTTCGAGTAGCGGTTCCGCGGTTGCCGTTGCCGCCGGTTATGTGCCGCTCGCCATTGGCAGCGACACAGCAGGTTCGGTGCGTATACCCGCCGCGTTTAATGGCCTGTTCGGCTTACGCATGACACGAGGTGCACTTAGCACATCTGGAATTGTGCCGCTGTCACCCACTCAGGATATCCCCGGCCCGCTGACACGCATTGCGGCCGACCTCCGCATCGCCAGCGAAGTGCTCAGCGGCAAGACGTTTGCTACGGAGGGAGAAGCATTGCGGGTTGGCATCTGGCAGGAAGGATTTGCCGCTGATGAAGATGAGATTAACCAGGCGGTGCAGGCTGCCGTGGCCGGGTTCGCACCCGCGACACTGAGCTGGCCAGAATTAGAGACGTTAGCGGCTGATGCCAATATCATCGGTTATGAATTTTCTGAAGCGCTGGCAGAGTATTTAGCCGATAAGCCGCAGGCGCAGTTCTATACCCTGCCGGATATCGCTGCATCCGGGCTGTATCATCCTCAGCTCGAAACCGTGTTTAAGACCCGCGCGGTACATCCTGGCACGGCCAGCGAAGGTTATGCACGGGTGCAGCAGCGCCAACATGATCTTTACCAGCAGTTGGTGGCGATGTTCGACCAGCACAACATTAACCTGCTGGCTTACCCGGTGGTGCGCCGTGCGCCAGTCAAACACGGCGAGATGCAGGAAGGCAGCAATGCGCTGGTTTCCGCAGTGACTGGCGCGCCAGCTATCTCTATTCCCGCTGGCCTGAGCGACGACGGGTTGCCGATTGGCGTCGAATTGCTGGCGCTGCGTGGCCGGGAAGACTTGTTGCTGCGCGCAGCTGCAGCCATCGAGCTGCGCATATCGCTGAATAAATGAAAGCGTCGCCGCAGGGGCGACCGCGTTTATCCGTGCAGTGACAGCCCTTTAATCGCCTTATCCACTGCTTTCTTTGGCCCACGAATCGCGATGCCGACCAGGTTCAGGTTGTCGGCATCTTCAGCCATGAATACCTCGCGGTTGGCGGCATCATGTCCGGTGGCGAACATCGCTTCCACATACGGGATCACCGTCAACTCCCGTTCCAAACCCTGGCGATGAGCCCGTTGTAATCCCGTAACATCACCCGCAAACACCAGCATCGGCTGGCCTGCCATATTGCCGTATTGACGCCCCTTCGCATCCACGTAAGGTTCGCCCATCATGTCAGGCGCGGCAGAAGCAATGCCGGTGGCGAGAAAGGCCACCACATTCAGGCGCTGCCAGGTGGCTAAATCATCACGAACAATCAGGGCGATTTTGGTATCAAACATCTGTCACTACTCTCCGATGGGGTCTAAAACAGTATCATCTAAGAGTCGCGGGGGTGGGATATAGAACGTTTGTGCACTGTCGTTGATAGGAGGCCGGTGTCATGCGGTAGGCGCGTTGGAACCAACGCCCTAAATGGCTCTGATCGGCAAAACCAACCTGAGCGGCAACCTGCACCGGCTCAATGCCCTGCGCCAGCAGCACACGTGCGCTGCGCAACCTCAGCCGTACCAGGTAGGCATGCGGTGACTGACCAAACGCCTGCTTAAACTGACGCGTCAGCTTAAAGCGATCAATGCCCGCCAGCCGTGACAACTCATCCAGCCCTATATCCTGCGCCATAAAATCGTGCAGATAGTCGCGTAATAGCTGCATGTGCTGCATCGCTGCACCTGATTGCGCATTGGGTTTGATTTCAAGATGGCGGGAAAGCATCGTCATCAGATGATCGAGGCTTTGGTCGCGCGCCAGTCGCCCATCACTGTGATGCACTGAAAACCACGCCTGCTGGATGGCACTGGCCAGCAGCGCATCATCATTTAGCGTGTGGCGAAACGCCCCTTCAATATTGGAGACATCCCCCAGACCGCGTCGCTGCATCATCTCTGCCACCCAACGCTGCGGCAGATAGAGCATGGTGTAGGTGAAACCCTCTTCGTTAGGGGCGTGGCCGTCATGCACCGCGCCCGGCTCAATCAAAATGGCGCGGCCCGGTGTGCTGGTGTGCAATGCACGATGGCAGTTGAAACGTTGTAAGCCCTGCTGCGTCACGCCCACCAATAATTCGTCGTGATCGTGCGGATCGTAGGCGTGTCCGCGAAAATGCGCGTTGACGCTTTCGATACCGGTTTCGTCATCGCGACGAAAATCGACCCAATCATTATTGGCTGACATAACGGCGTGCTCAGGCAGTGAGGGAAAGTCAGGCATAGCCTAGCAGCCTGAACCAGAGATAATCCAGTGGTAACAGCAACAGCACGCTGAAGATAAACACCAGCACGCACAGTTGCAGGCCCGCTTTGGCAGGCACATTACCCAGCCCCATCGCCACCACCACTGGCGAAGCCTGATAAGGCAACAGCGGCGTCGCGTAGGCAAACACCTGCATCATGACGACGCTCATCAGAGAAAAGCCGGATGCGGTTGCCAGCTCTTGCGCGATCGGCGTCACCATCGCTGGCACGCCGTTGGCAGTCAGCACAAAGTTGAGCAGCGAGACCAGCGAGTTAAGCACCGCGAAATTACCAAACGAAGCGTGATCCTGCAGTGGCAACAAGCTAAGCAGCAGATCAGCGATGAGACGACCCAGCCCTGAATCCACTACCACTGTGGCCACGCCGAGAATACCGGCAATATAGATACAGGTGCGGAAATTAACCCCGCTGGCGAAATCATCACTTGAGAGAAAGCCGATGCGCGGCAGCAGGCAAATACACGCCGCCGCCAGACCAATCCATGCGGCGGGCAAGCCGTGCAGGCTATCGGTCATCCACAGCAATAGAGTGATAGCCAACAGGCCCATCAACCGCCATTCGCTGCGGCTGAGCGGCTCAAGTTGATCGCGATGGCGCACGGGCTGAGGTTGCGCGCGGAACAGGAACAGAATAGCGGCTGCGAGTATCATTCCCTTGCCAATCCCCACCACCGGCATATGCAGCAGCCACCAGGGCAGCCACTGGAGATGGATCTGATAAGCGTTTTCAGCAGCGCCGCTGAGTACCAGATTGGGCACGTTAGCCGGTAAGATGCTGGCGGAGAGCTGGAATGTGCCTAAACCCACCGCCAGCGCCAGACCAATGTTGCCACGGCTCCCGGCTTTAATTCCGGCCCGCTCACCTAGCGCCAGCACAACAGGCATTAGCAGTGCGATGCGCCCCATATTGGAAGGCATCACCAATGCCAGCAGATAGGTCAGCACCAGGGTGCCAACGACCATGCGCGGCCAGCTCTGACTGAACGGCACCACCAGATAGTTAGCCCAGCGCTGTGCAAGCCCGACTTTGCGGATCGCCGCACCGAGCACAAAACCGCTCAATACCAGCCAGAAGGCTGAAGAGGCAAATCCGCTGAAGATGGTGCTGGTCGGGGCGATGTTAAGCAGCGTGGCGGCGGCAAAAAACAGCAGCGCGGTGAGATATTCCGGCAGGCGTGCACTTGCCCACAGCAAAATGGTGATGGCTATGACCAACGTGGTAAGCCAGAAATGCATATCTAAAGTCACTGACTGAACTCCCTGTCTACGATCCGTCGCACAAAGCGAATAAGCATAGTGCAATCCACGATTTGCAATGCTGAGTCAGTTAACAGTTTGTTAAATTGCCAGCTGTCCGAGCCAGTTTATTAACGCTTCACTGCCCGGCTGGCTGCGCGAACGCTGCGGCCAGGCAAGAAAATAGGGTTTACTTAATGGCAGGCTTAACGCATCAACCATAACTAAATCGCCTCGTGCCAGCTCTGCAGCGATAAGCCTTTTCTGCCCTAATAACAAACCCGCGCCTGCCACCGCAGCATCGATCGCCAATGAGGTGAGATTAAAACTTAACGCGGGCTGTGATGCGGGTTCCGCCATCCCTTTGGCCAGATACCAACTTCGCCAGTCCGGCAGAAAGCGCCCTTCGTTGCCCCAATCAAGATGGATCAATGGAGCCTGTTGCAACACGTTTTCTAATGGAAACTGCTGCAACAGCCTGGGGCTCACCACGGGCACCACCTCATCCAAAAACAGACGCTGCTTATCAAGCTGGGGATAGCGATCCTCACCAAAGCAAATGACAAAGTCAGCTGGTGTGGCATTAAAATCCACCTGCGCATGGGTGCCGTGTAGCGATAAATCAATGTCGGGACAGTGAACGCGCCACTGCGCAATATTAGGCAGCAACCACTTCGAGGCCAGTGCGGGCAGTGAATAGAGCGTGAGCTTGGGCATCGCCGCCACATGACGCAGGTTTTGCTGACCGAGATGCAAAATATCAAAAGCTTCCGTCACATAGCGCAGATACTCTTTACCGGTTTCGGTCAGCATGACCCCACTCTGCGTACGCACAAACAGCGCGCTGCCCAACTGTTCCTCTAGCTGCCGGATCTGCTGACTCACCGCCGCAGGCGTCAGTGCCAGTTGCGCGGCGGCTTTTGCCAGACTACCTAACTCCGCCGCCACCTTAAATGACTGGATTACGCTGATTTTCGGTAAACGAGGTGACTGTGAGGGCATTAAAGTTTCCTTAGCAGGGCATTAAATTTATATCGTTACGCACTAACATATCAGTGAGTTACTGTGATAACACACCTGTCACAATGAGAACTGTTGCTATGTCTGCATTGATTCGTTTCGATTTGCATCCACTGGTCGACGCCGACTGGCGACGTGAATGCCGTGAACAGCTCAACCAGCATGGCGCGCTGGTCCTGCGTCAGTTTTTACAACCCGACGCGCTGCAAAGCATCATTGCCGAAGGAAACGCTCAGCGCCATCTGGCCTATCACACCCTCAGCAAGCATAACGTCTATCTGATGAAGAAAGACGAGGCGTATGACGCTGACCATCCGCGCAATCGTGATGTGATCAGTACCAAAGGCTGTATTACCGACGACGTGATTGCCGCCGAATCGCCGCTGCGCCAGCTGTATAACGACGAACTGTTTAAAAATTTCCTGTGCGACGTGCTGGGTGAAACCGCGCTCTATCCTTATGCCGATCCGCTCTCGTCCATCAATCTGCATTACGCGCCCGATGGTCAGGAACTCGGCTGGCACTTCGATAACTCCTCCTTCGCCATCACCCTGCTGGTGCAGAAACCCCGCGCGGGTGGTGTATTCCAGTATGTGAAGGATCTGCGCGATGCCGATGACGGTGAGATGAACTTTGATGGCGTGGCGGCGGTTTTGGATCAGCGCCAGCCGGTCGATGCGCTGGCGATTGAAGCGGGTGACTTAGTGCTGTTCCGTGGTCGCAACTCTATGCATCGTGTCACGCCAACCGAAGGCGACATCACACGCATGCTGGCAGTGCTGGCGTATAACACACAGCCTGGCATCGCTCTATCGGAAACGGCGCGTATGACTTTTTATGGTCGGTTGTGATCGGCGTTCAACAAACCTTGCCAGCCGCGTACAAATATCTGCTGGGTCCGAAAAGCCACCAGATCGCGCCAGTCGCGGTCTGCTGGCCAGAAACCTTCCACCAGCTCATGCTTTAAGGCGCGCCCTGACTCACTGGTCGGTTCACCTTGCAGATGCAACCAATGATCGTCACGCACGCGACGATGCATCTCTTCGCCGGGATACGTTCCGCACTCCACCACTAGTGGCAAAATTTGCGTCTGCGGCAGTGATTCCAGCAGGAACTGCGACAGATAACCCGTTGCGGTCGCGGTCACTCCGGTGACACTGTCACGACCTGTGCCGGTAAACAGTAACGTTAACCACTCGCTATACAGTGATTTTCCCCACTGATGCGCAGCGACCTGCTGCTCAGCAATCGAGAGCAACATTGGATGCCCCCATGCTCCGGCTCCCGTATGCAGATCGAAGCTCAGGATGGTTTTTGCCTGCGATAAATGGTCGGCGATGATGGTTTGCATGGTGCGATAAGACCAGCTCGGTTGCTTTCCACCGTAGAAGAAACCGTCAGCGAATTGGTATTGCCCGGCTTCCACCACCCGTTTTACCGCCAGCCAACCTGCGCCGTTAAGGGTTTTAACTAACAGCTCATCAGCTTGTGTCCGATCGCCGTGGTAAATCCCGTGCCATGACGGGTATTCCGGATTGGCGGGGGCTGGCTGAGTAAAATCGATAAAATTGCGATTAAGATCGATGTTGTCTTCGTTGACGCGCCGCAAATGGGCTGCTCCCCAGGGATTCAACAGGTGCAGCAGCACAATCGCGGTGTCATCGGGCAAAGCAGTCAGACTGAAGCGATTGAGCCACTCAATCTGGCTGTCCGATCCGTAGTAGCCCTCCACCCCATGCGTGCCCGAGATGATCATCATCAATTTGCTTGCACCGGGATCGCCAATCACGGCAACATCGGTATAAAGCGTTTCACCTTGTGGGCCCGGCAGCGGATGCGGATACGAAGTCAAAGCACCTTGCTGGCGCTCGACTGCCGCAAGAAAGCGGGCACGTTGGGACGAGTAATGCGGCAAATCTGACATGCTGTTTCCTGTAAATAAGGGCGCTTACGGATAAACCTTAAACTTGAAGTATTTTTTCGCCAGCTGATCGTAAGTGCCATTGTTGTGCAGTTCGGCCAGCGCATCATTGATCAGTTTCAGATGCACGGTATCGCCCTTACGCAGGCCAATTCCCACACCGTTGCCCAGCAGCTCTTTATCCACCAGCGTCGCTTTGATGACGTAATCTTTGCCTTCCGGCGTATTCAGGAAACCCTGATCCGCTGACACCGCATTCGCCAGAGTGCCATCCAGTCGCCCCGCGACCAGATCGGGATAGATCTCCATCTGGTTAGGATAGGAAACCACATTGACACCCTGTGCCGCCCATTTTGCTTTGGCGTAGGTTTCCTGAATGGTGCCCTGCGCCACGCCGATGTTCTTACCGCGCAGCGTGCTGATATCTTCGGTCAGGGTGCTGCTTTTTGGCGTCAGCAACGCACTCGGCGTGATATACAGCATGTTGCTGAAATCCACCTGCTCACGGCGTTTCTCCGTCATCGACATCGCCGACAGAATCGCATCAAACTTCTTCGCCTGCAGTGCCGGAATGCTGCCATCAAAGCCGATCTGCACCCACTGGCATTTGACTTTTGCCTGGGCACAAATGGCGTTGCCCAAATCGATATCAAATCCTTTAAGTGAGCCATCGCTGGCTTTGGATTCAAACGGAGGGAAAGTCGGATCGACACCAAAGCGCAACGTCTGCTCAGCAAATGAGAGGTGGCTGAATGCGCCAAGTGAAAGCAGTAACGCGAAGGACAAACTCTTTTTCATTTTTATCTCCAGCAGGCAGGTAAATTCACAACGGCATGGAGATTTAATAACATGACGGATACATTACCTCCACTAAAAAAATGGATTTGACGCAGAGGGAATTCTTATAAAACAGAAGGAGTTAAGCGATTTTATCTCCGGCAGTAAGAGAATCTTAATGCCGGAAATGTGAGGTGGGTTATTAAGCGATAGCAGGACGAGAAACGTGCTCTGCGGCAGCCTGATTCGCCTTCTCCGCCGCCTCAGGCAGCGAGGAACCGGACACCAGCGCCTGACTCAGCACCCCGACAAAACAGTCACCTGCGCCGTGAGTGCTGATCAGCTTCACCGGAATCGCGGGCAAACTCTGCACCGGTGCACCCGACTGGCACACCGCCAGACCGTGCTCGCCCGCTGTGACAATCACCTGCGCGAAATCTTCCGCCAGTTTTTGTGCCGCTCGCTCCGCAGAGGCCAAATCAGTGACTTCGATCTGGCACATATCGCGTGCTTCTACTGCGTTCACGATCAGCAGATCAATGCAGGCGGCGAGCGCCGCTTCAATCTCTCGCGCCGGTGCGGCGTTAATACACACCGCAATTCCCTTCTGCCGGGCCTGCTGCGCCAGTTGCAGATTCACACTGGCGGGCACTTCATTTTGCAACACCAGCAAGCCCGCCCCCTGCCACAGCGAGTCAGGCAGCGTAGTCACATCAATATGCAGATTCGCGTTGGACACCACCACCGCACCGTAATCGCCTTCCGCATCGCTGATCGCCACGCTCATTCCCGACGGCATATCCGGCAAAATCGCCACCGTATCGGTGTTGACGCCGGCATCGCGCAGCGCCGCGAGCAGGAATTCGCCCTGCGCATCGGCGCCCACCGCGCCAATAAAACGCACCGCGCCACCTGCACGTGCGGCCGCCACCGCCTGGTTGCCGCCTTTACCGCCAAATTTATAGCTACAGCCGCTGCCCATTACGGTTTCGCCCTTTTCCGGGCGATGGTGGGCCGCCAGCATAATGTCGTAATGCAGGCTACCAGCGACAATAATTTTGTTCATGACTAAAAGTCCCGCAGATCCTGAACCGCACGCTGGGTTTTCATCAAATTCTTTTCCGCCAGCTTTAAATCTTTTTTGGCGATTGCCACAAACAGCGCATCGAGAATATTTAATTGCGCGATACGTGCCGCTGCATTTTCCCCAAGCAGATGCGATCCCTGAGAAGTTGATGTCAATACCACATGCGCATTGCGCGCAATAGGCGACTCGGCATAATTGGTAATAGCAATAATCTTCGCACCATTTCGTGCCGCCAGTTTAATCGGATCGTTTACTGCCCGCGTTGCCCCTGAATGACTGATGGCGATCACTACGTCATCGTCGGATAACACCGCTGCTGACATCAGCATAATATGCGCATCGTCATAAGGCGTGGACTTGATCCCGATCTTCAGCAGCTTGTGCGATAAATCTCGCGCCACGGTGGCTGAACCGCCTACCGCATAAAGATCGATATGGCGCGCTTTAAATAAAATATCGGCAGCACGATTAAACTCAGAAATATCCAGAATCGATAATGACTCTTCAATTGCCTGAATCGAGGTTCTGAATACTTTAGCCAGTAATTGTTCCGACGAGTCTTCCGGCTCAATTTCTGCATGCAAGCCAGCCACTTCAGATTGATTATAATAAATCAGTCCGGTGCGAAAATGACGGAAGCCAGTAAAATTAAGCTTCTTAGTAATTTTCACAATCATCGCCTGTGAGACATTATTTTCTTCGGCAATCTCCTGCAGCGAAGTCTGTTCACTGATGTCGGTTCTGGCGATGATGGCTTCGGCAACACGCCGCTCCAGCGGCGTCAGCTGCGGTAATCGCATACGAATTTGAGCGCCAATGGCTCGCGGATCTTGCTTCATTACCTGCCTCTTGTCGCCCGGTCAATCAACATCGCTATGATAATGATTAGGCCAGTGGCAAGCAATTGATAAAAGGCCTGAATATTCAGCAGAGTCAAGCCATTACGTAATGCACCGAGGATGATGGCACCGATAATGGTGCCGACGATACTGCCTTTGCCGCCCATCAGTGAAGCACCGCCAATCGCCGCCGCTGCAATTGCATCTAACTCCCACAAATTCCCGATAGTGGGTTCCGCTGCGCCTAGTCGCCCAATCAGAATCAACGATGCCAGTGACGCTAAGGTGCCTGAGATAATGAACACCGTCACTTTGGTGCGTTTAACCGGTACACCGGCCACGCGCGCCGCTTCCTCGTTACCGCCCACCGCCAGAATATATTCGCCCAACGGGGTTTTATTCATCACCAGCCACAACACCAACGCAATCACTGCGACAATGATGATCGGGGTTGGAATACCGAATAGATCGCTGTTAATTATGCTGCGGAACTCCATCGGGATGCCAAACACCGGATTCCCGCCGGTATAGATCAGCGCAATGGCGCGGAACAGCGAAAGTCCCCCCAGCGTGACGATAAACGGCTGCAGTCCTGCATAGTCCACCAGCATCCCGCTGAACACCCCACATAATGCACCGATACCCAAAGTGGCCAGAATCGCCACCGGAACCGGCACACCAGCCACCATCAGAGTGGCGCCCAATACCGCAGAGAGTGCAGCGGTCGGCCCAACTGATAAATCAATACCGCCGGAAATAATCACCAGCGTCATCCCCAGTGCGATCAGCGCATTAATGGACGATTGCTGCAAAATATTCAGCAGGTTTGGCACGGTAAAAAATACCGGCGACAGGAATGAAAATGTCACCACGATAATTAACAGCCCGATTAAGGTCCCGGCATCGCGCAGATTGAGTTTAAATTTCGCCGACGGCTCAGCCGCTGGCTGTGTATTTGTTTGCGTCATCATAATTGTGCCTATATAGAGTGCAAATTGAGTGCTATACAGCTTCTTTAATGTCGTTAATGGCAAAGCGCGCGATGTTCTCTTCGGTAATGTCATCGCCAGTTAATTCACGCGTAATTCTTCCTTCTCGCATCACTAAAACGCGATCGGATACACGTAATATCTCGGTCATTTCTGACGACACTACGACAATCGCTTTACCTTGCTGGGCCAGTTTTTCAATCAGGTTATATATTTCAGCTTTGGCCCCGATATCAATTCCCCGGGTTGGCTCATCAAATAAAAACACTTCTGCATCCGCGGCTACCCAGCGGCCAATAATCACTTTCTGCTGATTACCACCACTCAGTGTACCGATCGGTTTTTCAATATTCAGCGGACGCAGTTTTAAGTCGGACATCACCTGTTGCGCCACCGCGTCCAGTTTCACTTTACGAATAACGCCCGCGAGCGTGAAGTTGCGCATCGACGGCAGCGCCATGTTCATTTTCACTGCACGCGCTTTGATGATGCCCTCTTTCTTACGATCTTCCGGCACCAGACCAATACCGGCACGAATCGCCGCGCTGACGTTGTGATTGCGAACTGACTGACCATTAACGCGCACTTCACCCGCGCTACGTTTGTCGATACCGGCAATCAGTTTCAGCAATTCGGTGCGGCCTGCGCCGACCAGACCCGCCACGCCCAAGACTTCCCCGGCGCAGACGCTAAAACTGGCCGGTTTGATCTCCGTTCCACGCGTCACATTCTCAACCTGCAGCACTTCGCGATCGGTGGCCCATGACTGGTGCGCCTGCTTATCGATTTTGCGCCCTACCATTTTCGCGACGATGCTCTCTTCAGTCTCATCGCAAATGTTCACCACCCCGACCTGACGTCCATCGCGCATGATGGTGGCGCGATCGCAGACCTGGAAGATTTCATTCATTTTGTGCGACACATAGATTAATGAGACGCCGGTAGATTTTAGATCTGCGATCAACTCCGCCAGACGCTCAAACTCACGAGGCGTCAGGCTGGATGTCGGTTCATCCATGGCGATGATTTTCGCCTCATCCAGCAGTGCGCGCGCAATCTCCACGATCTGCTGCTGCGATACCTTGAGGTTCTTGATTGGCTCAGCAGGATTAATGCTGGGATCAAGCTGCTTCAGGATATGCGTGGCGCGTGCCAGCTGAGCGCGTTTATCGACAAACAAACCGTTCAGGGTGGTCATCGGGCGACCCAGAAACATATTCTGGGCGACGGAGAGCTCAGGAACATGCTGCAACTCCTGATGAATCATCGCGATGCCCGCATGGCGCGCACTGAGCGGATTTTTCATCTGCACTGACTCGCCGTTGACGTGGATGTCACCGCTATCCGCCGGGCGCACGCCAGAGAGAATGTTCAGCAACGTGGATTTGCCTGCCCCATTTTCCCCGATCAGCGCGTGCACTTCGCCCGGTCGCACCATAAAGTCCACATCCTGCAGCGCGATGGCGCTGCCGTAGGTTTTATTGATGCCGCGCATCATTAAGCGATACTGTTCCATACGCTCTCCGCCTGTGTTACTGCTGTGCCAGCAATTGACGCAATTTGTCGTTGTCTTTGGTTGAGAAGGCATCGGCATTCTCTTTGGTGATCAACGCCTGTGGCGTGGCAATCACGCGCGACAGTTTCTGTCCGTTCACCAGACGCAACATCACTTCCATCGCCACTTCACCGGTCAGGATCGGGAAGCTATCGACGGTGCCGGTCAGTTCACCGCGTTTAATAGAAGCATAGGCATCGGAAATACCGTCGGTACCAAATACTGCGGTCTGCTTAGCTTTATTCAGCGAACGCACCGCTTCCACCACGCCGAGCGCCATGGTGTCGTTGTTGGCATAGAAACCAATCAGATCCGGATGCTGTTGCAGAATGGTCGATGCAGCGTTAAAGGCCTGCTCGCGGCTCCAGTTAGCTGGCACGCTGGCGACAATGTTGAATTTGCCATTCGCCTGCAGCGTCTCTTTGAAGCCAGCCGTGCGCTGACCCGCAGCGTACACGCCCGGCTGGCCTTCAATCACCGCCACTTTGCCGCCCTGCGGATAGTGCTGAATAAACCATTTGGCGACGCGCACACCGTTGTCTTTCTGCACGTTCCCAACGTAGTACTGGGCACTGGGCACCACCGCATCGTTGACGTTCACCACGGGAATGCCTTTGCTGCTGGCGCTTTCCAGTGCTGGCTCAAGGTTGATATCGGTCTGAGGTGACACCAGCAAGCCATTAAAACCTTGCGCAATCAGGGTTTCAGCGATGGACAACTGGCCCATTTGATCATCTTCATTCGCAGCGGCCTGGTAAGCGACGGTGAAACCATACTTCTTCGCGACGTTCTGATAGCCCTCGCCGAGTGAACGCCAGTACTCATTGGTCAGCGTTTTCGACACGCCGCCAATTTTCAGCTTGCTGTCGACTTTGGGCATCGGTCCGTATTTGCTTTCCAGCTGCGTCCAGTCTGTGCGGTCAGGCTCGGAGTCAGATTTCAGCGGCGCTAAGGTAGCAGCGTGCACGCTGGAACACAGCAGTGCGGAGGTCAGTACAGAGAGTAAGAGCTTTTTCATGGTGGTAGCCTTTTTATCGTTTTATTTGAGGTGCAGGGTTATGCGCTTGCTTATTGTGCAAGCATGATGTCATTCACAATTTGCTGTGAGGCCACCGCATCCTGACGGCTAATTGCTTCTTCCAGTGCTGGGTTATTGTTGAGTTTTTCGCTCAACTTCAGCAGACGCTTCACAGTCACAATGTTGATTTCCGCTTCACGGACCGGGTCGAGGCCACTCGCATCCGGGAAGGTGTCGAAGTAATAAGCGCCCTGATAGCCATCGCGCTGCATCTGCCACAGAAATTCCAGCGTGGCGCGCGGATTCACTGAACCCGCCATCAAGCCGTCATCGCGTTTGCCCCAGCCATCATTCAGGTCCAGCCCTAACAGGCGTGAACGACGGGCCACCATGGCGGCCGCAAACGCCGGCACTTCATTGGCAAACAGCACGTGAGCGAAGTCCAGCGTGATGCCGAGGTTGGCGCATCCGGCTTCTTCCACGGCCAGCAAACAGGTGGTGGCATTGGGGAAGATGCTATAAGCACGCGGTTCATTCGGTTTGTATTCAATGCTGACGTCGATTTCCGGCGCATATTCAGCCACTTCACGCACCGCGCTGACGGCGTCTTCCCACATCTTTTTATAGTCGGCCTGGAAGCAATAATCGAAACCGTCCTGGCCCATCCACAAGGTCATCAGGCGTGAACCAAACTCGCGGCCCGCATCAATACCGCGCTTGGTCAGTTCGATAGCTTCACGACGAATTTTGGCGTCGGGGTTAGTAAAGGCGCCAATTTTGAATTGGGGAGCATCCCAGCGCATCTGCATGCCATTGACGGCCAGGCCTGCATCAGCAATCGCCTGACGCATGGTGGGAATGTCACTGGTCATGTGCTGCGGATAGTTAAGGTCGAGATGCGTCAGGCCATTCACCTTACCGGCGCGCGCAATCATATGTAATACAGAAGGTTTTCCCTGGAGATCTGGCCAGTATAAGTGCGCCCCAGAGGCGAAAGAGTTCAAACGTGTGGCAAACTTTAATTCTGACATGAGGAAGGATCCTTCAGTGCGAGTTGTAATGTACTTTCCTTCTTCACGATTATTTGTGAAGTTATGGCATAAATTACACAAGCCAATTTGTTTAGCAAGACGGCATCGTTTCAATTTGCGAGGCCGTTCACGAAATCCTGCGATCGATCAGCGCACAGCCCCTGTCATTCTTTTGTCATAACTCGCTCACCCTGCTGTCAGCGCCGTTTTCATATCCTGTGCCCGAACCTTCCTTATCTGGAGCACAAACATGAAACTGAAAAAACTGACGTTAGCAGCGGGTATTTTATTGGCGATGGCAGGCGGCGCGGCGCAAGCCAAAGCGCAGCCGGTGAAGAATATTGTGTTAGTACACGGTGCATTTGTGGGTGGTGCAGGATGGCGTCCGGTGTATGACCGCCTGACGCACGATGGCTATAAAGTGACGCTGGTGCAGGAGCCGCTGACCGGTTTCCCGGAAGATGTCACGGCGACACGCCGCATCATCGATCAGCAGAATGGACCGGTGATTCTGGTCGGCCACAGTTATGGTGGCGCGATCATCACCGAAGCCGGAAATGACAGCAAGGTGGTGGGTCTGGTGTATATCGCCGCGCACGCGCTAGATAACGGCGAAACCGAAGCCATCAACGGCAAGAAGTTCCCCAACAGCGCGCATCCGTTTGCCAAATCGACTGATGGCTACCTGACCATCGCGCCAGAAAATTACCACAGCGATTTCGCCGCCGACTTACCGGCTGCGCAGGCGGATTTTGAAGCCCACGCGCAGATGCCAACCAATGCCGCCGTGTTCACCGCCAACATTCCAGACCCGGCGTGGAAGACCAAGCCTAGCTGGTACATGGTGGCGAAAGCTGACAAAATCATTAACCCTGATCTGGAGCGGATGTACGCCAAACGCGCACACAGCCACACGGTTGAAGTCGCGGGCGCCAGCCACTCGGTGTATGAATCTCATCCTGATGATGTGGCGAAACTGATTGAACAGGCCGCTCAGCAGGCGCAGCCCTAATCCACTTGTCCCGCCCGGAGATGCGCATGAAAATTTTGGTGATTGAAGATGAAGCCAAAGCGCGCGATTACATGCGCAAAGGATTAACCGAAGCGGGATTCATCGTGGATGTGGCCGAGAACGGGCAAGACGGTTTGTTCTATGCGCAGGAGCACCATTACGATCTGATCTTACTTGATGTGATGATGCCCGGCATGAGCGGCTGGGAAGTCATGGCCGCGCTGGATAAACAGATCCAGACGCCGGTAATTTTCCTCACGGCTAAAGGCACGTTGGAAGATCGCATCAAAGGATTGGAACTGGGCGCGAATGACTACCTGGTGAAGCCCTTCTCGTTCGCCGAACTGCTGGCACGCGTCCGCACGCAACTGCGGCGCGGCGGCCAGCAAAAACTTCCCGATGTGCTGACCCTGGCCGATCTGCAACTCGATATCCTTAAACGTCGGGTGGAGCGCGCGGGTCAACGCATCGACCTCACCAATAAAGAGTTCAACCTGCTGCATCTGTTTATGCTGCATCCCGGCGAGGTGCTGACGCGCACGGTGATCGCCTCCCGCGTATGGGATATGAATTTTTGATAGCGACACCAACGTGGTCGACGTGGCAGTAAAACGCCTGCGCCAGAAGATCGATGGCCCCTTTGCTCAACCGTTGATTCACACCGTGCACGGCGTTGGGTATCGCTGCGAAGCTGAAGCATGACTAAACTTTCGCTCGCCACCCGATTATCCTTGCTGCTCAGCACCGCAGTGATCGTGATTTTTGCCCTGAGCGGCATTGCGTTGTATCAGTCGCTGGCGAAGCAGATCGGTGTACGCGATGACGCGGCACTGCTGACGCGCATTGATCAGATTCGTACGCTGCTGCGCGATGAAGACGCCATCACGCTGATCCAGCAAAAACCGCGCCTGTTTGCCAATATGCTGGGCAATACGGAGTCTTTGCTGGTGCTGCGCTTTCCAGGTCAACCGCCGCTGATTGTGGTCAATCCAGGCGCACGACCGATGCCCGCCATCACGCCCGTGCCCGCCGATCAGCCACTCAGTCTGACCTCAGTGCATCACCAGCAAGCGCAGGATGGCACCCCTTTTATCTCCGCCGCCGCCTTAGCGCCGACGCGTGATGGTAATGGGCAAATTGAGATCATCACCGGCCGCCTGATGAGCGACCGTACCCAAACGCTGAACAGCTATCGCGACCAGATTATTGTATCAACTGCACTGGCAGCCCTGCTGGTTGCATTATTGAGCATCTGGCTGGTGCGACGCGGCTTATCGCCATTGCGTCGGCTGGCAGCGGAAACTGATGCCATAGACGTGCGGCGTTTATCGCACCGTATCCAGTTCAGCGATGCCCCGTCAGAACTGCAACCGCTGGTCGCTGCCTTCAACCAGATGCTCAGTCGTCTGGAAATGGGCTATCAACAGCTCAGCCAGGTTTCCGCCGATATGGCGCACGACCTGCGCACGCCGATTGGCACCTTGATCGGTCAGACCGAGGTGGTGCTGAGCCAGCCGCGCAGCGTGGGCGATTACCAGGCACTGCTGGGCTCCAACTACGAGGAACTGGAGAGATTGGCGAAAATGATCGATAACATGCTTTTCCTTGCTAAAGCGGAAGACGCCAGTCAGGCAATGGATTGGCAGATAATCGATTTGGCACAGCTTGGCGAGAAGTTGCAGGATTATTTTGATGGCATGGCCGAGGAGCACAACATGCAGTTGGAAATGCACCTGCAGGGAGAGTTACGCGCCGATCCGCAGCTGCTGCAACGGGCACTGGCGAATCTGATGGCGAATGCCTTGCGCTATGGCGAGCGGGATACCACCATTCGCGTGTTAAGTGCGGTGCGCGATCAGGGAATCGAGTTGGTGGTGGAGAATCAAGGCGCGGCGTTGAGTGCTGAACAGCAGTCACGCATGTTTGATCGCTTCTGGCGCGCCGATGCCTCACGCCATCAAAGCAGCAGCGGGCTGGGGTTGTCGATTGTACGCAGCATCATGCGTTTGCATCACGGTAGCTGTGCGGTGAGCAGTGAGAACGGGGTGAACCGGTTCAGTTTGCGGTTTCCGCGATAAAACTTGTAGCGGCGCGATTCATCGCGCGGGGTTAAAACCACGCAAAAAATTGCGCCGCAACCGCTTAAATAAAGGTGAAAATCTCTTCGCGCGGCAAACGTGATTTTGGCAATGCCGCATTAAAATCTTCTTCGCTGCGATAGCCCAACGATACCAGTACCACGCTGGTAAAGCCTTTCTCACGCAGGCCTAACGCCTGATCCAGCGCACGCTGATCAAAACCTTCCATCGGCGTCGCATCAATCCCTAACATCGCGGCACCTAGCAGCAGACCACCGAGCGCCAGGTAAACCTGTTTCTCCATCCACTGCGGGATATCACGCTGCTCGTAACGGTGCATATCGACATAACCACGGCGGCTCTTATCCTGACCGGCTTTACCTTCTGGTTTGGCAAAACGCCCATCCTGTTCTTCCTGCGCCAGCACATTTTGCAGATGTGCGTCATCCAGATCGGTGCGCATGCACAGCGCGATCACATGGGAAGCATTCAGTACTTTTGGGCCGTTATAAACAAAGGCGCCGGTGGTGGATTGCGCGATCTGCTCACGACCTTCTGGCGTGGAAGCCACCACAAAATGCCACGGCTGAGAGTTGACGGAAGACGGGCTGTTACGCAGCACGTTCAGCAGCGTTTCGATCTCTTCCTGCGGCAAACTTTTACCACTGGCGAAGGCTTTTACAGTGTGGCGACGAGCCACTGCGTCATTAAGTGTCATGCCAATCTCCTGAATCGATTATTTTAAAAGTGCCGTTACCTTAACCGCCGCGCTTACACGGCGGTTAACGAATTGTGTTTCAAAGGGTTAAAAGCCGCTCAGCACGATTTTGCCGCGTGCACGCCCGCTTTCAATCAGCGCATGGGCTTTGCGCAGATTGGCCGCGTTGATAGTGCCATGATGTTCGCCTGCCGTGGTTTGCAGCGTCTGGTCATCAATTAGCTGGCTTACGCGCTCTAAAATATCGTGTTGACGCTGCATATCGCGGGTCTGGAACAGTGAGCGGGTGAACATCAGCTCCCAGTGCAGCGAGATGGCTTTGCGCTTCAGCGGCACCACGTCCAGCGTTTCCGGATCATCGATCAGCGCCAGCTTGCCCTGTGGGGCCAGCACATCCACCAGCTGGGAGTAATAGCTGTCGGTGTGCGTCAATGAAGCCACATAGCGCACCTGCGGATAGCCAATAGCCGCCAGCTGTTCACCCAGCGGCTGCTGATGATTGACCACATGATGCGCGCCCAGTGAGCGCACCCAATCCGCGGTTTCGGGCCGCGATGCGGTGCCTATCACCGTGAGGTTGGTCAGCTTGCGCGCCAGCTGCGTCAGGATCGATCCCACACCGCCGCCTGCTCCGATAATCAACAGTGCAGCATTGTCATCCGTCTGTACTTCCAGACGATCAAACAGCAATTCCCATGCGGTGAGTGATGTCAGCGGCAACGCGGCGGCATCGGCATCATTCAGCGTGCGGGGTTTATGGCCGGCAATGCGTTCATCCACCAACCCATATTCGGCATAACTGCCCGCGCGGGTGATATCGCCTGCGTAAAACACCTCATCGCCCGGCTGGAACAGCGTGACCGCCTCACCCACCGCTTCCACCACGCCGACCGCATCCCAACCCAGAATGCGCGGTTTATCGGTGGGCGCACCGTTACGCACTTTGGTGTCCACCGGGTTTACGGCAATGGCGTGGATCTTTACCAGCAGGTCACGCGCGCCCGGCTGCGGTTGGGCGACATCCAGTTCGTACAGCGCATTATCATCGGAAATCGGTAAACCGTTTTGGCTATAAACAATCGCTTTCATCAAGCCGTTCCTCAATTCATCAGGGTGTTAGGTAAGTTGGATTCAGCATAGCGGCCTGCACGCTGAGGAAAAATGCCGATTGCACAGCAACACTTTCACTCTTAGAGTGAAAATCCCTGTCTGTTTTGACGATGAGTAAGAAAATGATCCGACTGGAAGATGTCACGCTGTTTGTAAGATCGGCAGCACTGGGCAGCTTTTCCCGCGCGGCCCGTGAAGTGAATTTGCTGCCGGGGCAAGTGAGCGCCGCGATTCAGCGACTGGAGCGAGAACTGGATCGTCGCCTGTTTGCGCGATCTACGCGTAGCCTGCGCTTAACCGCCGAGGGTGAAAAATATCTGCCCTACGCGCAGGAGATGCTGGCCCTGATGCAAGCGGGCGCTGATAGCCTGCAAAGTCATGAAGACGCGCTGAGCGGTGAGCTTAAAATCGCGATGCCTTCCGATATTGGCCGCAATATTCTCTTGCCGCTGATCACCGAATTTTGCTGTGAGCACCCTGCCTTATCAGTTCGGTTATCGTTATCCGATCAAATCAGTGATGTGTTCCGCGATCCGGTCGATATCGCCATTCGCTACGGCAAACTGGAAGACAGCAGTTACGTGGCACTACCGCTAGCCGAGGACAATCGACGCATTATGGTGGCATCGCCAGCTTATCTCGACCAACACGGACGCCCGCATCAACTGGAAGATTTGGCCCAGCATCACTGCCTGCCGTTTGTGATGGGCGGGCATGTCTATGACAAGTGGACGTTCCCGCAGGAAGGTATGCGCCGCCAAATCACGGTGAAAAGTCGCCTGCTGTGTGATGACGCCGAAGTGGCGCGTCGTTGGGCTATCAATGGCATGGGCATCGCGTATAAATCCTGGATTGACGTCTGTGAAGACATTAGGCAGCACCGCCTGGAACGGGTGCTGCCTGAGATCCCCGGCGAAAGCACGCCGCTGCATTTAATCTGCCCGCATCGTAAACAGTTTTCCCCCGCAATTCGGGCGCTGCATGGCGTATTGCGGGCGCATTTGCGTGCGATGACCGCGCAACTTTGATAGCTGTAAATGTGCAGAGCTTATGCGAACTTGCGGTTTTGATTGCCTCGTGAGCGGCTTTATCATTTTAAAAAATTGATAACACCTTCAGGGACTCACATGCGCAACATCACAAAGACAATACTTGCTTCACTGCTTTTCTCCTCAATGCTTGCCAGCGCCAATGCCGAAGAGACACTTCGCATCGGCTATCAAAAATCTTCCACCTTGCTGACGTTGATAAAGCAGCGTGGCGATCTGGATAAGGCGCTCGCCGAGCGCGGCATTAAAGTGACATGGCACGAGTTCACCAGCGGTTTGCCGCTACTGGAGGCGCTGAATCTCAACAACGTTGACCTCTCTGCTGATGTGGCCGATACCGTGCCGGTGTTCGCGCAAGCGGCTGGCGCGGACCTCACGTATTACGCGCGCGAAACGCCCTCTCCAGAAGCTCAGGCCATTCTGGTGCCCGCCAACTCCAGCATCAAATCGCTGCAGGATTTAAAAGGTAAAAAGATTGCCGTCACTAAAGCCGCAGGCAGCCATTATCTGCTGATCGCCGCGTTACAGAAGGCGGGACTGAAATTCAGTGATGTCACGCCTGCATGGCTGACGCCTGCTGATGGGCGTGCCGCGCTGGAACACGGCAGCGTCGATGCGTGGGTAACATGGGAACCCTTTGTCACCAGTTCGAAAGTCGAGCAGCACACGCGCGTGCTGGTGAGCGGCAAAGGTCTCGCCAGTTATCAGCGCTACTATCTGGTGTCGACGCCTTATGCGCAGAAGCATCCTGAGGTGCTGGGCATTGTGTATAAGACGCTGGATCAGGAAGCACAATGGCTGAAAGCACATCCAACGGATGCAGCCAAGATTCTCTCTCCATTGTGGGGTAATTTGCCGCTCGCCACGGTGGAACAAGCGAACCAGCAACGCAGCTATCAGATCGAGCCAGTGAACAAGAGCGATTTGGCTGAGCAGCAGAAGATTGCAGATGCGTTTTATCAGGCGAAGCTGCTGCCGAAAGCGATTGATGCGCAGGATGTGAGCACCTGGCAGCCGCAGGCGAAATAGCCGCCCTGCCAGAGAATGAGTTGGTTAAGCCGGTTGGCATCGGGCATGTCCGTAAATCGCATTGAAGCTTTGCCCGCGAATGCCGATAGACGTATAAGGCTTTCTCAAAGCCGTTTCCGCCCCCCATTAGTCGTTTTAAAGGAGAGCAAGATGGATGTATCACAGATTACTTCACTGGCTATCGGTCTGGATAATATGGACCTCAGCAGTAAAGTGAGCACCCTGGTACTGAAAAAGACCCTGGATAATCAGCAGTCGATGGCAGCAGGAATTCTTGATTCGATTCCGCAACTGCCTGCCAATCCGGCAGTTGGCCGCAACATCAATACCACCGCATAAACTCGCGTTGCATCGTTGCACTCACTGAACGACCTCTGTTAGCGTGTATTTTTAACCACTCCCTACTTCAGGGAGTGGTCGACACGCTAATCAGGGACGTTTCGTGACGATTTTCTTTCCGCTTATCTATCTGTTTGCCGGATGGTTGCTGGGTAAAACCGCCTGGGATTGCAAAACGGCTGCGTCATGGATATTGACGCGCATCGCTATTCCCATCGTGATCATTTTTAATATATCGACCCGCTTCCACAGTATGAGCATCATTATTACTGCCGCCGCGATATGCATGATGTTGCTATTGCTGGCTGGCCACTATGTTTTTGCTGACCCAATAAAAAACCTCTGTTTCAGCTATCTCAATATCGGCTGGCTGGGTCTGCCCGTCGCCAGCGTGCTATTCGGCAATGATGCTGCGACCATTATCATTGCCGCCTACGTCGGCAGCTCAATTGTCGGAAACTCGCTGGGCGCAGGCATGCTCTCCGGCGAGAAATTTAATCCAATCACGTTGATGCGCACCCCGCCCGTCATCGCTCTGATAATTGGCGCAGCATTGATTCCATTCAGTAATCAAGTGGCTCAATACTTCGATAGCCTGTATCAAATTGCCAAATTTATGATGAGTTTTCTTGGCATGGCCGTTTTAGGAATTTGGCTTTCAAAGACGACAATATCGATGCGCGATTTTCGACTCGAACTGCGTCCGATTCTCACTCGCTCAATAGTTTTCGCTGCGCTGGTTTCGTTGCTGCTGCTGATAGCCGATCAGTTCAACGCACCACTTATTACGCAAAATCCAGCAACGCTGTATCTTTTCTGCCTGCTTCCCCCGGCAGCCAATATTATCGTGCTAGAGACGCATTATCTGGGCACCGGAAATTCAGCGCGGGCGATTTCATGTGGGACCTGTATCAGTATCGTGGCGATAGCGCTTTATTCGGCTGCTGTTTTGGGTGGCAGAGCGTTAGGGATATGGGGTTGAGAGGATGTTTGAACGGGTTAACGTGATGCTCTTTAGACACTCATTTATCCTTTGTCGCGACATGAGCAAACAGGTTGCGCGGCATTAACTTTAGGTCGTGCTAATTAAAAGGACAATAGCAATGACCGTTCAGCATGAGCCCTACTGGAACCGGATGGTGCCCGAACTGACCGTAACGGACTTCACTGCGTCACTGCATTTTTACACTGATGTAATGGGATTTCAGATTATGGTCAGACGAAGCGATCCCGAATTTGCTTACATCAACCTCGGCGAAGCACAGCTGATGCTTGAGCAGTTTCACGCCGAAGGCTGGAATACTGCTGAACTCGTCAAACCGCTCGGGCGCGGCGTGAATTTCCAGATTGAAGTAGATGATATTGAGTGTGTGCTGGCGCGGGTGAGTAAACATGGCGTGCCGCTGTATCGGGATTTGCGTGAAAGCACCTATCAGATTGGAGAAACCACGGCTTGTCAGAGAGAGTTCCTCGTCCAGGATCCGGATGGCTATCTTTTGCGTTTTTGTCAGTTTGTTGAGTGAGGGGGATTGTGGGTGTTGGGGGTGGTTTTTAGCGTAATAGCCTCTTAGGGCTGGGGGGGCGCTTTGAGCGAGGAGCAGTAGTTAGGGATACAAAATGACTAATTCGGTTGTGGTGATTAAGTGCAGCTTTTGAACTTTTTGATCACGATGCCTTATAACTCGTCAGTCGCTGGCTCAATTGATAACCAGGTGAGCAATTGTGTCCTTCGTGTAGTTTTAAACGTGATGCTGATGGATTTAGCCCGCTCACTGACGCAAGAATAATTCGTACAACGAAGCGGGGAATTCATCAGGGTGGAAATAGCAAGTTCAGAATAACGTTGCGGCCCCCCTCCCCACACAAAGTAGTTTTTGGTTCGTCGTACCATGCCAGAATGGTCGACTCATCAAGCCAGAATGCCAACGACCACGATTGACGAGCGCCTTGTTGTAGGTGTTTCAGTTGGTGAATTTGAGCATTTTTTTGCCATGAGATACCGCTACAAGAGCGGAATGTGGTGACCTGTTCCTGATATCTGCCAAAAGTTCGATTTATTCAACAAAGCTCTTTCCTGTTGTAATCCTTATACAAAAGTTCATCTTTTGCTATATCAGTCATAAAAATTCCATTATATTATTTCTCAAATGACACCGGCCTTATAAGGACATGTAATACCTGTGTCCGGCGTATTTTTTTACTTAAATATCAAAGCTTATACTGAATAAATACTATATCTAAAGGAAACGATCAGTGAAAGTATCCGATTGGATTCGACAAAACATACGACACTCAGTACAACTTGAACCTGATACACTCGAAGTAGTATCAGACTTCACTCTTATGTGGTCAATTTTTGAGGCTTCAGAAGCTCATAATGAGAATGTTGTAGATCAGATTAGGGTTCTTTCAAAACGAGTAGCAAGGTATATGCCTACAGATGCGGTCGACTCCCAGTTAGTATATTGGTCTAAACGCTATATACACGAAAGCGGCGAACCAACAGAGCATTTCCATTACCTCTATTTTAGAGAAGCTTCGCAAATTGAGAAAACACTTGGCGTACTGAGAAATAAAGAAGCTTCTTTTGAAGATAAAATCGAAGTGTGTCTCTTAATTGTCTATAGGTATCGAAATAATTTATTTCACGGCATCAAAGACATCACGCTACTAAATTCCCAGGTAGAAAACCTTCGGAACGCAATCGAATTACTACAAATAATCATACAATATAGCGGGAGGTGCCTTTTTCTCGGATCCTAATTAGCTATATTAAGCAGCGGAGTCTATTTCATTTATAATCTAAGTAGACTCTCTTCCATAAATTTCTTAAACTGGTTAATGGGTTTCGTTATGGATGCATTGGCCACCGAACGTAGGATCAAGTGCCTTATCTGCTTGGATGATTTCACGAAGAAGTGTCTGGCATTCACTATTTCCTTTATGGTTTCAGGTGTGCAGATCACCCGTATTCTGGACAGCATTGCGCAGTTTTAGTTGACCACCACACTACTAGGTGCAGCTATTTACCGGGATAATTATTTATAAAGTCTATATTGGAAAAATGGAATAGGTTTTTATTGACTCTGCTGAGTGAGCGAAATTACGCCTATCAACACAAGTCATCTCCCCAATTAGATAATAATTGCCGCCAGTGTATTCTTTGAATTCTCTAAAAAACTGCTTAGAAACTGTAAAATAAGTTCCGAGAGAGTTACCTACACCTGCGTGATAAACTGGATACCACTGGTTGACCCAGTACCTCCAAGAACCATTATGTATACTACCGCCGAAATACTCTATGCTATAATCGTTTTGCGTAACGGAGTTAAAAGGTAAATCTCCTACAGAGTAGGTCGGTCGAAAATAACCTCTGATTAACCAGTCAATTTCCCATCTCCCAAAGGAGGAAGGCCAGCTCTTTTTTGCTAAAGGGAAAATCCCTTGTTCAGAATTCCGCATATAATCAATTGACTCAAAAATTGCCTTAGGATCTTCAATTTCAGAGTTTTGAAGTTTAACTAAAATAACCTTTAGATCAAGGCATATACCGGAGTGATTTCTTAGTACGGGGCCGTTGGCATAGAGTAATATTTCATCAGCAGAAGCGGCAAAATTTGCTAAATATTGTTCAAGCTCTTTTTGATCAGGCAAATGGTCGTTTTTTTCTAATTCTTCTATTACGGGCCAATTGTATGGTGAGTCAGAAGGACAGAGATTTACAGCAGTAGAACCGAATGGTAAAACCTCTTGGGCATGTGCCAAACAAAGCTCGGCAGGTAAGGAAAGCTTTTGCATAGCATACGCTAATGTTCTGACAAAAGCAGATAAAATGGATGATTCTGCTCGCCATGAAAAACTACATAAAATCTTGTCTTGAGGGTAAAATTGTTCACTTGCAAAGTTGTGAGGTCTAAAAATATAACAAGCATGCGCGTTGTGGATTTGCTCCCATTCAAGGAAAAAATGCCTTAACAGTTGGACTTGGTATTCATCTTCGAGCTCATCGATAATGCCTATAAACCTCAATGCAAGGCCATTAGCATATTTATTATATTTGTTCTTATTCGGTTCTAATTCATCTGAAAATTCAGAGTAGAGAGCCGAAAAATCATTCCTTCTTTCAGTGGATAAATCCAGAAAATATAGAATTTCATCAGATATAAGAGAAGGGTGATGAATGCATTTAGTTATTTCTTCTTTAGTAAATGAGCGATCGTCAATAAGCAATAAAACGGATAGATAATCAATGACATCAACCTCGTACGGTTGTTTTTCCAGAAACCTCAAATACAAGGAACGAAATTCGATACTGGAGTCGTCTTGTAATAAAGTTGCTATTTGCTTCGCTGTTAGGAGCTTAGCGTATCTGTCGGGCCATTTAAAATGTAATAGAATTAGATGAAATGGAATGTTTTCGAATGATACAGGATCATCATACCAGTATAGTTTGGTCAAAGGAAGATGTGCAATATCTCCCTCAAGGCTAGTGACCATGATTTCAGTAATTTCGATTGCCAGATCGACCTGCCCGGCCGAGGCCAAATAAGTAACAAGATGAGTGGAAGGAACTACTATATTCTCATCTCTCTGTTGGCTGGCAGAGTCTGGTGCCATCGTATCACGAAGAAGGTTTTCCCATTGCTTGCTGTAAGTATTTCCATATTCCTTTAAGGCTTCTTTTGACCCTGATGAATAATAACGACTCCAGCAGTTATTTAATTTTATATTTCTAACAGCCCATTTATAAGCTGCTTTCCTGCCTTCGGTTTTTTTGCTCAACAAGAAAATATGGTGTAAGCATCGATTCAGTTCATAGTCTGATTTACTTTGATTGTAATAGTCGCTGAAAGAAGTGATAATCGTGCGGGCGTGGCCTTTATCAACCCAATAACCGATCCAGTCCGAAATAAATCCTTCGCGTATCTGGTATGAAACTAAATGTAAGGCTGCAATAAAATCATTAAGATTAGCAGGTTGTATAGTGGATACATCAGGACAATCTGTAACGACATCTTCGTTAGTGGAGGAATACTCTCTTGGTTGTGGGGGCATACCTCCAAGAACTTTGCACTGCTCTTCGTAAATACCTTTCAGAACATCATTGTCTTTGCTTCTTTCATCTAATGCAGTCATTGCATCAACTGTTGTCATGCACTTAAGAAAAGAGTGCTCCTGCTGCGTAGTAAGTGGAAATGACTTTACGAAATTTTCAAAAATAAGATGTGTTCTATGCCAATTCTCTTCTGATAGATGATAGTCAAATTCGTCGACAAGGCGTTCTGGGTTGTGTTTTGCCAATAATTTTATGAACAGGGCAGGAATATGTCGAATTTCTCGTTCTGAAAAATCAAATACATCAGTTGTAAACGTTGCTACGCGTTTTAGCCAATCAGAAACTTGAGGGTGGTTGGAATCAGAGCATTCTTGTAACGCTTCAAAAACCTCATGTAAAGTAATGTCCTTTCTATGACCATATCCGATTATATTGAATGCGGCGCGCTCAAGAAACACTCTTGCTTCATTATGCAGGCCTAAATTGGTTGCCAATTTTGCCAGGTCAAGACTATCGTTGGCCAGCGTAGCAGTATCATCTCTGCGTAGTATTTCAGAATCAAAAAACTTTTTAAACTCCCGAACAATATAATCTTTAGGGAAATTGAAAATTGCATTTTTAGAGGAAATGTCAAAAAAAATTCTAGAATCCCACCAATCGCTCATCGATAGTGTATCAAACTGATTTATGTCAATATTTGAAAACGCTTTTGTTGAGTTGCATAAGATATTTAGGTGAATGGCAATCTTTATTAAAGATCTTCGAATGTTGAATAACATAGCATCGATTTGATAACCCATCAATAATTTATCTGGTTGTTCTAATAAGTCAAATGATTCAAACAAATTAAATATTTCAAAATTGCGACCTTCTTTTATATTTTTTGCGATTTTTGAGGCGGCATCTTGGAATGTCACCCAAGCATTATTGAGGAACCCCTGAATATCTGTCGGTGCGGTTAACTCTGGAGTATTAAATTCAGTTGGTTTTACTAAGTTTATTATAAGTTTTCTGAAAAAGTGCTCATAAAAAGGAAGGTGACGTGTATGTTCGTACTCAACAGGACACTCAATTTCCTTAAGTTGGCCTATTTTTATGTCGTTTCCAGCTAAAAACTGATAAAGCAGATATATGCTTGAATCAGTGCTATCAAATAAGGAGCTTTCCTCATTGAGAGTTATGCCTTCGATGCTTGCAGCCAAAACGACCTCGTCGCAGATTGCTGAAGCAATATCATCCGGAACACCAAATAGAGATAAACCAACCAGTAAGTGTCTATGGCCATTCTGAATGAGTAATTCGACAATTCGAGTGAAAGATGAAGCCTTGTCAATAAGTGTTTCATAGAAAGCATTTATAGCGGCTAAGTCGGGATTACTATAGCTGGTTAGCGTATGAAGATAATCATCTACAAGGCTGTTCAATGTTTGATAATGACTAGAGTCATCTAGCCTAGCATAAAAGTGTATTCGACGAGAGATTTCATTGGTGCAAGCATCTACTATTCTTTCATCTCTTCCTTGAAAATGCTTAGCAATAATAACAATTTCTTTGTCTGGGATAATTCTTAGATTGTCTGCTCGCCAAAGCAGACCAAAATTATCCTGCGATATGCTTAATGAGCAATCCAGAAAATCGCTAAAATTCTGTATTTGAAACTCGGGACCATTTAATAGCCTTGTTTTCAAAATTCGCAGTCTCAACAACTCAGGGTATATGTTTTGATCAAATGCGATACGTTCTGCAACACTGAATATGTGTTCTATATGCTCTAGAGGATAACCATTGCAGAGAGATTGAACAAGCCAATTCCTATCTACACCTTGAAATAGAGGGGTGATATTCCCGAGGTTAGCTTCAATGATCCATTCCCAACCCCACCGCCAATACCCTGGAGCATGTGTATTGATCCAAATTTTAGAAATTCTATTTAACCTATCTCTTGATTGAACAAAAGAGTCTTTGCGTCTTAGGTATACGAAGAGGCTGCTATGGAAAGGATATAATCCACTTAGTCTTTGTTCAATAAGATGTTGAATTTCTGAAAAGCTGGTTTGGAAAGTTAGACTATCTTCAAAACAGTAATTGATGTGTGTTTTATCCGGCCATGAAAAATCTGCATTTGCTATAAGCAGAAGAATTTCTTTTGCTCCTTCAGATAGTGATACCCATAGATTTTCGTAATATTCATGAATATCGCCATCAGGACAAGTGGGTAGTCGTTCCACATCATATTTACTGATATTTTTAACTGATAACTGCAGACTGTTTAAAGAGTAAATAATATGAAGAGGATATCCATGTGAAATGTCGAGTAGAGCCTGTGAAATTTCTACTATTTCACTTTGTTTATGATCTTTGTTGCCTGCTGTTTTTATTTCATTGTTCGATACTATAAAGTCGAGTCTTGACTTTATAGTATCAAGCCCCATAGATGGAATATCTATCCAGGCATGTTCTCTTGGAGCTGAACGTAATAGGGAATTGGGAAGATGCTCGTCGCTTATTGGCTGCGTTCCGAATAGCAAACAAACTTTTCCTTTAAATGGGGTAATCCGATTAACTAAATGTTCGAGCTGGCTAATATCCGATCTTTCACGATAAACATGATCTAATCCATCAATAATTATAACTAGAGTTTTGCCATTTTCTGCAGCTTTAACTACCGCCTTGCTTATCCAAGCCTCTAGATGTTGAGAGTCAAGTTTATCACTATCGAAGTCACTGGGATAAAGTGTTCTAATCTGGCTTTGTAGTGAATGAGCTGCATTATTAAAAGCAATTCTGTCGCCAATAAACTGTGGGGATAAGTAATAATGATGTCGGATAACAGGCGTTTTCGATTCTATTAGCTGGTCAGTTAAAAAGGATAGAAAAGTACTTTTCCCCATTCCGGGCAATCCAGATATAACATAGCAGCCAGGGTTAGCTATAACGTTAAGAATTTCATTATGAAATTCATCTGTTGGTGGTTTGTAGCCGCCAGGAATTTCAAAAAACTGAGAAATAGTTTTCTTGGAATAGAGCGATAAAATTTCATGTATATGCTTAAGGTAGATTTTGCCATCTGGAGCCGGTTCTCCTTTTCGTGAAGACCAGCGCTCAACGGTTTTTAATAACTGAAGCCAACTTTCTTCATTTGCGTGGTCTGGTACAAGTGAGTCACGTAGGTGCAACTCTAAATCATCAATTTCCTTTTGGCTATGTTCGAAAATAATAATTTCGAAAAAAGCCATGAACTTCTCTTCACTACCAAGCTGAGCTACTATTTTTGATTTGACGTCTTCCGGAACGAGAGAGCAATCAATTTTTTTATCTATTAGGCAGTTTGATAAGACTTGGTCAGGTATTCTATTTGTAATAAGCTTAGCAATCGCTATTGTGCTGGAAGAACCGAACTTCTCTATATCTGCTGACCATTTTTCGATAAGGGATGTACCCTTACCCTTCTTCTTGAGTAGCCAATCGAAATCTAAATGTAAATCGTCACGTTCAGAATCGATTGTAAATTTGACCTGATAGAGCTCATATTCTCCACTGGCTGTAAAGCAAATAACATCATCAAGGCTCTTAACATGATCAAGCCCTTGATTGCCTTCTATGCTTATCCACTGGTACTTCTCTGGATCGTGAAACCAATTGATCAATGTACGAATACACATAAGGTCTTGGTATGTGTATCCAACACGTGTTAATTGTGAGGGTTTAATTTTTGACGGTATCATCAAAATAACAATCCATATTTTACGATCTCAAATTATATAAAACTACTACTGAAGTACTTACTTTTCAATCAATATTATCGAATACGTAAAGGCGCAAGAGACAAAATCTATATCTAAGTCCGCAGAGCTTGCTCTGTGGACATTGCTGACACCATTCAGAGTGAATCAATTGGTAGCAGCTCTGCACTGTTACTTCTATAACCTCTGATATAAATCAATATTTAGTCAGTCCGAGGTGGTCCCGCAGATGAGTTCCTTCATATTCGGTACGAAAGATGCCTCGTCGTTGCAGTTCCGGCACTAAAAGTTGGGTTAATGCCTCTACCCCTGTTGGGAAATGAGTGGGTACGGCAAGGAATCCATCACAGGCATCGGCATCAAGCCAGGCTTGCATCTGATCGGCAACCGTGGCCGGGGAACCGATGGCTTTCAGATAACTGCCTTCCGCGAAGTAGCGGGCAGTTTCAAGGATGGAGAGATTTTTATCACGGGAAATGGCCATAATTGCGTCCCGGTGCGATTTCCCCGCGTTTGATTCAGGCAGTTCTGGTACAAGATCATTAAGGTCAAACTGGCGAAAATCGACCCCACCTGCCAATGGTTTTAGATTACTTAGGGCAATGTCATCTGGAATCAGGGCTAACATTTGGTCGGCCAGTTCTCTGGCCTTCTGGTCAGTTTCGGCAATGATGGGAGTAAGCCCCACCATGATTTTGATTGAATCAGGTGAGCGTCCGAATGCCTGAGCACGCCGACGAATGTCATCACGAAATGCGCGCCCGCCTTCGATGGTGGATTGCAGTGTAAAGACCACATCAGCTGTTCGTGCCGCCAGCGCCCGACCGGGCTCTGATGCACCTGCCTGAAAAATAACAGGTCTGCCTTGTGGGCTGCGCCCCATCGGAAGTGGACCACGAACCTTAAAATGCGTCCCCTGATGCTGAAGAAAATGCATCTTATCAACATCGAAGTAAACACCGCTCTGCTTATCGCGCGTGATAGCATCCTCATCCCATGATTCCCAGAGGCCGTTAACAACGTCGACGAACTCTTCCGCCCTTCCATAACGGTCTGCGTGACCCACATGGGCATCCAGGCCATAGTTTTGCGCTTCATCCTCGTTAAAGGAAGTGACTAAATTCCAACCCGCGCGCCCCTTGCTAATAAAATCGAGCGTTGAGAACCGACGCGCAATGTTGAACGGTTCGTTAAATGTCGTCGTGGCTGTGGCAGCCAGACCCAATCGTGAGGTATGGGCTGCAAGAAGCGGTAGCACCATCGTAGGGTCAAAGTGGATTGAACGGGGGTTAGCCGCACCGTATTTGTCACCCGCCAGGATGTCATTACTGCGACGCACGGCGGCCTGGTCTTCGAAAAAAATGGCATCCAGTTTGGCGGCTTCTGCAAGCTGTGCGGCGTGCACCAGATGGTCTATGTCCAGATCTATCTCTGGAATGGCGTCCGGCAATCTCCAGGCTCCGAGGTGATATCCCGGGAAGAGAAACAAGGCTAAATGAAGCTTTTTTTGTGTCATAACGTCACCTTTTATTTTTACTGTGCCAAAGCGCGATCTCATCGCCTGGATGATTAGCCTGTGCATTGCCATGACAGTATGGGTAATTTAAGGTGTACTAATCCATCTGCATAAATGCACGACCCTGTTGCATAAAACTGTACAGGATCGCCATGAGTCCATTTTCCCGCTTTGCAGCCTACTTTATGGAGGTTGCGCGCCATGGAAGTCTTCGAAAAACAGCGGAAAGGCTGCACGTTTCCGCTTCAGCCATTAATCGGCAGATCCTCCAGGCGGAAGAAAATCTGGGTATACCTTTGTTTGAGCGACTGCCGGGGGGCATGCGTATAACAGCGGCAGGTAAACTTCTCTACACCGACCTACTCCGCGGGCACGTGAATTCAACCTGACAAAATAACGATTTGATGAGATTAAGGGGCTGAAGCGTGGAACAGTCAGTATCGGGCGGGTTCAGGCTTTGACGGAGGGCCAACTCTGTGACGAGATTTCTGCCATTGCTCAAGAGCAAAGCTGGCTGGATCTCCAGCTAAATGTTGAAAGCAGCGCGGTAGTCACACAGCAGGTGCGGAATTCCGAAATTGATTTTGGACTGATTCTCGACCCGGAAAGCGTTATCGGACTTGAAGTGTTCGCCTTCGCAGAGATCGAGATGGGTATCGTTCTGTCGCCTCAGCACAGGTTTAAGGATAATGTGGCGCTTTCCCTGTCTGACCTGAATGAAGAAAAGCATATTTTTCCAGGTAAATCACTGGTGGTTCACGAACGTGTCCGATCAATTTATGCCCATGCACGTCAGCTGCCCGAAACAGCAATCTCCTGCAATGATATCCGCCTGATTAAAGCGCTCATTGCGGGGGGGGCCGGCGTGAGTGTGCTGTGCTGGCTCGACGTCATGGAAGATGTCAAAGCGGGACGTTTACATTTTGTTCCTCTAAAGAACAGGCCGCTGCGTCCGCTGATTCTAGGACTGTGCATTAACTCTACAAGACAGCTGTCCCGGGCTGCTCATCACGTGATGAAACGCCTGTCTGTTGTCATTGAGGCCTTATGACTTGTTCCCCGTGGACTTCGCCTCGTCGACGTTGCGAACATCGCGATTTTTAGCCCTGGCTGGACATCATTTAGCTAGCCTGATAACAAACGAACCATCTTCTTTTTTGATTTTGGCTCCTCGTTCTGCCCAGCGATCCGCAAGTTCAAAAAACTCATCGGCACTGATATTAAAATTCAGCACCACCTCCCTGAATTCACCACTTTTCAACAACTCGTTCGCTTTTTTAAAGGACTTTGCAGTTGCGCTTTTCATGGATTTTATTCTCCGAAGTTTGAGTGGGCGATTTTTGTTCAGTGCAGGATATCTCTGGTTGGTTCTTTAGTCGCAAAAAAATGCGCCACCGGGCGCATTTTCATCCTTAGGATGACCCGCTACAGAGCCCCCTTCCCCTGAGAGTGAGCATTCCATTCTTTAATTTCGCAGACGACCTGATTATGTTAATAAACATATGCCGCATGTAACGGGCTCTGCATTAACACCCCAAAACGAGGTTAAGGATGATTTCACTGGGTTTTGTGTCAAAGAAAATGCTGACTAGTTGGGGTGACGTTCCGCCCTACCTGCCTGATTTCCAGTTCCACGAAAAACACAGTGCGGTAATCCAAACCACCAGCCCGGAAAAGATCATGCCGCTTATCAAGGCCTTCGATCTTGAGCAGGATGCGGTGATCCGGGCATTGATGTCGATTCGACAGTTGCCGCGTAAACTGCAAAGAAAGGCCCCTGTATCCCAGGATGATCAATTCGGTCTGCAAACCTTCACGCTTCTTCACGCCTCTGCTTTAGAACTATGCTATGGCTTAAGAGGCGAGTTTTGGCGTGCCGACTTTGGCCTGGAAAAGATTTCAGACGCTGAAGAGTATCAGCAGCCCGCGCGGCCGGGTGCTGCAAAGTTGTTGCTGCGCTTTCAAGTTAATATCATTAATGACAGCCAGTCCGAACTTATTACGGAAACGTTCATCCACTGCCCCGACAAAGCCTCTCATTTTAAGATGGCAGCTTATTGGCTGGCGATCAGAGCGGGAAGTGGGTTGATTCGACGCAGAACGTTGAGCGCCGTTAAGCGGGAGTTAGAAAAATATTCAGATAAGGAAACGAGATGATTTCGCAAGAGAATGCTGAGCATTATGTCTGGGGTGATAACTGCGACGGTTGGTATTTAGTCAATCGTCAGGACATGTTGATTATTCATGAGAAAATGCCTCCTGGCACCTGTGAAACACGTCACTTTCACTCCGTATCCAGACAATTCTTTTTCGTTCTGCAGGGCGTCCTGACGATGGAACTGGAAGGTGAGAAACACGACATCATGGCCCAGCAGGGACTGGAAATCGCCCCAGGTGCAAAGCATCAGGCCAGGAACGATAGTGAATCTCCAGTGGAATTTCTTGTTATCTCCCATCCAACGCCACGAGGGGATCGTACTGATCTTTCAGCATGCTGAGTTTCAACGATAATGAACCCTCAACCCCAATGAAGGCAGGCCATGAATCACGAAAAAGAAGCTGACCATATTATTGACCTGTATCGGGAAGGTGCCGAAGTCTGGGATAACCATCGCATTAAGCACTTTATCGAGCAGCACTGGTTGGCGCGTTTTCTGGATCTGATTCCCGCTGGCGGTGAGATCCTGGATGTGGGCTGCGGCGCGGGTATTCCTATTGCGCAGCACTTTTTGCAGCAGCAATTCAAGGTCACGGGGGTGGATGCTTCCGAGCCGATGATTGCCCGCTGTCGGGAAAGGTTCCCACAGGCGCAATGGCATATTGCCGACATGCGCACGCTGGCACTCGCGAAGGCTTTCAACGGCATCATCGCATGGGACAGCTTCTTCCACCTGACGCGCGATCATCAACGCGCGATGTTTCCACGTTTTGCTCAGCATGCCCAGAACGGCGCGGCATTGATGTTCACCAGCGGGCACGGCGACGGCGAAGCAATGGGCACTTTCCTTGAACGCCCGCTCTATCATGCCAGTCTGGATCACGATGAATTCCGCCAACTGCTGTCGGATAACAGTTTCAGCGTGGTTAATCAGGTCACCGAAGATGCCACCTGCGGTGGCAGGACGGTGTGGCTGGCTCAGAAAAACAAAACTGCTTAAAGCGCAAAATCGACGTGCTGGCCGCCAGGCATATTTACGCCAATCGTTAATTGCCCGCCCAGCGCCTCAACATAACGCTTTAAGGTGGCAATTTTCAGGTCTTCGCCACGCGCTTCAATTGCTGCAACCGACGGTTGAGCGATTCTCATCACCGCCCCTCAATCATCCCCCACATCCCTCCAAACACCCCGCTCAGACTTTTGTTTCCCACTTCCGAAAGGTGGTTATCGTCGCGATACAGCGGCACATTCTCCCTGGCTCCGCAGCAGTAACGGCTGTCACACAATCCCTGCGTGGCATCCAGCAAGGTGATGTTAGGTGAGAGCGCCACGATCTTGTTGAGCATTGCCAGCGCGTCCTGATGACGTAATTGATACTCAGCGCGAGATTGCTGAATGGTCAGCACTTTGCCGCGCATCGCATCGCGTGACATGCGATAAATCACGTCATAACCGAATTCCGGCACCGGCGTCATGATAAAGACGCGATGATGGCTGGCGAGCTGTTTCACTGCGGCGCCAAAATGCTGTTGGTAGGCGGCAACAGAACTGCCGTCCTGCCTGAAGCTATAGGTCGGTGCGCTGCTGCCGCTGCCATATTCGCCGTGCAGATAAAACGACATGCGATTGATGATCAATACCGATGCGTTGGGGTATTTGCGTTCAATATCAGCCATTGCCGCTTTTACAAAGCCACCGCAATCAGGGCTGGCGCTGCGTTGAATATCCGGCACTGAAGGACAGCCAGACTGTGCGATGAACACCACGCCATCCTGCGTTCCCGCGCTGGCCACAATCGAGGACAACATGGCGGCGGCGTGGCTATCACCCAGCACCACCAGATTCACCCTTCTGGCATCGCCAAATACGCACTGTGGTGATGTGATGCCGCTAAGTACAAAGCAATTTTTAGCCATCGCAAAGCGTTGCTGTGAATAGTGATCGATTGAGGCCACCACGGCGGGCGCGCGCGAAGGGATTCCCGCCCTCGCAACGATCGTCACACCGAACAACATCACCACAGCAGCCTGTCCCAGCGCGATAAAGGTTTTCCGGCTGAACCAGCTTTGCCTGTTCTCAACCCAGACGTAAGAAGCCCAACCGGCAGCCAGTGACAGTAGGATCAGTAATACCTGGCTGACGAACGTGACCGGCCAGTCCGCCAGATGCCAGAACACCCACAAGGGCCAATGCCATAAATAGATCGAATAAGACGTTTTACCGATGTGCTGCATCACGCGATGATTTAACCACCGACTGTTCTGTACCCCCGCATGAAGGATCAGCGCGGTGAACATCACCGGTATCAACGTCATGATGCCGGGCCACGCGATATTCTCATCAAATATCAGCGCACACAAAATCAGCGCCAGAATACTCAGTGGTGGAACCCAGCCCTGCCCGCTCAGTCGTGTTTTAGGTGCCAGATAAACTAATCCGCCAACCAGCATTTCCCACGCGCGGGTGGGCAACAAATAATAGGTGGCGGTGAGATGATAATCAGCAGCAACCATCGCCAGCACCAGGCCAAACGACAACAGCGCCGCTATGCTCATCACCCAGGCAAATTGCTGGCGCAGGAAACGCGCGGTGAACATCAACGCCAAAGGTAATAACAAATAAAACTGCCACTCAACGCTTAACGACCAGGTATGCAGCAGCCATTTATATACCGATCCGGTATCAAAATAACCGCCCTGTTTGAAATAGACCACATTGTATATAAAGCTGAGGCTGGAGACCGCATGCTCCGCCATGCGTTGATACTCGTCTGGCGGCATCAGGAAATAACCCATCAACATTAATATTGCGCACAGCACCATTAATGGCGGGATAATTCGCCTGCAGCGCGCGGCATAGAAAGCCATCAGTGAAAATTTCTGATGATTAAGTCGCGAGAGAATAATTCCCGTCATTAAATAACCAGAAATAACAAAGAACACATCCACACCGAGGAATCCTCCGCTCACCAGGGGAAAACCAAAGTGGTAGAGGATGACTAACATAACCGCATAGGCACGCAGCCCGTTTATGTCAGAGCGGAAATTCATTGGGATGATCCCTGAAAGAGGTTTTCAGGATAATGTAAAGATTGTGGTAAGGCGCGGCAATCGATGAAAGGTCTGTCATTTCATCGCCATCATACGAGAAATGGAACTGTGCACCCGATGATTTATCTCAAGGTGATCGAATGACACCTCGAATTATCATCAGGTTGTCAGAGGTAAAAAGAGGAACACCTTAACGAACTGATTATTGACTTAAATGAAATGAGTTCTGGATATTCAGAATAGTGGCACACTCTCATCAGCCGATATTAACGTTCCAGCATAGTGAATTGTTAAGGTTTATCTGGTGCTAATACCGAAATCGCCCCCTCAATTAAACGATAGTGCGCAGGCGTGCGGCCAATAATTTCCCCATCAGCATTAATGTCATGCGTACGCCGGGTGTGCAGGCTAAATTGAGTGCCGCTCAGCGTACGCACGCTGCCCCAGCGACCATGCGTGCCACGGCGCAAGGAAGGAAAAAGCGCCAGAATTTGCCACCAGTGACGCACTTCCAGGCTATAAGCATCCAGACGACCATCATCGGGTGCAGCATCCTTGTCTATCGTCATCCCACCGCCGTAAAAGCGGCCGTTGCCCACCGAAAATTGCACCGTTTTAATTGCTTCCTGCTGGCCATCATAATGCAGCATGGCGCTGAACGGGCGGCTTTGCCGCAGCAGACGTAATGCGGCCAGCGCATAACCCGCTGTGCCCCACTTTTTCTTGGCTGCTGCGGTGAGATTGCGTGCCAGACTGGCAGAGAAGCCTACGCTGGACACGTTCAAAAACAGATGGCCGTTGACTTCACCCAGATCGATACGCCGCGTGTGCCCTGTGACGATGATGTTGATTGCTGCATCCACATTAAAAGGAATGCCTAATGTACGGGCAAAGTCATTCGCCGTGCCGAGCGGTAAAATGCCCAGCGGCAAGCGGGATTGCATCAGCCCTGGTGCCGCCGCATTCAGCGTGCCATCGCCGCCGCCGACAATCACCACATCCACCTGATGCTGATGCGCCAGAATCAATTCACTGTAACTGCGTTCATCATCTTCGTGCGGGGTAATCAGGGAATAGCCTGCTGCCGATAATTGCTGATGTGCCAGATCCGCCCACTGCGCACCGCGACGTGCCCGACGATTGACCAGCAGTAGCGCGCGCCGCTGCTCAGGTTGAGCACCAGAATGGGTCATTGCGATATTTCCCTGAAATTAAATGCATCAGGCCAAAGTAAACAGAGATAACGCAACTGGCAATCTTCCTTAGATATCTTTACACCCATAATAAGATTTATCTATATCTGAAAGTTATTAAGATCCCCTTAAGATTTTTGTGCTTCACTTATTCACTGGCGAACACCAGATTTGACGCATTGCGTTATCACAATACTCTCAATGAGCAAGGGTGAATTATGCTGATAAAACTGAAGCGCACCAGGACACACGTTGAAGATCGTAATCTCGCCCTGTGCCTGGCCACATCAGCGGGATTATTGAACGCCATGGCGTTAGCCGCTTTTGGCTTTTTCCCCTCGCATATGTCCGGCAACATCGCACAAATATCCAGCGATTTGAATGAGATGGATATACGTAATCTTAAAGTCTTCATTGCCATGATTGGTGCCTTTGTCACCGGTGCGGTGGTGGCAAGGATTTCGGTGGTGCTTGGCGTAATTAATGGGCTACGCACCATATTTAGCTGCATTCTATTGGTTGAAGGCGTGTTATTAATATTGACGTCGCTGTTCGAGATCTATTATTTCTCATCGAATAATAACGCAGAAATATTATTACTGCTGGCATTTTTAATGGGTGTGCACAATTCCACCTCAACGCAACTTTCCAACGGTCGCGTTCGTTCTACCCATATTACCGGCACGCTGACAGATGCAGGCATTTCAATCGGTTCGGTATTTGTTGCATTATTACGCCGCGATCCCTCCAAAAACATCCGTGCCTTTAAACAGCAGCTGAATACCCATCTGGTGACCATTTTCTCCTTCCTGACCGGTGGCATTGTCGGCCTGCTGATCTTCAATGCGTTAGGCTTCGGATCGCTGATTGGCCCCGGATTGATTCTGGTGGTGATTGCCACGCTTTCGATTATTTTCACGCTTTATAAAGTGAAGCGTCGCGGTTACGCCAAAGCAATTCCTTCTTAAAACGGAATTAGCAGTAGTCACTCTACGATGCAGGCGATATAACAAAAGCAGGACAATCTCATCTCAGAGGACGACATGGCGCTTTCACACGAATTGATTTTAATCTACACCACCTATTTTGTTGCCACCGCCAGCCCTGGCCCGAGCAATATGGCGATCATGGGCACGGCGATGAAGAAAGGACGCGGTGCCGCACTGGCGCTGGCAAGTGGTGTGATCAGCGGTTCGATGATGTGGGCGCTGCTGGCAGCCTGCGGCGTGTTAACCGTACTGGCAACCTTTGCTCAGCTCTTGATTGTGCTGAAAATCGGCGGTGGCTTATATCTGCTGTGGCTGGCCTATAAGGCGGGTAAATCGGCTTTACGCCGTCCTGATGCGAATGAATTCAGCGCCAACGGCGATAAAGTCGCCTTTGCCAGGCTGTTTCGTCAGGGGATTTTGATGCACGTCGGTAATCCCAAGGCGATTTTGACCTGGGTGGCGATCATGTCGGTGGCACTGAAACCGGATGCAGCGACTTCAACCTTACCGATGATCATCGCCGGTTGTGCCACAATCTGCGTGCTGGTGTTTTGCGGCTATGCCGTGCTGTTCTCCACTGCGGTGATGGCGGCATTTTATCGCCGTATCCGCCGTGGGCTGGATGCGCTGCTGGCCTGCTGCTTCGCCGTTGCGGGATTGAAACTGGTGTTTAGCCGGAATTAAACGGGGGCGGTGCTGGCAAGCGCAGCACCGCTTGCAAATCAGGAGTTGTTTGGCGCAGCGGCCTGGGTTTCGCTAAAGGTCGGCTTCTGACGCGTCACCGAATAAACCACGTTTTTTGGGCCTTTGGTGTCGGTGGTCACATCCACCGATGCGATGGTCACCTTGCCAAAACCAAACAGCGTCTGCACGTAACCACCGACCTGGTGTTTGCCTTCACTGACGCGGATCTCTTTATTCTCGCCTTTTTGCAGCAGCCCGGCATCCTGACCATCTACCGTCACGTAAACGGAAGACCCGTCATCGGTACGCGTGATCAGATGAGAAACGTTGATCACGGTCGGGCCGCTATCAAACTGGGAAGGAATGTTGTCATTCTCGATGGGCGCCGCTGCTGGAGCGTCAGCTTGCGCGGTAGCGTTGCTGTCTGCGGCGTGACGTGCACAACCGGTAAGCATGAGTGCGGCCGTCAGAGCGGCCAAAGTGAAACGCGAAAACATCGTGACGAAAAACCTTTTGCTAAATGAGAAGCGATCATTTTAGCGTGCCTCGCGGAGTGATGACAGTCACACAAATCCAGTATTATCCGAAAACCTGTCTCCAGGTGTTTCATCTGCAGGAACACAGCACGGAATGCAAATGGATAAAACCAGGGCACCCGCAAGGACGCCCTGCCTTATCACGCTTACCAGCTGTAGCTGACAGACGCCACAATCGAACGACCGCTGCCGTAGAAGCACGCGCTGGTGTTGCTGCAGGAGGCAACATAGTGCTTGTCGGCCACGTTGTTCACGTTCAGCTGCAGCGTGGTGCCACGCAGTGAATTCGCCGCTTCGCCCAGCTCATATTTCGCCATCACGTCATACAACGTGTAGTGTGGAACCTTGTCCTGACCGATGGAATCCGCCCAAGCCGTGCCGGTGTAACGCACGCCGCTACCGAGCGTCAGTCCGTTCAGCGCACCATCAAGGAAGCTGTAGCTACCCCAGGCAGATGCGGCATGACGCGGAATGCTGGAAGGCGTTTTGCCAACCTGCGCCGCGGTGTTGCTCTCTTTGGTTTCTGCATCGGTAAAGGTATAAGCCGCCATCACCTTAATTTCGGGGGTAATTTGCGCGTGCGCTTCCGTCTCGATACCTTTGGACTTCACCTTACCGATCTGCTCGTTGTAACCCAGTTCGCTGTTGTAAGAGGTGATGTTTTTCTGCGTGATATCAAACGCGGAAACGGTGAACACTGCATCCCAACCCACTGGCTGATATTTGATACCGATCTCCGTCTGTTCACCCGTAGTCGGTGCGAACGGATCGCTACCCGGCGCCCCGGTGCTCAGATTCGGTTCGAACGAGGTGCTGTAGCTGATATACGGCGACAGGCCATTATCGAAGGCGTACAACAGACCGGCACGGCCGGTGAACTTGCTGTCATTTTGCTGGGTGGAGGTGTTCTCAATGCGATCCTGCGTGCGCACTTCTGACCAGTCCTGGCGACCGGACAGCAGCAGATTCCATTGATTCCATTCCAGCTGATCCTGCAAATACACGCCAACCTGATCGAGCTTTTTGCGCGTGCTGGTGTTCAACGCCAGATCGCTCTCATTGATCGTCACGCTGGTCGGATTCGCCCAGTCGAGAATGTACTGATCACCGCTGTCGCGCCACAGTTTGTTATCGACATCGCTCCATTTGTAATCCAGCCCGCCCAGCACGGTATGCGCAACGTTGCCAGTATCGAAGGTCGCTTTCACCTGGTTATCAATACCCAGTTCTTTGGACTTAATTTTGTCATGCTGTGGGCGACGGTTGATCTGATGGTCACTGCCATCCACATCGAAGGTATAGACCAGGTATTTGTACGACTCATCCATGTTGCTGTAACGCATATTCTGCGTGAAGCTGATGTTGTCGTTGAAGTTGTGCTCGAAGATGTAGCCAACCGAAGTCTGCTCGCGTTTCGCTTCGTTAAAGCTCGGATCGCTGACGTTGAAATCGTAAGGAATGTAGCCCGCGCTGGTGTTAAACAGCGTGCCGTTGGCAGGCAGGAAGTTACGATATCCGGCCTTTGGCTCGTTTTGATACATGGTCAGCAAGGTGAAACTGGTGTCCGCGTTGGGCAGCCAGGTCAGCGCGGGGGCAATCGCCATGCGCTGCTGTTTGTTATCTTTCACGAACTCATGTTTGGTGCTGGCAATACCGTTCAGACGATAAAACAGCGTGTTGTCGTCATTCAGTTTGCCGCCGAAATCAAACGCCGCTTCGCCCAGATGCTGATTACCGGTGCTGAGCTGAACTTTATGAATGCTCTGCGCGGTTGGGCGCTTGCTGGTCATCGCGATGACACCGCCGGGGTTCACCTGGCCGTACAACACCGATGCCGGGCCATGAATCATCTCCACACGCTCCAGCAACCATGGGTCGATCTGTCCTGCCGCGCCAGCCTGGCCGGATAAGCCATAGCTCAAGCCATCGAGGAATTTCGGTGCATAGCGGAAACCACGCGCGATGATTTCATCGTTACGGTTCGAGTTGCCACGGTAGTTGGTCAGCACGCCGCTGGTGTAGCTCAGAGCATCCGCCACCGACGGCGCTGCCTGATCGTCCATCTGCTCACGCGTAATCACCGAAATCGATTGCGGGGTTTTACGCAGTGGCGTTGAGGTTTTGGTACCTGCAGCGCTCTCTTTCGCCACATAGCCTTGCAGTGGAGACGTCACGCTTTCACGCGCATCTGCATTCACGGTGATGGTCTCTTCTGCCGCGACGCTGAAAGTGGCAGGCGCCACCAGCAGAATTGAGGCCAGTGACAGGTGGAGACGGGAGAATCTGAACGGAAGTGCCACAGCAGGTATTGCTAAATTTTTTGCTTTAACGGACATAGTTGCCATCTCTATTTCAAACTGCCTTGTCGAAGAAATAATCCGTCCATTCCCCTCCACCCAACGGCGAAAGCTGTAACGGATTGAAATATAACTTCCTCTCGCAAAACGCGGCCCTAAATCCCCCTTAAAAGCCTATTTCAGAATAATCATCTGAAAAATAGGGGATTTATTCGGCGCAAAAATAATATTGCAAATGTAAATCGTTATCAATAGCATTTGCATTACGTTTGTTAATGTAAAGTCTTTGAAGAAAATGTGGAGAGAGATTGCAGGATGTTTCTCAGCGATGCAGAACAAATGACGCAAATCTGGTTGCCCACTGGAACAGTTACCCAGTGGTTACAGCAGGACGATCTCGGCAGCCATCGCTGGTGGGAACAGCTTCATAAGGCGGGTACGCCGGTGATTGAGCATGAGGCTGATGGCGAAACGCGCATGCATTTCTTCTGGCGCGATCCAGAAGGCCGTTCCGAGTTATCGTCTACCAAAAAGGTCTATATCGATATAAATGGCGTCACCGATCATCACAGCCAGGCGCCTGAATCCCTTGTTCGCGTCGGTCTTAGCGATGTCTGGCATTGGTCGACGCAGATCGAATCTGACTGGCGCGGCAGCTATAGCCTGATCCCGGTGACCGCTGAGCATTTGCCCCCGCTGTTCTGCGGCAGTGACGAAACCTGCCGGGTGCTGCAACGCAAATGGTGGATTTCGCTGATGCCACTGGCGATCCCCGACATGCTGAATCCTTCGCCCCCGTTTCTGAGCAGCCGCCGCTTTGCGCTGAGTAATGCGCATATGCCCGAGGCGCCTGATCAATCCGCCTGGCAACAGCTGGATGCCGGTTTAGCCGAAACCTGGCCGGATGGCCTGCAAACTTTGCAGTGGCACAGCGATCTGCTCAACGTCACGCGTCACGTCTGGCTTTACACCACCGGACAGACTGCGCAACCGGATCAGCGCCCGCTGGCGATTCTGCTGGATGGGCAGAATTGGGTATACGGACAGCCGATTTTCAGCGCCCTCGATCAGGTCACCGATGCCGGCGAACTGCCGCCTGCCTGTTGGTTGTTTATCGACGTAATCGATAGCCAGCATCGCGAGGTTGAGCTGCCCTGCAACGAAACCTTCTGGCAGGCGGTGCAACAGGAACTGTTGCCGCTGGCCCGTCAGCATGCCGCGTTCAGCAGCGATGGCTGCCGCACGCTGGTGGCGGGGCAAAGCTATGGTGGCCTCGCGGCGCTGTACGCCGGTCTGCATTGGCCAGAGCGTTTTGGCCGCATCCTCACGCAATCCGGCTCGTTCTGGTGGCCGCATCTGCAATACATCCGCGATTACGCTAACCGTGAACGGCACGCTCCGGGTCTGCTGTTGCAGCGCTTACAGGACAACGCCCTGCCCGCTGGCAAGTTGAAGATTTTCCAGGAAGTCGGCGATCGCGAGCAGGACATGTTGTTCGTGAATCAACAAATACGTCCCGCACTAGAAGCCGCTGGACATGAACTGTTTTTCCGCTGCTACGCCGGAGGGCACGACGCGCTGTGCTGGCGCGGCGGCTTGATCGACGGCTGCCGCTGGCTGCTGGCCGATCTTCTCTCTGACCCAACCTCAAAAGGTAACCACCATGTCTGAACAAAAAAATCCGTTTGATAACGACGCGCTCGATTTTCTGGTGCTGATCAACGCGCGCCAGCAATACAGCCTGTGGCCCGCATTTGCTCAGGTGCCTGCGGGCTGGCAAAACGTGGCGGGTCCGCTGCCGCGTGCCGCAGCGATTGAGTACATCGAAACACACTGGCAGGACATGCGACCAGCGACGCAACAGACGTCGTCCAGCGCACATTAATTTTTCGCTTTTTTAACTTTTCCTTTTTTCGATTTTTTTAGACGGGAACATTCCTTTGGCATCGTTAATCACGCATTCACCTGCGTATCCTTTGGTGGCGGCTCAGCCCGGCATCTGGATCGCTGACGCTATTGCGCAGCAGCGCAATCAATTTACCGTGGCGCACTACAGCGTGCTGCACGGCGACATCAACCGCGCCGCCCTGGACAGCGCCATCCGCCAGACGATGGCGGAAGCCGATACCGTGCAGGCACGCTTTGGCCTTGATGAAAACGGGAATCCCGCGCAATGGTTTGGCGCGCAGGCACTGGTGCTGCCGGAGTGGCATGACTTCAGCCAGCGCGCGGACGCCACCGGTCAGGTGCATAAACTGATGCAGGCCGATCTGCGCGCCGAACTGGCGGCCGACGGTGATAAGCCGCTGTATCGCCACGTGTTAATGCGCGTGGGTGATGGCAGCTGGTGGTGGTATCAGCGATATCACCATCTGCTGGTTGATGGCTTCAGTTTCGAAGCGCTGACGCAGCGCGTGGCGGCCATCTATGCCGAACTGTGCCGTGGCGAAGAACCCTCACTTTCACCCTTCACGCCGTTTAGCGAGGTGATTGATGAGTATCAGCAGTGGGGAGTATCCCCGGCGTTTGCCCGTTCCGCCAGCCACTGGCAGACCTATGCGGCTGAACTACCCGAAACTTTAACGCTCTCCAGTGAAAGCGTAACGGATGCTGGCGATCGTCCGATCAGCTGCCACGTCGCGCTGCCGGAGTTGACAACGTTGCGCCAGCACGTGGCGTTCCAGGATTGCAGCGAAGGCGATATTGTCAGTGCCCTGCTGGTGGCTTATCTGGCGCGCATTAGCGACAACTCGCGCTTAGCGATTGGCTTTCCGTTTATGCGCCGCATGGGCTCGGCGGCACTGACGGCGTTGGGGCCGGTGGTCAACGTGCTGCCGCTGATCTTCGACATCCCTCATCACACTGATTTAGCCGCGCTGGTGCAGCAGGTACAAGCGGAAATCCGCAAAGCACGCCGTCATCAGCGCTATGAAGCAGAGCAACTGCGTCGCTATCTGGGTTTGGTCGGCAGCAGCCAACAGCTTTATGGGCCGGTGATCAACGTCAAGGTCTACCATGATGATCTGCAATTCGATGGTATTCCGGCGGCGACCCACACCTTAGCCATGGGCCCGGTTGACGATATCGAGTTTGAAGTGGGCTTCCGTGATGGCGCATTGCAGTTAACACTGGTGGCTAACCCGACGCGCTACGACGCACAAATGTTACAGCGTCACGCAGACCGTATTCGTCATCTGCTCACGCAGTTCGCTGCACAACCCGAAGCCACTCTGGATACGCTTTCGATCATTGCTCCAGACGAACAGGCTGATTTACAGCGCTGGTCCACTGGCCCGAAAATCACCCCGCCTGCGGGGGCGACCACCATCGTGGATATGCTGCTGCAACGCACGGCACAAAGCGCTGACCTGACGGCAGTCGTCTGTGGCACACAGTCACTGACGTATCGCCAGCTGACCGACCGCGCCATGCAACTGGCACATGCCTTGATGGCGCGTGGCTTACAAGCAGACGACGTGGTGGCGATGGGTATTCCGCGCTCGGTGGATTCGCTGGTCGCCATCTTTGGTGTGCTGGCGAGCGGCGCGGCCTACATGCCGCTGGATCTTGACTACCCACGCGAACGTCTGGCACTGATGTGTGACGATGCGCAACCCGCATTATTGCTGACTCACTCCACGACACTGGCGCAGATGCCGGCCCTTCCCGCGCTGTGCATCGATCAGCTGGAGAGCGAAATGGCGGCACAGCCGACCAGCGTACCGAGCACTCTGCTGTGCGGCGACGATCTTGCCTATATGATTTACACCTCCGGATCCACCGGCCGGCCAAAAGGCGTGATGAGCACACATCAGGGATTGCTGAATCTGTTCCTGTCACATCGCGAACATCTGTTTGGACCGGCGATTGACCGCTTCCACGCCAGCAACCCGCGCCGCATGCGCGCCGGTCATACCGCGTCGTTCTCATTCGACTCTTCGTGGGAACCGCTGTTCTGCATGCTGATGGGCTGCGAGCTAAATATCTTCGACGAAGAACTACGTCGCGATGCCTGGGGTTTGATTCAGCAGATGAACGCGGTGCCGGTCGATCTGCTGGACATCACGCCGTCATTCTTCTCTCAGATGATCGACAGCGGATTACTGGAAGCGGAAAACCACCGCCCTGCGTTTGTCATGATTGGCGGTGAAGCGGCCACGCCGACGTTGTGGAAACTGATGCAGCAACAGCATCAGATGGAAATCCACAATTACTACGGCCCGTCTGAGTACACCATTGATACCCTCGGTGCCAGCGTGCTGGCTTCTCCGCAGTCGGTAATTGGCCGCCCGGTGGGTAACAGCCAGGTTTATCTGCTCGACAGCCAGCTGCGTCCGGTACCGATTGGCTGCACCGGCGAACTCTACATCTCCGGAACCGGCATTGCGCGCGGCTATCTGCGCCGCCCGGATCTGACAGCCGCGCGCTTTGTGGCTAACCCCTTCCGCGAAGGCGAGGTGATGTATCGCAGCGGCGATGTGATGCGCTGGCGTCAGGATGGTCAACTGGCGTTTATCGGACGCGTGGATCACCAGATCAAAGTGCGCGGTTTCCGCGTCGAACTCGGTGAAATCGAAAACGCGCTGGTGGCGCTGCCCGAAGTCAGTACCGCAGTGGTGATTGCCGAAGTAATGGGCGCCACGCACCGTCTGATTGGCTACTGCTCGGTGCAGGATGATGCCTTGCGCGCCGATCCGCAAATCAGCAACCGCTTGCTGGCGCAGTTGGGTAGCCAGTTGCCGGACTATATGCTGCCAGCCGTGCTGATGGTGCTGGATGACCTACCACTGAATGTGAATGGCAAAATCGACCGCCAGGCTCTGCCGAAACCCCATCAGGCTCAGCAACAGCAAAGCCGCGCGGCGCGCACCCCGCAGGAAGCGTTAATTTGCCAGGCGATGGCCAGCCTGCTCGGGCTGGAGAGCGTCGGCGCAGAAGATGACTTCTTCTCACTCGGTGGTGACAGTATTTCGGCAATGGGCCTCAGCACCGCCGCTCGCCGCGCTGGTTATATGCTTCGCCCACGTGACATTTTTGCCGAACGCACCGCCGCACGTATGGCGCAAGATCTCGCCCCTCTAACGCAACACACTCAACATGCCCGCGTGTCGCAACAGGGCGCGATTGGTGGTCTGCCGATTCTGCACTGGTTCCATGCGCAGGCGGGCATTAACGCGCGCTTCGCCCACGGCGTGCTGCTGTCGGTGCCGCCAGAGCTGCAACTCGCGCAGCTGGAACAGCTGATTGAACAGCTTACCAACACACATCCAGCCCTCAACGCCTTCACGCGTGATAAGCAGTTAGTGGTGGGCGAATCGCTCTCTGCGCGCCCTGCGCGTTGTCGTGTTATCGAAGTGTCAGCACGTGACCAGGCCGCCGATCAGGCCTTCCGTGACGATGCAGCACGCCTCGATCCGGCGACAGGATCATTGCTACAGGCAACCCTGCTTCAGACACAAGGGGCAAGCTGCGGATTGGTGTTAACGCTGCACCATCTGGTGGTGGATGGCGTGTCATGGCGAGTATTACTGGATGAACTGCAACAGGCCGGTGATGCACTGCTAAGCGGTGCACCGATCACCTTGCCCGCTGAAGAAACCTCGCTGCATGACTGGTCCGCTACGCTAATGGCCAACCTGGCGTCACGCGCCAGCGAAATGCCGTTCTGGCAACGCATGCTGGAACAACCGCTGCCGGCGCTGGGTGAGCGAGCCTTAACGGGTAACGAGCGTGTCTTGCATCAGCGCACCCTGCTGGATGTGGCCACCAGCTCTGCCTTGCTACATACCCTGCCGCAGCAATTCCGTGCCACCAGCGAAGAGTTACTGCTGACGCTGCTCTCACTGGCGCTGCGCAGCATGAACGGCAGTGCGTTACAACGCGTGACGCTGGAGTCACACGGCCGTGCCGAGTTGCACGATCATCAGGATGTGGCGCGCACGGTGGGCTGGCTGACAGCGGAGTTTCCTCTGCTGCTCGCCCTGCCTGCTTCGGCCGACCTCAATGACAGCGTGCGCGCGGTAAAATCCGCGCTGCGTGCCGTGCCGGATCGCGGCATCGGTTATGGCCAACTGCGCTGGCTGGATGCCCACCGTGGCATTACGTTGGCGAAACTGGCCGCCGACCATGCGCCACAGGTGCTGTTCAATTATCTCGGCCGCTTCACGCAATCCGCCGGTCACTGGCAGCCTCAGCGGACCGCGCAGCAGTTCCGCGACACTTTTGCGGTGATTCAGGACGATGCCATGCCGTTACAGCACGCACTGGAACTCAACGTGTTTGTTGATGACCAGCAGCTGGCGCTGAACTGGAGCTGGGCGGAGGGCGTCTTGCATGCCGATCAGATTGAGCAACTGCATCAGGCCATCGCTCTGGGTGCGCAACAGCTTTACCACTTCGCAGAGCAACAGCCACAGCAGGCCGCCAACACGCTGGTCGCTGCGGAAATCAATCTTGAAGGCGTTGATGATGCGCTGCTGCAACGTTTACGCGCACGTCACGGGGCCTTTAGCCACGTCTTGCCGCTGCTGCCGTTGCAGAAAGGATTACTGTTCCACGCGCAGACCAGTGGCGCGCAAGGCAGCTATAACTCACTGACGCGATTAACCCTCAGCGGTGATGTGTCGGTAGCATCGGTGCAGCAGGCGCTCAATCAGGTGTTGCAGCGCCATCCGCAGCTCGCCGCCAGGTTTGATAGCGAACTCAGTCTGCAACCCTTGCAGTTGCTGCCGGAAGGCGATATGCATTGGCCGCTACAGGTGCTGGAAGTCGAGGATATTGACGCCACTGAACATCTGGCGCTGTCACAGGATCTGTTCCGGCAGCCGGTGATGTTGCAGGCGACGCTGATCCCGCATCGCCATGAAGCACGCTGGACGCTGCTGCTCAATGCGCATCATCTGGTGGTGGATGGCTGGTCAACGCCGGTGATTTTAAACGATTTACTTAGCGCATTGCGTCAACAGCCGCTGGCCGCCCAACGCACCCATTATGCCGACATCGTGCGCCAGCTTAGCCAGCGTGATGAGCATCAGGCTCGCCAGCAGTGGCAAGAATGTCTGCGCGACGTGCGGCCCACATTGCTATATCCCAATGCCGCCGAGAGTGCTGTTCAGGAAAAACGCATTACGCTGGACGCCTCGCTGGAGCGCGAACTCTATGCGCTGTGCCGCACTCGCGGATTGACCCTCAACACCGTGATGCAGGGCCTGTGGGGCATGATGTTGTCGATTGCCAGTGGTCAGCAGGACGTGATATTTGGCGCGCCGGTTTCAGGTCGTTTCGGCCAGATTGAAGGGATCGATCAACATGTCGGTCTGTTCAGTAACACGCTGCCGGTGCGCGTGCGGTTTGATACTCAACGCCCGTTGCTGGAGCAGTTAGCCGCGCACCAAAATCGTCAGATCCAGCTGATTGAGCAGGATTGCCTTGGACTGGCTGAAATCCAACAGCTGGCGGGTGCGGGTACGCTATTTGATACCCTGCTGGTGGTGGAGAACTATCCTGATAATCAGACATTACTCGACGCCAACGCGAAGGTGCGCTGCGACGCGATCCACAACCGCGGCTATACCCATTATCCGTTGACGCTGCTGGTGCTGCCGGGTGAACAGTTGACGCTATTAATGGAATACCGCGCTTGCGTCACCGATGCCGACCGTCTGGCTGAACGCCTGTTGCTGCTGTTACAGCAGCTGGTGACCACACCAGATCTGCCGTTAACGCAGTGGCGTTTGCAAACCCTCGCCGAGCAATCGCTGCTCGAGTGGGTCAATAACACCGGCGTGCAGCTGGAAAATGAAACCCTACAACAAGCCATCGCCCAGCAAGCCGCACGCACACCGGACGCGCTGGCGCTGTGTGATGTTGAGCATCAGCTCTGCTACCGCGAGATGCAGCGTCAGGCCACATTGCTGGCCGATCGACTGATCGAAGCGGGCGTGATGCCAGGCGATATCGTTGCCGTTGCCTTGCCGCGTTCGGTTCGTCTGAGTATTGCCCTTACCGCCATCTTGCAGGCAGGCGCAGCCTGGTTGCCACTGGATATTGGTTATCCCGATGAACGTCTGGCGTACATGGTGGACGATGCACGACCGTGGGTGGTGATCACCGAGTCGGCGCTGGAAAATCGTTTTGCTGACTTTGGCACGCTGATGATGTTTGATCGCCTTGCCAGCGCACAGACGGTAGCACGTCATCCATTGCCTAAACCCGACGCGCAGCGCCCGGCTTATGTGCTTTACACCTCAGGTTCCACCGGCAAGCCGAAAGGCGTGGTAGTCAATCAACGCGCCATCGTTAACCGCTTGCGCTGGATGCAGGCCAGCTATCCACTGCGCAGCGACGATGTGGTGTTGCAGAAAACGCCGTGCAGCTTTGATGTTTCGGTGTGGGAGTTCTTCTGGCCATTGATGACCGGCGCGCAGTTGATGATGGCGCCACCGGATGCCCATCGCGATCCACAGGCGCTGTGGCAGTTGATTGACGATTATCAGGTCACCACCCTGCACTTCGTTCCGTCGATGCTGGCCGCCTTTGTCGGGCATGTCAGTACGCACACCGATCGCGCCTGCGCTTCACTGCGCCGCGTATTTTGCAGCGGAGAAGCGCTGGCCTGCGATCTGGCGCGCAGCTATCAGCAGGTGATCGCCGCTCCGCTGCATAATCTGTACGGCCCGACCGAAGCCGCCGTGGATGTCACATGGCAACCCGCCAGCGGTAGCGCGCTCGAAGGCCTGAATGGCCCCGGCGTGCCGATTGGTCGTCCGGTGTGGAACACCCAACTGCATATCCTCGATAACCTGCTGCGCCCGGTGCCGGTCGGCGTGCCGGGCGATCTTTATCTCAGCGGCATCCAGCTGGCAGATGGCTATTTGCATCGCGCCGATCTTACCGCGCAGCGCTTTATTGCCGCTCCGTTTGCTGATGGCGAACGTATGTACCGAACCGGTGATATCGCCTGCTGGCGTGAGGATGGCGCCGTAGAGTATCTGGGGCGCAGCGACGATCAGTTAAAGATGCGCGGACAACGTATCGAACCGGGTGAAATTGAGCAGGCGTTGGTGGCATTGCCGGGCGTGGCGCAAGCAGTCGTGGCTGCGCGCAATTTGACACAACAGGCGGCGGCGGGCGTCGATAATCGCCAGCTGCTCGGCTGGCTGGTAGCACAACCTGGCGTGGTACTGGATATCGATCAAATTAAACAGCAGTTGAGCACCCGCCTGCCTGCCCATATGCAGCCGGTGAGCTATCTGCTGCTGGACGATTTGCCCCTCAGCGCCAACGGCAAACTGGATCGTAAAGCCCTGCCGATGCCGCAACGCAGCACGCAGGCTGGCCGTCTGCCGGAAACGCCTCACGAGCAGATGCTGGTAGAACTGTTCCAGCAGCTACTGGGATGTGAGCAGGTGTATGCCGACGACGATTTCTTCGCACTGGGCGGTCATTCACTGCTGGCGATGCGACTGGCAGCAGAAATGCGCCGCCGTGTAGCGCAGCCGGTGAGTGTCGGACAGATCATCGCCGCACGCAGCGTGGAGAAACTGGCAGCGCTGTTATCAGGCGATGCCAGCGACAGCAGCGGCAACGGGGAACTGCTGCCACTGCGTGCCGGTCAGGGGCCGACGCTGTTCTGCATCCATCCGGCATCAGGGTTCGCCTGGCAGTACAGCGCGCTGCTGCACTATCTCGACGGCGATTTCCCGATTGTGGGGCTGCAATCACCGCGCCCGGCGGGTGTTATCGCAGCCTGTACAAGTCTAGAAGCCATGTGCGATCGCCATCTGGCTGTGATTCGCGAGCAGCAGCCGCATGGGCCTTATTTCCTGCTGGGCTACTCGTTGGGCGGCACGCTGGCACAAGGCATTGCGGCGCGCCTGCAGGCCAATGGCGAAAGCGTGGCCTTCCTTGGTCTGCTGGATACTTACCCGGCCGAAGGACAGGACTGGCGCACGCCCGATGCTGAAGAGGCGGAGCAGGAAGTGGCGCGGGAACAGGCCGAGTTTATGGCTGCTACTGAAGATGAGCGCGATTCCCTGTTACGTGCCGAGAAAGCCGCGATGTTTAGCACCATCGTCGCCAACTACAAGGACGCAGTCGCACGGCTGGCGGAAGCGCGTACGCCGCGTTATGCCGGTAAAGCCACGCTGTTTATGGCGGAGAAAACCCTGCCTGCCGACATGGATGTGCCGGCGACCTGGAAACCGTTTGTTTCAGACCTGGAAATCTGGCCGCTGGATTGCGAGCACGCTGACATTTTGTCTGCCACCTCGCTGAAAGTGCTGGGTCCGCTGATCAATCGTTTGTTATCTGAGAGTCGCTCATAACACCCGGCCTTTGGCCACTTAATGTGGGCGCACTGATGTGCGCCCCTGCTCGTTTTAACAATGGATATTTATGGCTAAGCCTTCAATTTTTCTTGATTTCAGCCTGCTGAAAAACAACGCCGCGTTTCGCGCTATCTTCTGCGCCCGCATGCTATCCGTATTTGCGCTGGGCATGCTGGCAGTGGGCGTGCCGATCCAGATTCAGGCCATGACCGGCTCGACCTTGCAGGTCGGCGTCGCCGTGATGCTGGATGGTATCGGCATGTTTATTGGCCTGCTGCTCGGGGGCGTGCTGGCGGATCGTTATGATCGCCGCAAGCTGATCCTGTTTGCGCGTGGCACCTGTGGTATCGGTTTTGTGTTGCTGAGCCTGAACGCGTTTAGTCCTGCCCCTTCATTGTGGGCGCTCTATTTCCTCGCCTTCTGGGACGGATTTTTTGGTGCACTGGGCATGACGGCGCTGATGGCGGTGATTCCGTTAATTGTGGGACGCGAGCATCTGGCGGAAGCCGGTGCGTTGAGCATGTTAACCGTGCGACTGGGGGCGATCTTGTCTCCGGCGCTGGGTGGCATGATCATCGTGGCGGCGGGCGTCGGCTGGGCCTTTGCCGTGGCCGCCCTCGGCACGCTGGCGACACTGATCCCGCTGGTGCGGTTGCCCGCGATGAAACCGGAGCAGCAGGAGCCTGAACACCCTTTGCGCGCGCTCGCCAGCGGCATTCAGTTTGTCTGCCGGCACAACGTGGTGGGTGCCGCCGTACTGGTCGGCTTACTATTGAGTATGGTGGGCGCGGTACGCATCCTGTTCCCGGCACTGGCGCAAACGTGGCAGGTTGATGCTTCGGCGCTCGGGCTGATGTATTCCGCCGTGCCGCTGGGTGCGATGATCGGCGCATTCACCAGCGGCTGGGTGCGACAGTTGTCACGACCTGGTCTGGTGTTGCTGGTAAGTGCACTGGCTGCCTTCGGTTGCATCGCTTCTTTGGGGCTGTATAGCCAACTGATTCCGGCGTTGCTGGCGTTGGTGGCTTATGGCTACAGCAATGCTATCGCTTCCCTGCTGCAGTTTATTTTGATTCAGCACCATACGCCGGACGCTTTGCTGGGCCGAGTCAACAGTTTGGGCACCGCGCAGGACGTGACAGGCGATTCGCTGGGTGCGCTGGGGCTGGGTGCACTAGCACGCATGCTGACAGCGCTCAACAGCGTGCTGTGGTTCGGCGGCGTGGCGGCGGGTTTACTGCTGCTGGTCGCGCTGGCCGCACGCGGTTTGCGCTCGGCACAGCTGCAGCAAGAACCACCGGCCACTGAGCAAGCCGCTGCTTAGTGCACGAACTGCCGTTCAATGCTGCTGAGTATATTGCTGCCGATTAGTGTACGAACTGCCGTTCAATGCTGCTGAGCATATTGCTGGCACTGTAGTAATCGAGGCGGAAGGTATCGTTGCCCATGGCAAAAATATCGTGATGCTGCACGGCGGGTAGATGTGCGAGGAAGGGATTCTTCGCCACCTGCGGCACCGTTTTTTCATCGGCGGCGAACAGCAACAGCGTATTGCCGGTGACGCCATCCGCCATCGTTTCGCCGTTAAGTTGAATGATGTCGTTGCGTTTGCCCATGCTGGTACTGCCCTGCAAGTTGGCAGGCGGCATCGCCAGCGTAAAGCCCAACGCTTTCAGTAACTCTCCCTGCGCCGAAGCTGGCGTCCACACATTCATGCCCCGCCCATCTTCGTAATAAACAATCGCAGAGGTCGGCTGCGGCGGCAGGGTAATTCTGCTGCGCAGTGTCTCGACGCGTTGGTCAAACTGCGCGATTGCCTGTTTCGCCTCCGCTTCGTGACCGGTGATGTGACCCAACTGCAACGCCAGCGCCTGCCAGCTCTTATCACCGTAATCAACCACCAGCACGGGCGCGATGGTTTTCAGCTGATCGTAGAGTTTCAGCGCAGAGTCCCCACCGGTCGCCGCGATAACGATCAGGTCTGGTGCCTCCGCGGCTATCGCTTCCGCGTTGGGCTGGGAAACATAGAGCGGCTTGACGTGACGTGCTTTGGCGACCTCCCCCCACTGGGTAAAGAAGCCCTGGGCATCGGACACGCTGCTGTTGCGACTGGTGGCGCCAGAACCAATCAGCGGCGCGTTAATCGCCAGTAAGTTGCCGCTCAACGTCACGCTGGTAGAGACAATGCGCTGCGGTGGCTGCTGTAAGGTGAATGGGCCTTGCGGAGTGGGTATGGTGCGAGGCCAGCTGGCTGAATTTTCAGCGGCGGTAGCCTGGTTAAACACGGAAATGAGGCAGAAGAGTAAAGCCAGAACGGGCAGACGCATCAGGTTATCCATCACTTGATAATTGAGAATGGATATCATTATCAAAATAAAGATGGGGTGCAAGAGGATTTGGTGGCCAGGGCCGAGGAAGGTTGCCGAGGAGTGGTTGAGGGTTGGTGATTGGTGAAATTTGATGCTGAAGTGCGGATGAAGATTGAGTGGTCGTGCCGAATGGGCTAGTGGTTGCGTTCTGCGTTCTGCGTTCTGCGTTCTGCGTTCTGCGTTCTGCGTTCTGCGTTCTGCGTTCTGCGTTCTGCGTTCTGCGTTCTGCAGGTTAGAGCATAAAGGATGAAAGATGAAAGTGTGTTGCGGGCCAGCTAATTAACCAGCCCGCAAGGCGATTACTGCTCCAGCGAGTAGCGCGTCATCGGCGCCACATCTTTGATCAGCCCGTTGGCTTTCATATATTCACCAAACGCCTGATACCTTGCTTTATCAAAGGTGGCGCTGTGCCCATCAAACAGCGGCAATGTCGCTTCCCAGGCCTGATGATTGAGTTTGGTGTTCAGCTCAGGATACTGCTTAATAAACGCCTTCCAGGCTTCTTCCGGATGCGCACGCAACCACACCACACCCGCGTCCAGACCGCGTAAGAATGCCGGAATACGCTTGTCCTGGGCGGCGCTCTTGTTGTTCGCCAGAATGATCAGCTCATCATAAGCGGGCACACCATAATCTTCGGGTTTAAACACCACCGGCTTCGCGCCCTTATCCTGCAAATCGATCAGCTCGTAATTGCGGAAAATGGTCATCGCGCCATCGATTTTGTGCGTCAGCAGCGCCGAAGTGGAATCCATATTCAGGCTGATTAATTTCACCGAATTGACATCCACGCCCTGCGATTTCAGCATATTGCGGATCGCCACATCTTCCGATCCTGGCACCGCGTAACCCAGCGTTTTACCCGCTAAATCTTTGAGCGAATGGATATCGCTGGACACGGTGGTCAGCGTATTCAGCGGCTGACCAATCAGCGTGCCCACGCGGATCACCGGAACATCCTTCTCTACCAGCGTGTAAAGCTGTGGCTGGTAGCTGATTGCCAGATCGGCCTTGCCTGCCGCCAGCAGCAGCGGCACCGACGCCGAATCAGCCGGGGCGATCATCTCGACATCCAGCCCTTCCTTCTTGAAAGCGCCGCTGTACTGCGCGGCAAAAATGGCTGCATGGTTAGGGTTCACAAACCAGTCGAGCAGCAGGCGAACTTTTTGTTCGGCGTGCGCGCTGGTGGTCGCCAGCAGCAGCAAAGCGGTAATCGCGTTACGTAGGGTGTTCAAGGGACGTCCTTATGTTGAGTGCCAGAGGAATTTTTTACGCAGCAATGCGACGCCGCCGGAGAGCAGCAGCGCCAGCATCAATAACAGCAACAAAGCAGCAAAGCTGGTGGCCGTTTCCAGCCGGGCGTTGGATTGCATCATCAGATAGCCCAGCCCTTCGCTGGCACCGACCCATTCGCCAATCACCACCCCAATCGGGGCCAGCACCACCGCCATCTGCAAACCGGAAAAGAACTGCGGGAGCGCTGCGGGCCAGCGCACGTGCCAGAAAATCCGCGCACGTGAAGGATTCAGCGTACCCGCCAGTTCCAGCCAGCCGGAGGGCGTACGGCACAGGCCATCAAATAGCGACAGACACAGCGGGAAGAAAACGATTAACGCCGCGACTACCACCTTGGAGGCGATGCCAAATCCCAGCCACAACACCAGCAGTGGCGCCAGCGCAAACACCGGAATCGCCTGGCTGGCGGTCACGAGCGGAAACAGCACGCGACGCAGCGTTTGGCTGCCTGCCATCAGGACCGCCAGCGTCACGCCCGTCCCAACGCCCAGCAGCAGTGCCAGCACAATCTCTGCCAGGGTAAACAGCGCGTGATGCGCCAGCAGCTGGCGATGCAGCCATAATGCCTCCAACACCGCCAGTGGCGAAGGCAGCAAAAAGTCAGGCACGCCATGCTGCCGCGCCAGCAGCCAGCCACACAGCAGCACCGCGATCAGATAGATCGCGCTAAACAGTTTTTTCATCTTGATTCAGTCGGGAAAAGAGTTCGCCCTGCGCCTGTAGCAGGCGAGGATCATCAAGGGATCGGGGAGCATCACCCGCAGGCACCGGCCAGCTTTCAACCGCTAACGGCTGGCCATGCAACAGCACGATGTCATCGGCCATACGGCAGGCTTCAAGCGGATCGTGCGTAACCAGCAGCACCGTTTTGCCCTTGAGCAGCATGGCAGTCAGGGTTTGCAGACTGAGTTTGGTCATCACATCCAGCGTGGCGAAGGGCTCATCCATCAGCACCACTTCGCGTTGGGCATACAGTGTACGTGCCAGTGCCACACGCTGCCGCATCCCGCCTGAAAGCTTATCCGGTGAGGCTTGCGCTACCTCACTCAGCTTCACCTGCTTAAGCAGCGCCAACGCACGCGCGCGGTCCGGTTTTTCACCGTTGAGCCGAGCGGAAAGCATCACGTTTTCCAGCACCGTCAGCCACGGATACAACAAATCCTGTTGCCCCATCCACGCCACTTTGCCCGGTAAGCCACTGATTTCGCCCTGTTGCGGCTGCAGCAAACCCGCCACCAGCCGCAATAAGGTGCTTTTCCCAATGCCGCTACGCCCTAATAGCACCGTGGTTTTACCGCCGCGCAGTTGCAGATTGAGTTGCTGGCACAGCGCCTGTTCGCCCCAGCTAAAGGTGATGTCATTAAATCCGATCGGATTCATAGTCGCTTTGCCGCCAACATTGCCAGACGGGTAAACCCTCGCGCTTCCAACACCGAGGCCGCCTGCGCCGCGCGAATGCCGCTGGCACATACCAGCACGATGCGCCGATCCTGCGGCGGCTGCCAATCGACTAGGGCGTGCGGCAGAATGCGTTCGACAATGTTCGCTACACTGACGGGGGCTTCTTCCACACTGCGCAACTCGACAATGCAATCATCTTTCGTCAGCAGTTGCTCATCGATAAAGGGCACGCTGTTTTCTGGCTCTTCCGCGCCGTCAAAACGAAATGCGCGCATATGCCAGTTGATGAAGTCACAGTTGATTACACTGCCGAGGGGTGAAGGTTGCAGATCCAACAGCACGCTGAGTGCCATCTGCGCCTGCATTGCACCCAAAGTCGCCACTGCCGGTCCCATCACGCCTGCGGTGTTACAGTTGGCTGCGGAGGCGGGTAAGCGTGGAAACAGTGCCCGATAGCTCGGCGCGCTGCCGCAGAAGCCACCGACGTAGCCCTGACGACCTAATACTGATGCACTGATCAAAGGAATCTGCGTTGCCAGACAGGCGTCGGAGAGTTGATAGGTCACCGCGAAGTTATCAGCGGCATCAATCACCAGATCGATATCCGTGAGGAGGTGCGGCAGATCGCTGGCGCCGATAGCCCGTGGCACCACCTCTATCTGCACCTCGGGATTACGTTGCAACAGCGCCTGTTGCGCACGTGCTGCCTTGCTGTGACCGATGTCCTGCATCGTAAACAGCGTCTGGCGATGAAGATTGTGTAAGGCCACTTCATCGTCGTCACACAGGCGGATAAAACCGACGCCTGCGCCAACCAGCTGCGGCAGTAATGTAGCGCCCAACCCGCCTGCCCCCACCACCAGGACGCGCGCATCCGCCAGCTTTTGCTGACCTTCGACACCGATTTCCGGCAGCATCATCTGCCGTTGATAGCGATCCATGGTGGCTCCTTAACTCAAACTCGCCAGACCGAAGATCGGTGTTGAAGCTGCCGCCATATCGCGCTTCTCCATCAAACCAGCACTGCGTGCGGCCTGTCCCGCTTCAATCGCCAGACGGAACCCGTTCGCCATGCCAACCGGATCGCCGGCTTTCGCCACGGCAGTATTGAGCAGGATGCCATCGAAGCCCATCTCCATCGCCTGCGCGGCCTGTGATGGCGCACCGATGCCTGCATCAATTATCAACGGGATGTCGCTGAACCATGCCCGCATCGCGCGTAATCCTTCAATGTTGCGCAGGCCCTGCCCGGAACCGATCGGCGCACCCCACGGCATCAGCAGTTCACAACCGGCTTCCAGCAGCTTCTCACCGACGATCAAATCTTCGGTGGTGTACGGGAAGACCTGAAAACCGTCCGCACACAGGATGCGTGCCGCTTCAACCAGTGCAAAAGGATCGGGTTGGAGCGTGTCGGCATGACCAATTACCTCCAGTTTGATCCACGAGGTATTAAACAGCTCGCGCGCCATCTGCGCGGTGGTTACCGCCTCTTTCACCGTGTGGCAGCCTGCGGTATTCGGTAGCACGCGAATGTCCAGCCCGGTCAGCATCTCGCGAAAAGCCGCACCCGCCGCGCCTTCACGACGCAAACTCACAGTGATGATTTCCGTGCCAGAGGCGGCAATGGCCTGTTGCAGAATCGCCGGTGATGGATAGCCCGCGGTGCCAAGCAGAAAACGTGACTGGGGAGTGAAATCGTAAAACATGTTTCAACCTCCCTGCATCGGGGACAAGACTTCCAACTGACAGCCCTCTTCCAGCTGCTGGCTGCTGTACTGACTTTTAGGTACAAAGTTGCCGTTGAAAGCGCTGGCAACGCAGGCGGCATCAATTTGCTGCTCGATCAGCAATTCGCTGAGCGTGCTGGCCTCAGTGCGGATCGCCCGGCCGTTAAGCTGAATATTCATAGGATTGTTCCCCGAAAAGGCGCTGCATCAGTTGTTCTGCCATCATTGGCGCCAGCAGAAAACCGTGGCGATACATGCCGTTAAGATAGTAAGTGTCGTTTTGATAATGGATTTCCGGCAGGTTGGCCGGATAAGCAGGACGTAAACCGCTGCCGCTTTCCACCACGCGGGCTTCGGCAAGAGCAGGATGAATGGCGTATGCCGCGCTGAGCAGTTCCATCAAGGCGCGTGCGCTGATCGCGCTGTCATCGTCACTTTCCACCATCGTGGCACCCAGCATGAAATGGCCGTTACTGCGCGGCACCAGATAGCACGGAAAGCGCGGATGCAACAGACGAATCGGACGCGAGAACTGCACCTCTTCGCTGTGCAGAATCACCATCTCGCCACGCACCGCACGCAGACGCGGAAGGTCGGCTTTGGCATGCATGCCACGACAATCAATCACCCGACCCGAAGGGTGTTGTGCATCAAAACGCACGCCGCGCTGTAACAGCTTTTCGCGCATTTCGGTGAGCGCCAGGCGCGGGTCGAGATGCGCCTCCTCGGCAAAAAACAGCCCACGCGCAAAACGCCCGGCCAGCAGAGGTTCAAGCTCACCGGGATCGACCCATTGGTGCTGTTCGGTCATGCGTGCGAAGCGAGTCAGTTCCTGGCTATCGCGCGGTGGCGCTACCACCAGCGTTCCCTGATGTGCCACGCTGCTGACACGCTGTTGCCACCAGCCAGCAGCGTGTTGACCGAGAGAGATCACTTCCTGCGGTGCACTTTCGGATTCGCACCAGGGTGCAAGCATGCCGCCAGCAAACCACGACGCGGCCTGGCGGGAGTCGTCGCCAATGACGTCGACCTCTTCGCCGCGTTCAGCCAGCAGCGTTGCCACGCACAGGCCTGCCACGCCGCAGCCTAATACCGTCCAGCGGCTCACAGCAGGTTATCCGGGATATAAAGGGAATTCACATCGGCCTCTCAGTGTTGACTGAGACCCGCAGATACAGGAGGAGGGAAAGGGCGCGAGCGATCCTCTGCGCCAGACAACACCGGATCGGTGCTGTCAGTCTTCCTACGCCAGTATCAACTGGGTCAGGTTCAAAGGGTCGCTAAGCCGCGCATTGCGCTTTTAGCCTCTCAGTCTCTTTGGCGAGACTCCCCCGACGCGTCTATTTGTATTGCAGGCGCAGGTCGCCGTCAAGCACGGATTGCCGCAGATAGCCATCACGTCATCGCATGGCATTTATCGCTACGTGCACGTTCTGGATCGAAAACGTAACATATGGTATACAAAGGCATTATTGCTACTTTTCAAGCGCAAAGAAATTACAGGTGATGTTGGACTCCTTATGAAAAATATTAGAATTGCCTTTATTAAAGCCGGTTGGCACAAAGAGATTGTGCACAATGCTTTGGTGGGTTTTGAGCAAGAATTAAAAGCACAGAACGTTGAAGCGGAATTAAAAGTGCTGGAAGTGCCGGGCGCATTTGAAATGCCGCTGCTGGCAAAACGCTTAGCGGAAACCGGCAAATACGACGCGATCGTAGCGGCTGCGCTGGTGGTGGATGGCGGTATCTATCGTCACGATTTCGTTGCTGCAGCCGTGGTTGATGGCCTGATGAACGTTCAGCTGACCACCAATGTGCCAGTGTTCTCTGTCTCACTGACGCCGCACAATTTCCAGCCGGTCGATGTGCTGGAAAACTTCTATACCGAACACTTTATTAAGAAAGGCAAAGAGGCCGCGCGTGCTGCGCTGTCGATTCATAATTTGTCGATCGATTAATTCCCTCTCAGGAACACTTCATTATTCGTGGTGAAGTGTTCTTGCTCTCAATAATACCTCCCTGCCCTTAAGAACAATATGTTCTACGTTATTTCGAAAATCGCATAAGCCACTTTCATTACTCTCCTCTGCTACTTCAACTTACGTAAATTTTTGTCGTAAACAGCAAAAGGTGTACAAAAACACTTCACATTCATAGCATTCACTATAATGTATAGCACAGGCTATACTTCTCAGGGGATGACTATGTTGATCAGGCACGTTGTATCGGTTGTGATGCTTACGCTCGCGATGAGCACTTCGGCATTTGCTGCCGACAAACTCAAAGTGGTCACTACTTTCACGGTGATCGCAGACATGGCAAAGAACGTCGCAGGTGATGCCGCCGACGTGACATCCATCACCAAGCCCGGTGCGGAGATCCATGAATACCAACCAACCCCCGGCGATATTCGTCGCGCGCAGGGCGCCGATTTAATCCTGATAAACGGTTTTAACCTGGAGTTGTGGTTTAGCCGCTTCTACCAGCGCCTGAAAGGCGTGCCGGAAGTTACGGTGACCGAAGGCATTGAGCCCTTAGGCATCACCGAAGGCCCTTACAACGGCAAACCCAACCCGCATGCCTGGATGTCACCAGACAATGCGCTGATTTACGTCGATAACATCCGTAAAGCACTGCAAAAATACGATCCTGCCAATGCCGCCGTTTATCAGGCCAATGCGGATCGCTATAAAACGCAAATCCAGCAAACCCTGGCGCCGATGCGCGCGGAGATTGAAAAACTGCCGGAAAACCAGCGCTGGCTGGTGACCAGTGAGGGCGCATTTTCCTATCTGGCGCGTGATTTGGGACTTAAAGAGCTTTACCTGTGGCCGATCAATGCCGATCAGCAGGGCACGCCGCAACAGGTGCGCAAAGTGATCGATGCAGTCAGAACTCAAAATATTCCGACCATCTTTAGCGAAAGCACCATCTCCGCCAAGCCGGCCCAACAGGTGGCGCGTGAAGCGGGTATTCACTACGGCGGCGTGCTGTATGTTGACTCTCTCAGCAACAGTGACGGGCCGGTTCCGACCTACCTTGATCTGCTGCGCGTGACCACTGATACCGTGGTGAAAGGCATCACCGCCGGGAGCCAAAAATGACCTTAAACGTGCAGGATGTTAGCGTCACCTACCGCAACGGTCACACTGCGCTGCGTCAGGCATCTTTCTCCGTGCCAGCGGGCAGCATCGCCGCGCTGGTGGGCGTCAACGGCTCCGGGAAATCCACACTGTTTAAGGCGATTATGGGCTTCGTGCCGCTTTCGACGGGTCAGGTCACGCTGGCAGAGATGCCCGCGAAGCGTGCGCTGAAACACAATATCGTCTCCTATGTGCCACAGTCGGAAGAAGTGGACTGGAGCTTCCCGGTGCTGGTGGAAGATGTGGTGATGATGGGCCGCTACGGCTATATGAACATGCTGCGTATCCCGCGTGCGGAGGACAAACGCCGCGTGGATGAGGCGCTGGCACGCGTTGGGATGAGTGATTACCGCCATCGTCAGATTGGTGAACTCTCCGGCGGGCAGAAAAAACGTGTCTTCCTGGCACGTGCGCTGGCGCAGAGTGGGCAAATCATCCTGCTGGATGAGCCTTTCACCGGCGTCGATGTCAAAACTGAAGCGGCGATCATCGCCCTGTTGCAGGAGCTGCGCGATGAGGGCCGCACCATGCTGGTCTCCACGCACGACCTCAACACCATTCCTGATTACTGCGACCGCTGCGTGCTGGTGAAAAACACCGTACTAGCCAGCGGCGAGCTGCGCGACACCTTTACCGCCGCCAATCTGGCACGCACCTTTGACGGTGAGGTACAGCAGCGCAATGCCGCACTGTTGCAGAAGATAGCCGCGCAACCGGGGGCGGATCATGTCGTGGATTATTGAGCCGTTTGGCTATCAATACATGCTGAATGCGATGTGGATCGCCGCGCTGGTCGGGGCGATTTGCGCGTTTCTTTCCTGCTTTCTGATGCTGAAAGGCTGGTCGCTGATTGGTGATGCGCTGTCACATTCGATAGTGCCGGGCGTAGCTGGCGCGTACATGCTGGGGTTGCCCTTCTCGCTTGGAGCCTTTCTCTCCGGCGGACTGGCGGCGGGCAGCATGCTGTTCCTTAACCAGCGCACGCGCCTGAAAGAGGATGCGATCATCGGACTGATCTTCTCCTCCTTCTTCGGCATCGGGCTCTTTCTGGTGTCGCTCAATCCGACGTCGGTCAATATTCAAACCATCGTACTGGGCAACATTCTCGCCGTGGCACCCGCTGATATCTGGCAGCTCGGCACCATCGGCGTGGTGACGCTGACGTTGTTGCTGCTGAAGTGGAAAGATTTGATGGTGACGTTCTTCGACGAAAGCCACGCGCGCTCGCTTGGACTGAATACCACCGGCTTAAAGATCCTGTTCTTTACCCTGCTCGCCGCCTCCACCGTTGCCGCGTTGCAAACCGTTGGCGCCTTTATGGTGATTTGTCTGGTGGTGACACCGGGCGCCACCGCTTATCTGCTCACCGACCGCTTCCCGCGTTTGTTGATGATTGCCGTGGCTATCGGCAGCATCACTAGCTTCCTTGGCGCGTGGAGCAGCTATTTCCTTGATGGTGCCACTGGCGGCGTGATCGTGGTGGCACAGACTCTGGTGTTCCTTTTGGCGTTTGTGTTTGCGCCTAAACATGGCGTGCTGGCGGCCCGGCGACGCGCTCGTCTGGCGCAGGAGATCAACCTCAATGATTGAAATACTGCTGAGTCCTTTCGAATTCGAATTTATGAATATGGCGCTGATCATCACGCTGATTTTGTCGCTGCCGTGCGCCATGCTGTCCGCATTTTTAGTGTTAAAAGGCTGGTCACTGCTCGGCGATGCCATGAGTCACGCGGTATTTCCCGGCGTGGTGCTGGCGTGGTGGATCGGCCTTCCTTTCGCGATTGGCGCTTTTATCGCAGGCATGCTGTGTGCACTCGCCACCGGTTTTATCAGCCAGAATAGCCGCATCAAGCCTGATACCGTGATGGGCATTGTGTTTTCGGGGATGTTTGGTGCCGGACTGGTGCTCTACCTAAAACTGAAACCGGAAGTCCATCTCGACCACATTCTGTTCGGCGATATGCTGGGTATTGGCTGGGCGGATATCGCACAAACCGCCGCCATTGCGCTGCTGGTGGTGCTGGTGCTAAGTGTGAAATGGCGCGATTTGTTGCTGCATGCCTTTGACCCACAACAGGCGCGCGCCTGTGGCATCAACACTAATGTGATGCATTACGGGCTGCTGTGTTTGATTGCGCTGACCATCGTTGCCGCGCTGAAATCGGTGGGAGTGATTTTGTCTATCGCCATGCTGATCGCGCCAGGAGCGATCGCACTGCTATTGGCGCGGCGATTCTTACAGGTCATGCTGCTGGCGGCGCTGATTGCCATCCTGACTGGATTTTGCGGAGTGTACGCGTCCTTCTTCCTCGATAGCGCGCCGGGCCCCACCATCGTGGTGCTGTATAGCCTGTTATTTGTGGTGACGTTTGAGAGTGTGAGCTGGCGCGAGAGAGCGAATGGTCGCGGCTTAGCGGCTATCAAATAAAGTGATTCCGGGCCGCAAATTTCAAGATTGGGCCATAAATTTAATTTATTGGGCCGATAATGAGTGAAATGGGCTGTAAAATATTTATAATGGACCGTAAATGTTTAGTGTGGGCCATAAATATCGATATCATGGATCATTAACGTTCAATATGGGCCACAAATCTACCTGGTCTTAAGCTTTCAGCGAGTGCAAAGCACGGGCCAGGTAGATTTCTGATTTATGGATTTTAAGCTAATCCCAGAGGCATACGATTTTGATCCAGCCAACCTCCCCAGATGATCTTTCAAACCTTCAACACCAAATTCTCTCAACTATCGCAAGTGCCGAGTCTTCGCTTAGTTCCGGTGACCTCGCGGGCCGTCTTGGTGTGGGTCGTTCTACGATCAAACGGCATATCGAGGTTTTGCTTGGTCAAAGCAAAATTACCCGGCACGGCGTAGGACGGGGGACTCGGTATACCGCGCTGGCGCCCTTGAACAAGCTACCCCAATACGGTTCATCGGTGACGGAGAAGACCCCTGAATATCATTCCTCCTCCCTCACTACAGCTCAATCATTGCATCAGTATCTAAACTTACCCCTGTCAGTAAGGGATATTTCCGGGTATGACCGAAGCTTCGTGGACAATTATATTCCGAACGAAACGTTCCTCCTGCCCCAGACGCTAGCCCTGGCCTTGATGAATGAAGGCAAAATGGCAGGGCAACAGCCCGCAGGTACCTACGCGCGAAAAGTTCTGGAGCAATTGCTCATTGATTTGTCCTGGTCATCTTCTCAACTTGAAGGAAACCGATATTCATTGCTGGCCACCGAAGAACTGTTCAAAGGTGGCGCGGCATCAAATGATTTAGATGCCGTCATGCTGCTTAATCATAAACAGGCAATAGAGTTTTTGGTCGATGCAGTCCCTGAATCTGGATTAACTGGGCCGGTAATCAGCAACTTACATGCTTTATTGATGCATGATTTATTGTCAAATTCTGACGAGTTGGGAGCGATCAGACGCAAAATCGTGAATATTTCGGGAACGACCTACACTCCACTACAGGCACCGTTCCTGTTACAAGAAATGTTCGACATCATTATCAAAAAATCACGGCTGATTAATAATCCTGTGGAGTCAGCCTTTTTCCTGTGGGTCAATATCGCTTATCTGCAACCCTTTGAAGACGGGAATAAAAGAACCAGCAGGCTGGCCGCAAATATTCCACTCATGATCTACAATAGTGCTCCACTCTCCTTTCTTGATGCTGATGTCACAAGCTATGCCTACGCAATGATGGGAATCTATGAAAAACGTGACGTGACTTTAGCCGTTGAGTTGTTCGAACATTTATATCGTCGTTCAATCAAACGCTATGCCGTCACACTGGAAGCCATGGGCGTTCCGGATCCGTTTAGACTTCGTCACAGAGAAGATTTAAACACCACTATTCGCTTAATCGTTGCAGAGGGTCAGAATATTGACTCTGCGATGCAGGTAATTGATCTTGCTCCTGAAGACAGAGCGCGATTCATGCAGCTTTTACAGAACGAGTTACGCATATTGAGTACGTTAAATTGTGCCCGGTATCGCCTATCAATATCGTTAACGGAGCAGTGGATTCGTCAGGGTCGGCCAGGTAAGTTGTGAGGCCGACTTGCAATGTTCACACCCGTTTTTGACTAACCCGCGTCACGACTTAACGCTATAGTGGCACCCCTGATTTACGACGTGAAACCGGCATGAAACTCACCCTCGACAATGATCTCACCATCCGCAAGCTGCTGATTTTCAGCTGCTACATGGAAACGGAAAACCTCGCCAGAGCGGCAGAAACGCTGGGGATCAGCACCGTGAGCGTGCATCGTGCGCTGCACACGTTGGAAGAGAGTTTGCGTTGTCCGCTGTTTGAACATAAAGGCCGCAACCTGGTGGCACTGCCCGCCGCTACGACGCTGCTGGAATACAGCCGGGAAGCGCTGGCCACGCTGAGTCAGGGCATTGATGAAACACGACGCACTGCAGGTATCGGTCTGGGGCATCTGCGTGTGGGCACCTTATATTCTCTGTCGCTGGAAACCGTGCCGCGTCTGATCATGAAAATGAAACTGCGCCGCCCCGAGTTAGAACTCAACCTCACCATGGGTTCTAATGATTTGCTGCTGCGCGCGCTGAAAGACAATCAGCTGGATGCGATTATCATTTCTGTCAGCGAAGCCGAGATTGATGAAAAGATTTTTGAGCAGGTCGCGCTGTTCCAGGATGACATCTTCCTCGCCGTGCCAGCGGGTGGCGATGATAAAAGCGAGGAAGATATCGATCTGCGCAGCTACAGTGACAAACCCTTTGTCTCGCTAGCCGAAGGTTTTGCCACCTTTGCCGGTTTTCAGGAAGCCTGCCACGTGGCCGGTTTTGAACCCAACATCGTCACGCGCGTGAATGACATCTTCTCGATGCTGAGTCTGGTGCAGGCCGGCATGGGCTATTCGCTGGTGCCGGGCAGGATGCGTAAGCAGTATGAAAACGATCTGCGTTTTCTCCGCTTAGCCGAGCCGTATCAAATGCGGCAGCAGATCGCTATCGTGTTTCCGCGCAACCGCGAACACGATCCGAACCTGCTGGCCCTGGTGGCTGAAGGGCGTATGTTCGCCCTGAGTTTGCAGGAAAAAGTTCAGCGCGCCAGCCGCTGAAACAGACGCAGCGCCAGTTCAGCACCGCTGCGCTCAAGGGCAATACATTCGCCCTGACACTGCACGCTGCGCGTTAAGCCCGTCAGCACTTCACCGGGCGGCATCTCAATCACCAGACGCACTTCGCGTTCTTTCGCCGCCACCATCGCGTCATGCCAGCGCACGCTGCGCGCCATGTTCATCGCCAGATCGTCAGCAATCCGTTCCGGCTGCCAGAGAACGCGGGCGCTGCTGCCGCTGAGATAAGCGAATTGTGGACGTTGCAACCTGACCTTATCGATAGCGGCTTTGAGTTGCTGCGCGGGGCTATCTAGTAGTGCACAGTGTGAAGGCACGCTGATCGCCAGCCGCTGCGCTCGCTGTGCCCCCTGCGCCAGCGCCTGCTGCGCCACTGCCGCCATGGCACTGTCACTACCCGCTATCACAATCTGTGTTTCAGCATTGATGTTGGCGATAAAACTGGTTTGCCCATCCACCAGCGCTTCGACTTGTGCCAGCGTCATACCACTGATCGCCGTCAAACCATAGCCCTGCGGATACGCCTGCTCCATGAGTTCACCGCGCAGCGCCACAAGGTGCAGAGCATCGGCAAAATCTATAACCCCTGCGATCACCGCCGCAGGATACGCACCAATTGACAGGCCACACACCATATCGGGCTGTAATCCGCGGGATATCAGCTGGCGTGCCGCCGACACGCCCGTAATCAGCAGCGCCAGTTGTACCGCGCGCGTATGTTGCAGTGCGGTAGCCGAATCGAGCTGCAACAGGTCATCACCCAGTACCTGATGCGCCACCTGCCAGGTCTTATCGCGTGGCAGCGACTGCAACATGGCAGGCCGTTGCGTGCCTTGTCCCGGAAAAGTGAACAGCGTTTTCATTCGATTTCCTCCGTCCAGGGAAGATGTGTCAGACGGGGACCGCGCGCGGTTTTTAACAACACGCGCCCCTCACGCAGCCACTCATTAAGCGCGAACGCCCCCACCGGCGTTTCTATCTGGGTATCTACACGACAGGGTAAACGTGCAAGTTGCTGCTGCCAGGCCTTATATTTCTCCGCCTGCAACGGCAACGGTGCGCGAATTAACAGGTCGAGATCGCTCGTGGCATGCAGCACCGGCAACCCGGTCGCCAGAGCGAATCCCGTGCTGCCGGTCACGCCCCACGACCATGACCAGCGCTGCTGATGCAGTTGCATCACTGCCTCAACCGTGGGTAATGCGCGAAACTTAGAATCGCTTGCATGCGCCAGTAGCCCCTCCGGTGTATCAATCCGCAGCACATCCTGCTCCCGCACCCATCCCGCCGCCCGTTGATGGCGTGCACTGCCACGCACGCCAATCGGAATGCGATCCTGCCGCATCACATCACGCCGCACCACGACCGGCTGCTGAGCGTTCCACTGTTGCGCCACCCAGCTTTCCTTAATGTCGAGCAGCGTGGTATCAGCGTGCAGCCAGAGCAGATCGTGTGGGCGGATATTCATGATTACATTCCTGAAGTTAGGCTAATAAACAGCGGCAGTGACACAATCGACAGCAGCGAACTCAGTAACAGTACCGCTTCGGCATCCGGTGACTGCACACCAAAGCGATTACCAAATACCACACCAAAGAAACCGGCTGACAGCGCAATCATCAGAATCGCGGTGATCGCCACGGTGCCGTGCAAACCAAACAACATCACAATGCCCCACGCCAGTAACGGTTGGATCAGCAGTTTGGTCACTGTCGAGCTGATCACCATGCTGTTGATTTTCAGCTGACGTGCCGAGAGGATCACCCCGGTCAGGAACAGTGCGGCGGCGGTGGCAGCCAGACCGAGCGGTTTAATCGCGGCCAGCACCAAATCCGGCATTTTGATGCCAATGGCTGACAGCACCACGCCCAATAGCGGTCCCAGCACAATCGGTTTTTTCACCGAACGCCACATCAACACCGGCAGCATCGCCAGCGTTGAACGCTGTGTTTCCCCGGCGGTACGCGCTTTTTCACGTTCGAGAATCAGCAGGCAGAAGGGGGTCATCAGCACTGAACCGCAGGCAATGGAGACGGCAACAGAGAGCGATGTCGCCGAACCTTCTCCTACCACGCTGCCAAGGATGGGCAAACCTAGCGCTGCGTAATTAGGCAACGCAACAGTCAGCGTCAATACAGCCGCATCCTGTGGCGACTTTTTGAAGATTTTAGTGGCAACAAAATAGAGCACCGCGTAGGCCACCCACATCGCCAGCGTCAGCACCACAATCAGCGGCATCTGCGCCACAATCCCGCTCCACGGCGTTTGTACCGTGGCGCTAAACAACGCGGCGGGCAGCGCAAAATCCATCACAAAAATATTGAGCAAAGAGACGTTCTTGTTATCAACCATTTTGGCTTTGCCGGCCCAGAATCCGAGCAACATGATAATGAAGATCGGAGCCAGAGCATGCAGAATCACGTAAGTCATAAATCACCTGTTTGTTATTAAAAGAGTGAGTACTGACGCGATGGTGTTGAATTTATCAGTTGCCGCAGAGGCCGGACGCCGCGTGCGTCCGGCATACTGACAGCCGGCAGGTTGATTTAATGCTTTTTATTATTAGGGTATTACCAACTGGCGCGCAGACGTTCGCGCACCAGTGCCGAGCTTTGACGATTCGGTGCCGCCAGGCGCGAACCTCGACCCGGCACACGGCGCGTATCGTCAATCGCTTCCGCCAGCGTGGCTTTAACACGCGTGATCTCTTCGGCCGTCGGCGCATCCGGATGGGTGATGTCCAGCAGAGATGACAACAGGCCGAGCGTGGCGTAATTACCGATGTCATAGGCCATCGGCGGTACGCTGGCAGCAAGTTTCTCCAGCGCTTCCACGGTACGCAGGGTGATACGCGCCGCCGAGGCTTTACCCATGGCGTGCACCTGCACGGCCGGGTCGTTAAACGCGATCAGTCGATTGGCCTGATAACCGTGCGCCAGAAACGCGCCGGACATTGCCTTACCCACGATCAGCCCAATCACCGGATGCCCGGCCAGACGCGCTTGTGCATAAGCGCCCGTAGCGCCCGCCAGTGCCTGATGAATACCAAAGCCCTCTTCACGGCGGCCATAAGCCTGACTTGGCACATCAATCACCGCAATGATGGGTCGCTTCACTGCGTTTGCGGCGTCTTCCGCAATGGTCTCTTGCACCACTTTTGCCAGCGTCCAGCCTTCCAGCAAACCGACTTCGCCTTGCGCAGCGCGTGGATAGCGATTGTGCGCATCCGGAACGACAGCAATGAAACGAGCGGTTTCGCCATTAAGTTCGGCATCCGCGACCTGCACGGACGGGCAAAGCCCTGTGTGGCTGGCAGCGCCGCCGGTTAACTGGCTGAGCCACAGCTCACCCCGACTGTTGTGTGCGCTCATGATTTCACCTCCGTATGGAAGACCTGATGAATGGTGGCTGTGCTGGCCTGTTGAGCGGTATCGAAATGGCTTAAACGCTCAAGATAAAATGCATAGTTTTCACTGCGATGCTGTGCCGGAACCCCTTGCGCCAACGCTGCATCCACTGCCGTTTTCATCGCCTGGACACCGTCTGACACCAGCGCATCGACCAGCCCGCTTTGATAGCGAATCTCGCCACCGGTCATGCTCCAGATAAATGGGCGGTCACGCGAGTCATACTCATCAATGCCCGCTTCCTGCTCAATCACCTGCGGGCCATTCAATCCCAGACGTGCTTCACGCGTCACAATCAAATGGCTGCACAGCGCGGCGGCAATCGACATTCCGCCAAAGCAGCCAACGGTCCCGGCAACAATGCCAATCACCGGTGTGTATTGACGCAGATCGACGATGGCGGCGTGAATATACGCAATCGCCGCCAGCCCCAAATTGGCCTCCTGCAACCGCACACCACCGGTTTCCAGACACAATATGGCTTGCGTCGGAATGCCGTTGCGGTTGTCTTCAGCCGCCAGCTCCAGTGCACCCGCCATTTTTGCGCCGGAGACTTCCCCCATGCTGCCGCCCTGGAAGGTGCCTTCAATGGCAATTACCACGGTGGGATTGCCGTTAAGCGTGCCTTTCATCACCACCATGCCGTCATCGGCTTGTGGCACAATGCCCTGTTTCTCCAGCCAGGGAGACATCACGCCTTCGAACGGATCGAGCAGTTCGCGCGCACTGCCGCTGTCCAGCAATGCCAGCGCACGCTGACGGGCGCGTAATTCGATAAAGCTGCTGTCATCACGCATGGTTCACCTCCTCAAACACCTGTTCGATGCGAATACGCGCAACGCCCGGCGTGGCACCAAAATCGTGGATCACCAGTTGGCCCGCCGGTAGCTCAGTCAGTTCCGCCAGGCGGCTGAACAACGCATCCCAACGCGCTTTGCTGTTATCCACCGAGGTGGTGATCGCCACGCTGAGCAAGGCGCTGTTATCCGCGCGGTACAGCACTTCCATATCACCCGATCCCACTACGCCCGCCAGCGCATTTCCGCTAAACGTGCGACGTGCCGGGTAAGACAACGTTATCTTTTCCATAGCAACCTCTTAATCAATGAGTGGCGATGCTGACGCGATCGATAAACAGCGTGGCGGCGAGTAAATCAGCCGCGCCGCCGGGAGACGCATTCAGCGCCAGCATCGCGCTATCCAGTTGTTGTAAAGCCTGACGACCCGCTATGTGCGCAGTACCACCCGCCTGTAACACCGCGTGCGCACCACGTTGTAAGGTCAGCAAACCGTTCATGCCTGAGCGGTTGAGCACGCAGGTGTCACTGAGCGAGGTAAGAATCGCCATCAACGCATCAAGCCGCGCCTCGGTTTCATCGGCCCCGGCTTCTCGACTGCGCTGCAACTGCGGCAATGCCAGCTGCGTGATATGCGGAAAGCCCTGTTGCGCTTCTTCACGTGCGCCCGGCACCTGAAAGCGATGCACGGCACGTAACCCTTTACTGAAGGTTTTGGGTGCGTGGCGATCCGGTAAACAAGCCAGTTCAGCGGCACGCGTGCAGAGTTGATCGCTGCTTGCCTCACCGCCGCGCATCGCCGCCGCGCTGACCAGCAAACCCAATGCCCAGATCGCGCCACGATGGGTATTCACCCCGTCGGTGGCAGCCATCATCTGACGCTCCCCTTCGCGACCAAGGCGGCCCACGGTTTCGCGCAGTGCGATATCCGCTGGACGCTGCCAGCACTGTTGCGCCAGCGCATAAAAGGTCGGGGTCAGGCTGCGGGCAGAACGCTCCATCAGCGCCAGCGAGAGATCCTGATGTGCGCCGCTGCCGCGACGATCCACCAGCCCCGGCTTGGGCGTCAGGTTCACTTCTTCGATCAGGCAATCGGTGGCGTGCTGTGCCAGTTGATGCAGGTGGCTTTCAACCGATTGCGGCGCAAGTCGTTTCATTACCAGCTCCGGAATTTTGCCGGTGGGTTGTAGAGGCCATCCGACCACTCGACCAGATCGGCAACGCTACCGGCCGCCAGCAGCGAACGCGTGGCATCAGATCGGCGAATCCCAAGATCTTCCGGGAACACCACTTTGCCGCTACGACGCAGTTCAGCGACGCGTTTGGCATCCACGCCCAGACCGATATCGGTAATTCCGGCCACCGCCGCCACCATCGCCCGACGCTCTTCGAGATCCTGCGCGCGATACAGATAGGCAATACCTTCTTCGGTCAGCACATGCGTGACGTCATCGCCATAGATCATTACCGGCGCCAGCGGCATTCCAGAGTTTTTCGCCACTTCAATGGCATCGAGTTTTTCTACGAAGGTCGGCTTCACGCCTGTCTGGAAGGTTTCCACCATCTGCACCACCAGCTTGCGACCACGTTCCATGGCATCTTCGCCATTTTTCATTGCCAGCCAGGCGGCAGTGGCATGACGACGACCGTGCGGATCGTGGCCCATATTTGGCGCACCACCGAAGCCAGAAAGGCGACCGCGCGTAACCGTTGAGGAATTTGCCAGGCCATCGATTTGCAGCGTTGAGCCGATAAACATATCGACGGCATACTGACCTGCCAGCTGGCACATGGCGCGGTTAGAGCGCATCGAACCATCGGCCCCGGTGAAAAAGATATCCGGGCGCGCGCGGATGTACTCTTCCATCCCCAGTTCACCACCGAAGCAGTGCACACTCTCGACCCAGCCGCTTTCGATGGCGGGAATTAAGGTGGGGTGCGGGTTCAGCGTCCAGTGTTTACAAATTTTGCCTTTCAGACCGAGTTGCTCACCGTAGGTTGGCAGCAGCAATTCGATGGCGGCAGTGTTGAAACCAATGCCATGATTGAGCGATTGCACCTGATGTTTGGCGTAGATGCCTTTGATCGCCATCATCGCCATCAGGATGTGTTCCTGTTTGATCAGACGCGGGTCGCGGGTAAACAGCGGTTCGATAAAGAAGGGTTTGTCAGCTACTACTACGTAGTCGATCCACGAACCAGGAATATCCACGCGCGGCAGATCACACTCGTCGTCCACCAGTTCGTTAACCTGCGCGATCACAATCCCGTCGTGGAAAGCAGCCGCTTCGACCAGTGCTGGCGTGTCTTCGGTACTTGGCCCGGTGTAGAGATTGCCTTTACGGTCAGCTTTGTATCCGGCGATCAGCGCGACATTCGGTGCGAGGTCTACGTAGAGGCGAGAGTAGAGTTCGATGTAGGTATGAATCGCGCCGATTTCCAGCTGATCGTCTTCCAGTAGCTGCGAAATACGCAGACTTTGCGTGCCGGAAAAGGAGAAATCGAGCTTGCGGGCGATGCCTTTTTCAAAGATGTCGAGGTGTTCACTGCGACCCACGCTCGGCATGATCATATGCAGATTGTGCACCTTTTTCGGGTTAACCTCGGCCAACATACGTGAGAGGAAATCGGCCTGTTTTTGGTTATTGCCTTCCAGTACGACGCGGTCGCCAGGCGAGATTAATTTTTCCAGCATCTCAACCATTTGATCGGTGGGTAATACTTTGCCCTGCACCGGCAACGACGCCTGTCGCCGTTGTTTCTCGGTACGGCGCGTATTCCACACCCGCGCCGTTTGTTGTCCTGATGACATGACTAACCTCCTGAATGAGCGAATCGCTCGATTACGTCAACGCAGGAAAGTGTGGTCTTAAGCGGTGATGCCATCAATCAACCTGAAGGTGGGATCGTTAGCCTGAGAGTAATGATTGAGATGATGGAAATTTGCGGTTGGTCAACGATTGATGGGGAGAATTGTGTACCGCTGCTTTGGGAGGAGTAAGGGGTTGAGATGTGAATAATGTCAGGTAGCTGTGTGCGGCCCTAAGGCCACCCACACTCAATGACTGCCGTAATCCACTTAGTTACAACGGCTTATGTGCCGTCTCTTTTGCCTTCCACACGGCAAACAGCGTGATCAACAATGCCAGCGTGACATACAGCGACACCCACAGCGTGCTGCCCATTTCTTTATACAGCGTAGTAATAATCAACGGCGCAAACCCTCCACCGACAATACCTGCCAGCGTGTAAGCCAGTGATGACCCGGCATAGCGAACGTGGCTGGGAAACTGTTCCGTAACGAATGCGGCTTGTGGTCCATACATGATTGCATGGATCAGCAGCCCCCCTATCACCGCCAGCACAATCAGCACCGGCTGCGTGCTGTCTAACAACACGAAGAACACGAAAGACCAGACGATAGCTAATACAGCACCCGTGATGTAAACCGGTCGGCGTCCCCATTTATCTGATAGCGCGCCGAACATTGGGACGGTGATCGCATTCCCTATTGCGCCCAACATCGTGGCCATCAAGGCCAGCGGGCGTGGCAACTGTAATACGGTGGTGACGTACGTCAGGGTAAATACCACCACCAGCGCGTACAGCACATCGGAACCGATACGCGATCCCCCCGCAATCAGCAACTGTTTCGGATAGTTGACAAACACCTCTTTCAGTGGCGTATGCGTCGTTTTTTCCGCAGCCTGCATCGCGACAAAGGTCGGTGTCTCTTCCACCCCACGGCGCAGCCACAATCCAAATAGCACCAGCAACAGACTCAGCAGGAATGGAATGCGCCAGCCCCATGCCTGAAACTGATCGCCGCTCATCATCACCGTCACCAGGGTGATAAACCCGGTGCCAATCAAGGTTCCGCAGGAAGGCCCCACCTGTGCAAAAGATGCATTACGCCCACGTTTATCAGCATCACCGTGCTCCATCGACAGTAAAACGGCACCCGCCCATTCACCGCCCAGGGCAATGCCCTGCACAAAACGCAGCGCGACCAACAGCACCGGACTCCAGATGCCCCACACCGCATAGCCTGGCAGCAAGCCCATTAAGGCGGTGGTGACGCCCATGATCACCAGCGTGATGATCAACACGGCTTTGCGCCCTGCGACATCCCCCAGATGACCAAACACAAAACCGCCCAGCGGACGTGAAATGTAACCTACCGCATAGGTCGAAAACGCCAGAATGGTGCCAACCAGCGGATCAAAACTGGGGAAGAACACATGGTTAAACACCAGTGCCGCCATAATGTTGTAGACGGTGAAGTCGTACCATTCCAGCGCGGTGCCGATGGAACTGGCAGCGGCCAGGCGCCCGGTTTTCGAAGCCGTGCGCTTATCACGCACCGTCTGCTGCAATGAAGAGTCTGTATTAGCCATGTGCCAACTCCTGTTTAGTTAACTGCCAGCTAAAGGCATAGCGTTGAACATCGCCGGTCATCAATTCCGCCGCGTGTGCGGCCAACTGGTCACAGCTTGATGCGTCACTGCAGTGAATCAGTAGCATCGGTAGCATCTGCCGCTGTCCTTTACTCTCCATCGGCAACGGAGAACTGAGCGCCACATCCGGGGTCAGTAAACTGGAGGCAACATAGCCCGGGGTATGGCTAATTTGCTGCTGCCACGCAGTCAACACGCTGGCATCCAGCGCTTTCAGCGTCACCACCGCCAGATGGCTGCCGGTCCCTTTGCCATGCTTATGGGTGATCGCGCTGACCCGACGCATTGGATTAACCATCTTTTGCAGATTTTTCACTGACCATTCGGTCTGGCGAGTGAAGGCTGCGTGATAATCCGCACTGGTAAAGGCTTCCAGCGCCTCGGTTTCATACAGGCCAAGATATTTGCGCTCGGCATGGATAGCCTGATAGCGCGTTCCGCTTAAGAAGCCACAAATCGCGACGCGCTCTTCTACATGTTCATGGTCATACCATTGGTTGAAGTCCGCTTCGTCTTCAGCGCCAATGTTAGTGGCGACAAACAGCATGCCGTGGGATTGAGTCATCATCAGGATCTCCAGTTGAGGGCAGTTTCCACGGCGAGCGACCAGCTGATTAAGCGGGCGTCATCACCATGAACAGAAGCAAGGCTTAGGCCAACCGGCGCACTACCGGTTTGATGGCAGGGTAAAGAGAGTGCACAGCCGTCCAGCATGTTGATTACGCTGGTGTTACGCAGCATCAGCGCGTTGACCTCCATGTACTGCTGCGCATCCTCCAGAGAAGCGAGGGTCGGTGCGATACGCGGAACGGTGGGCATGAGTAAGGCGTCAAAGTCTGCCAGCGCGCTACTAATGCGGTGCTGCCACGCTTTGCGCTGTTGATGAAGTTCACGGGCATCTTGCTCCGTCAGCAAACTGCCGCGCTGCACACGCGCTAACACTTGAGGATCGTAAGCTTCGGGTTGCGCCAGTGCGGATTGTTGATGCCATTGCCATGCCTCGTAAGCGGTAATGCCGCCACGCGCATTCATACTGTTCAACTCATCAAGCTCTTCAAGCGGCAGTGCAACCAGGGTGGCACCGGCCTGTTCCAGTGCTTCGATGGCATTTTTCCAGGCTTGCGCAACGTCTTCGTCGAGTCCCTCCAGCACACGGGTCTGCGGGATAGCGAAACGAGCACTGCGTAACTCCACCTGCTGGAGTTCAAGCGGCTGTTCCGCGATGACGCTGTCCAGCAGCCAGCAGCTGCGCACGTCATGGGCAATCACGCCGATGCTGTCGAGCGAGGCAGAGAGCGGTAACGTACCCGCCTGATTGATGCGATTCGCGGTGGGTTTAAAGCCGGTCAAGCCGCACAGCGCAGCAGGAATACGCACCGATCCACCGGTGTCAGTACCGATAGCGCCCAGGCACATGCCGTCTGCCACGGCGACAGCTGCACCAGAAGAAGAACCGCCCGGAATGCGTTTGTCTTCGCGACGCCACGGATTAGCCGGTGTGCCGTAATGCGGATTGATACCCAGCCCGGAAAAGGCAAATTCGGTCATGTTGGTTTTACCGATAATCGCCGCCCCAGCCTGATGTAAGCGATCGACCACGTGGGCATTCGCTGCTGCCGGTTCTGCATTCAGGAGTAAATGTGAACCCGCCGTGGTTGGCTCGCCTTGCACATCAAAGAGATCTTTGATGCTGACAGGCAGCCCATCAATAGCACTGAAGGCTTGCTGTGTTTGCCAGCGCGCACTCGCTGCTGTTGACTGTTGAGCGGCCTGGGTGGCATAGCGGGTGGTGAAAGCAAGATCCCCCTCTTTTGACGGATCCTGCGCTGCGCGCAATGCCGATTCAGTAAAAGCTTCAGGAGACGCATTACCTGCCTGAAGCTGCTGACTTGCTTGCCAGAGTGTGGTCATTAGCATGCTCCTTAAACGACCACTGGCAGCGCGCCAGTGCAGTAAGCGTGTTCAAGCGTGCGATTCAGGCGCGGGTCGTGCAACGCCATGCGAAATTCGCTGGAAGGTCGAATACCGCCAATCGCACCCAGCGTGCCGCAGGACATTGCCAATCCTTCTTGTGCGGTGTTGCCGTTCAGATAGCGGGCCAGTAGATCTTGCGGCGTGAGTAATGAGGCCAGCGTGCCCTGCTGATAAACCACCCATTCGCCCTGCTCTTTTATCCACGAGGTCAGCTCCAGCGTATCCCAGTGCTCAACCACCTCGCTCATGCGCCAGGCTTTGCTGGCAACCGGTTTAATGCAGGCCTGTTTGGAAAGGGCAACGCTGAAGGTTTCCAGATAACGATCGGTGTGATCTGAAGTGAGGGAGACCCACCATTCGCCCCGATGGAAAAACACAAAGGGCTCAGCTTCCCCGGAGGTTTCATCGCCGACCACTTCCAGCAGTGGCTGTTGGCTCAGTTGATTGGTCGCAACGCGGTAAAACAACGGTACTGCACCGGGAGCGGGCACACCCAGAGCCTCAAGCTCCCTGATATGGTGCAAAACCGCATCACTATCGCGTCCGGCCCAACCCGCAATAATGAAATGGGAAACCTCGACATCGAGCGTGCTAGCGGCTTTATCGCCGGTTGTGAACTGAAGGTGCATGTGATGATCTCCATTTGAAAAATCACTGTGAAATTTCACTGTGTTTTCAAACTAGCGATTTTCATGCCAGATTTTTGTGTAATATGTCTCATTGGCAAAAAAAGGAACGTCGTGATGAGTGAGTCAGTTACTGAAAATGTGAACCCAGCCAGCCGGGAAAAGAGCCTCTCTTTGAATGAACAGGCTTATCTGGCGTTCAGGCACAAGCTCATCACGCTTCGCTACAAACCAGGGGAGTATTTAAATACCGCTCAGGTGATGGATGATTTGGCAATGGGTCGGACGCCGATCAATCAAGCGATTCATCGGCTGGCCACCGAGGGGCTGTTGCAGATCATCCCGCGCAAAGGCGTGATGGTGGCACCTTTGTCGATAGATGATGCACTGGAGTTAATTGAGGTGAGATTGGTCAATGAAACCCTGTGTGTTGAGCTAGCCAGTCAGAAAGTTATTGATTCACACATTCAACAGCTGCGCGAACTGAACCAGCAAATCGCCAGAGCGAGCGAATCACGTAGTCGCGAGGAAATGATGTTGCTGGATCGCGAATTTCATCAGGTGCTGGCCGATATCGCCGGAAACAGTCGGCTGTCAGATATTCTGAGTGTGATTCATGCGCAGGCACAGCGCTTTTGGGCGACAACGTTGTCCAATGTTGTCCATATGGATGAAGTCATTGCGGAGCATAATGAGATTATTGAGGCGCTGAAGTCTGGCGATAAGCAACGCGCGGCCGATGCGGCCCGTGCTCATATTTTCTCGTTTAAGCGCGCCCTGCTTTCGACTTGATGTCTACCGCCGTTCTCCACCCTGCCGCTTATATCTTGTAGGAAACCAAGCAACCGGATTGCGGCGGCTGGGCGCTGACAGAAAATATTTCTACTGTAGCTTCAACCATGTTTGAAGTTTTTAAAGAGCGGCAGGAGAAGCAGTCACTCGAGATATTGGTTGGATCGATGCTGCCCAAGGCCCCTGCCTCACCACACCTGATGAAAGAAGCGGCCATGCTGTTGCAAGCACGTAAAGCCGTGTTGGAAAGTGGGAACTGGTTAACCGCCGCTGACGTCTCGCAGTTAGCCGGTTTGAGTACTACCAATCCCAGTGCTCAACCGAACAAATGGAAAAAAAGCGGCCAGATATTTGCGATTCACCACAATGGCATTGATTACTTCCCGGATTACGGTCTGGATCGCAATACGCAATTTCGACCATTGAAAGCGCTCTCTGATGTGCTGAAGATATTCGCAGATCATAAAGATGGTTGGGGAATAGCGTTCTGGTTCTTGTCAGTGAACAGCTTTCTTGGTGGTCAACGCCCACAGGATATGTTGGCTAAACACTCAGAGCGGGTGATTGAAGCCGCAAGGGACGAAATCGAAGGGGTTGGACATGGATAAACGGCCAGAGCAAATGAAGGCTCAGCCCCTCTGCATTAATAATTCATTGACGTTGGTAAATGACATTTAGTTCGATAATACAGTTATTGACCTGGATATAAGAAATACGAGGCTGATAGATACCGGTCAATAACAGCGCCGGATTTCGTTAAATTAAATAACCCTGCAATTAAAATAGCTACATATCGCTTATTAGTCTTATTAGTCTTATTATTTTATTCTGATTCTTAAATGTGTTCTGATGATGTTATTGCCACTCCCATGGATTGAGCAACATAACGCCTAGTCCTTCAAAGTCCCTGGTATTTCGCGTAACTACAGTCATATCATGACGAAAGGCAGCGGCCGCGATCATTGCATCATTCGCGGAACGTTGGTCGGGTACATGGAGGCTCGCACAATAAATGGCAGTTTCGGCATCAAAAGGCAGTACACGGCCTGAAAACTCACGTAATACCACTGATGCAAACCATTCGCGCAGCATTTCTCCCTGACGCACATCCTTTCGCAACACCTGAAGGATGCCTTTTTCGATCTCCATAATCGTAATCGCTGATATGAACATATCACCCGCATCTACCGTATCCGTCCAGTTGGATACTTGTGGATCAATTTTGGGCGTCCTTGCCTTACGCATTTCCGAAATGACATTGGTATCAAGCAAATATCTCATGAAAAATCCACATCCCTGAAGTCTATGTCCACTCGTTGAGGATCAAAATCGATATCAGCGACACCGGGCATAGCAAGTGCATCCTGGATATTGCGTCGTGTACCCGTTAGCTTTTTATATTCCTCAAACGTCATCAATACGTGGGCTGGTTCTCCGCGATCAGTGATGTATACAGGGCCTTCCTCCGCCAGTTTTTTCGCAGCTGATACCTGCTGATTGAACGAACGGCTCGAAATTGTTGAGATACCCATAACAGCCTCCTGAGAATGTAGAAACATAACTACATGATACGTCAGCTGCACAATATTTCAACACCATGCTGAAAATAAGCATGTTTCAAGGGTACTGGAAATCTAGCTGATTGAAGTTCAAGAAAAATAAGAATAGCGGTGATAAATTAGCAGCGGCGTTTTCACATCCTCCGGCAAGCGCTCACTCAGCGGCTTTTCAAATATCGCCAGGCACTGCTCGATCTCGCGCCGCATGTCATGCCCCAGCACCATATCCATGGTCCCTTTCTCCAGCAGCAAGCGACTCGATTCACTCAACTCATGCCCGGCGAAGATCACCTGATCCTGTACACCAAATGCCTCTAACGCTTTAGCTACGCCTTCGTTGCCGCCCGCCGTGTTGTAAATTCCGGCCAGCGGTTTGCCCTCTTCCAGCCACTTTTTCACGCTGTGCCAGGCGGTTGCGGCTTCGTCGTTAATGTTGACGCGGTCGCGAATCGTCAGCCACGGGAAAGCCTCTCGCAGCACGCGACGAAAGCCGATCTCGCGCTCCTCCTGGGTGCGATAGGTCGAACTGCAAATCAGCAGAATATTGCTTGGTTGCTGCGGCGGCAGCATGCGGCCCATAAACCAACCGGCAGTCGCGCCTGAAGCGGTCTGATCGATACCCACATAAGCAGTACGCCGCGAATTGGGCAGATCGCTGGTGAGGCAAATCACCTGCACACCATCATCAATGGCGGCTTTAACCGCACGGTTGATCTTCACGTCATCGCGACACACCAGAATAATGCCGCTGGCTTCAGTAGCGCGGCGTTCAATCAGCTTGCTAAAGCGGTCAGCGTGGAATTGCGCACTCGGCAACGTATCCAGTGTGATGTGAAGTTGCGGACGCTCGCGCATTACCGCGCGTGCATGAAACTCAAGCTGCGCGACAAAGCTGGTGCCGGATTCACACACAATCGCGATACGCTTTGCCGCTCCGCGAGGGTCTTCTGTGCCACTCAGTCCTAACCGCACCATGGCATTTTCAACTTTCTTGCGCGTCACCTCGCGCACGCCTTGCCGGCCATTGAGCACACGGTCAACGGTGGCAGGACTGACGCCCGCTTCCTGCGCGATGGCTTTAATGGATGGCGATTTCCAGTTTTGCAGCGTCATGATATTTCCTGATGTCCTTCACCTCATGGATAAAACAGTAGCTTGATAAGACACTGATAATCAAATTGTTATAACTCCATGAATCCAGTGAACAATCATATATTTGAGGTCATTCACCTCAAATTTTCATGTGATCGGCCTCATCCTTTTAGCATCCGTTTCAGGCTTTGCTTTGACTTAAAACTTCACCAATACGCTTAATAGCGCCATCACCTGTCGCCCTCATAGGAATTAAAAAATGCTCAATGTTGCTCTCTTAGGTGCTGGCCGTATTGGACAGATCCACGCTGGGAATATCGCCGCGCATCCGCAATGTCGTCTGGCGTATGTGATGGATGTCTACGCCCCTGCTGCTAATGTGCTGGCAGAGAAATACGGTGCCAAATTGGCAGATCTCGACACCATTCTGGCGGACAGTTCGGTTGATCTGGTGGCGATTTGCAGCGCCACTAACACCCATGCAGATTTGATTGAAGCCGCCGCGCGCGCCAAAAAAGCCATCTTCTGTGAGAAGCCGGTGGATTTAAGTTTGCAGCGCGTGCAGAGCTGTTTAGCCACGGTGCGTGAGGCAGGCGTGCCATTGATGGTTGGTTTTAACCGTCGCTTCGACCCCAGCATGGCGCATTTGCAGGCGTGTCTGCGTGATGGTGAGATTGGTGAAACCGAACTGGTGACCATCAGCTCACGCGATCCGGGTGCACCACCTGCCGAGTACGTTAAAGTCTCTGGCGGCCTGTTCCGTGATATGACCATTCATGATTTCGACATGGCGCGCTGGTTGTTAAATGAAGAGCCGGTATCGGTATATGCCAGTGCAGCGGCGCTGGTTGATCCCGAGATTAAAGCGCTGGGCGATGTCGATACCGCCGTTGTCACCCTCACCTGTGCCAGCGGCAAGATGGCGGTGATCACCAACAGCCGTCGTGCCAGCTACGGCTACGATCAGCGTATTGAAGTGCACGGCAGCGAAGGGATGTTGCAGGTAACGAATCAGCTGGAATCACAGCTGGTGAAATCCGTGGCAAACGGGGTGGTGGCGCAGAAGCCGCAGCACTTCTTCCTGCAGCGTTATGCCGATGCTTACCGCAATGAACTGGCGACCCTCATTGAGGCGCTGGCAAAAGGCGAAGGCCAGTACCCCGGCGGGAATGATGGGTTGCAGGCGCTATTACTGGCGGATGCAGCGCTCGAGTCATTGAAAACCGGCAAGCCGGTATCGCCGCAGTCGCTACTATAAGACGGTGCTGATAAGGGGCGAACTCTGGTCCGTCCCTTAAACCATTACCCATAAAGATGGAAGCTTGATTGAAAGCTCACTGAAGCTTAAGTAAACCGGTCAGCGCGACATAGGCAGCATTGTGTTGCTCATTCATGCCGACGTTAAGCAAGCAAAACGCATAGGCTTCAGGGCGTCCGTTAAGACGCCCTGGCTTGTTTTAACGCTGTGGATGATTCACTTCCAGCGGACGCAGGTCAAACAACAGCACTTCTGCGTTATCGCCTTGAGCTAAGTGCAATGCGCTCTCATTACGCACTCGCGCACCGTCACCCTCTTTGAACTTCACGCCGTTCACTTCGATGCTGCCGCGCGCCACATGAATATAGGCGTAGCGATCGGCATCCAGTGCGAAGGTCTGCTGCTCGGCACCATCAAAGAAACCGGCATAGATGCGGATATCCTGACGTACGCTCAGGCTGCCCTCTTGCCCTTCCGGCGAAATAATCAAACGCAGTTGCCCGCGTTTCTCGCTCTCTGGCACGGAGATCTGCTGATAGCCCGGCTGGGTGTTGCGCTCGCCCGGTACAATCCAGATTTGCAGGAAGTGCACGTTGTCGCTTTTCGAGTGGTTGAACTCGCTGTGCGTCACACCGCTACCCGCGCTCATCAACTGCACATCACCGGGGACGATCACCGAACCGGTGCCCATTGAATCTTTATGCTCCAGCGCGCCGTCCAGCACATAGGAGATGATCTCCATATTGTTGTGTGGATGCGCACCAAAGCCACGACCCGGTGCGACACGGTCGTCATTGATTACCAGCAGATCGGAGAAGCCGATCTGTTTAGGATCCCAGTAATTCGCGAAGGAAAAAGTGTGATGTGAATTCAGCCAACCGTGGTCACCCACTCCGCGTTGTTCTGACAGACGTTGTTCAATCATGGTTTGCTCCTCAAATGTGCGGTGGAAAGACGCTTGCCCTTCCGAATGAGGATAAGTATACGTAAACTAATTTGCCCAACAATGCGCTAACCTGACAATGACTGTCACCGAAAAGTGGACAATATGCAGATAGAAGATCTTCGTATTTATGTCGCAGTAATTAAAGCCGGTAACTTCACCGCCGCCGCCGAACAGTTGATGCTGTCGAAGCAATACGTTAGCCGCCGTATTGCCGCGCTGGAGGAATCACTCGGTGCGCGTCTGCTGAATCGCAACACGCGTAAACTGTCGGTGACGGATAACGGCCAACTCTTTGCCCAACATGCGCTACGTATTCTCGATGATGTGCAGGAAGCCCAGCAGGCGGTATCTGGCCGGCAACAGGTGTTGCAAGGCAGCTTTCGTCTTAGTGTTCCGATGTCGTTTGGCATCAGCCATTTGTCACCGTATATCGCCGAGTTCCTCAGTCAGCACCCCGGATTGCAGTTCCAGGTGGAGTTGGCGGACCGCTACGTCGATATGGTCGGTGAAGGCTTTGATATGGCGATCCGTATTGGCACCCTGCCCGACTCAAGCTTGATCGCCAAACGTCTGGGCGTATTTCGCCGCGTGATCTGCGGCAGTCCGTCATACATTCAGGGCGCGGGCGCACCACGTGAACCGGAGGATCTGCTCAATCATGCTTGTTTGCGTTACGGGCGAGAAAGCCAGACCGGCTGGGAACTGTTTAACGGTGAACAACGCAAGGTGATGGCGGTGCAAGGCCCGATGGTGAGCAATAATGGCGAGATGCTGCGTGATGCGGCAGTGGCTGGATTGGGGCTGATTCTACTGCCGGAGTTTATCGTGGCACCGGCCTTAGCCAGCGGTGATTTGATGATCGTGCTGGATGAGTGGCAGCCTTCCTCACTTAACCTGAACGCGCTCTATCCACAGCATCGTCAGCGCAGCGAAGTGAATCGGGTATTTATGGCGTTTTTGCAGGAAAAGTTGGCAGGATAATGAAACGGGCGACCTGACGGCCGCCCGATAAGAATCAACTAGGCGCTTTCATGCGCAAACGTAATCGACTTTCTCCGTGCATCGCGCACCGCGATACCATGAATCAACAAGCCCAACACCGCCAGAATCGCACCGACCCAACCAGTGGACTGCCAGCCAAGGCCCGCAGAAATGGTCACGCCACCCAGCCATGCGCCGAGCGCATTCGCCAGGTTAAATGCCGAGTGATTCAACGCCGCCGCCATGGTTTGCGCATCGCCCGCCACATCCATTAAACGGATTTGCAGCACGCTCGCCAGCGCCACCATGGTACCGACCAGCATCACGTTGAGTGAACCGGCAAACGCATAGTGCGCGGTGAACACAAAAGCACTCAGCACCAGCACCGACCAGATCAGCACCATACGAATGGTTTTCTCCAGTCCACGATCCGCCAGACGACCACCCACCACGTTGCCGATAATCATGACGAGTCCAAACAGCGCCAGCACCACCGGAATCCAACTCACTGGCATTTGTGCCAGTTCGGTCAGCGTAGGTTTCACGTAGCTGAACACCGAGAACAAGCCGCCGCTGCCGATCGCACCAATCGCCAGCGTCAGCAACACCTGCTTGCGCGTCAGCGCCGAGAGTTCACGCAACGGACTGGCGGTTTTGTCACCCGCCACGTTCGGCACCCACATGCCCACCAGCACCATGGTCAACAGCGCTAATAGGCCCACAATGGCGAACGCTTCACGCCAGCCAAACACCTGTCCAATCGCGGTAACCGCAGGCACGCCAAGCAGATTGGCGATCGTCAGGCCAAATAGCACCATCGAAACGGCCTGAGCACGTTTTCTGCGCTCCACCAATCCAGCAGCGACCAATGCGGCGACACCAAAGAACGTGCCGTGCGGGAAACCGGCGAGGAAACGCGCCAGCAGCATTGAGTAGTAACCCGGTGCTACCGAGCTAAACAGGTTACCCGCGGCAAACAGGCCCATCAGCGTCATCAGGAAGTTACGACGTGAAGCGCGAGCACCGAGCACAGCCAACAGCGGTGCGCCGATCACCACGCCCAGCGCGTAGATACTGATCAGGTGGCCCGCCGTAGGGATAGAAACATTGAGGCCGGTGGCGGCATCGGGCAGCAGGCCCATGATGACGAATTCGCCGGTACCAATGGCAAAGCCACCGGTGCCGAGCGCAAACAGCGCTTTGAGCACACTGGCGCGTGGCAGCGATGCCTGCTCCGGCAGCTGATTAAGTTGAGGTTGTGCAGATGACATGGTTTTCCAGTAACGCAGGTGAAGAATCCAATCACAATCGTGGCGGCATTGAAGGCCACCATCGTTGAGACTGAAAGGATTTAGCGGAACATGATAACTGATTTAAATGAAAATTTGATGGCAGAGAATTATGTGGCTGCTAATTAATCGTTGATTAGCCGCCTTGCGCCCAACATGGCGCAAAGCAAGGGTATGTTGACCGGCACCGCTGCAGTGTGTGCATTTTCGTTAAGCAACCTGCCGCGCCAGCAGCGCCGCGCCGATCATTCCGCCGTTATGGGCAAACGCGCCGGGCACCACCAAAGGATGCTGAGTGCTGCGCAACACATAACGCTGCACTTCCTCATTCAATGCTTCCATCAACGCTGTCACCGAAGCCAATCCTCCGCCCACCGCCACCAACGATGCACCGGTGATATTGATAGTGTAAGCCAGCGGCTGACTCACCAGTTGTAACCACACCTGAACGGTGCGATTAGCTTGCACTTCCTGCTGTTGCCAGCCGGCGATAATGTCGATGCTGCTCGCATTAACGTCATGCAAAGTGCGATGGAGATTCTCCAGCCCGCGCGCGCCGCCGTAGCTATCGAGACAGCCTTTTTGACCGCAGGGACAAGGCTGGCGCGGCAAGCGTATTGTCTCGCCTTCAATGTCCACTTCGGTCAGCGTAATCGGACCATGGCCCCATTCACCCGTCAGGCCATTCTGTCCGGTGATGATTCGCCCATCTGCCACCAAACCGCCGCCGACGCCGGAACCGAGAATGGCGCCAAACACCACTTTGTGCCCTTTGCCCACACCTGCCTGCGCTTCCGCGAAAGTGAAGCAGTCGGCATCGTTATGCACGATCACTTTACGTTGCAGTAACTCTCCCAGCGCCTGGCTGAGGTTGCGTTGATGAAAGGCTGGGATGTTACTGGCAAACATCTCACCGCTATCCGGTGCCACGATGCCCGCAGTGGAGATCGCCAGCGGTGAATCCGTGCTGAAATGCTGATGTTGTTGGATCATGCGGCTCACCAGCGCGGTAAAATCCGGCCAGCTGTCTGCCGGGATTTTTTGCTGATCGAGGATCGTCAGCTGCTGCTGCGCATCCATCACACCCAACTTCACGAACGAACCGCCCAGATCGAGGCAGATCACTGCCGGTGTTGTACTCATAAACGTTTATCCATCACATCACGCAGGCCGTCGCCCAGCACATTAAAGCCGAGCACAGTAATCAAAATCGCCAGTCCGGGAAACAGCGACACGTAAATATTCAGCCCAAGGAAGTTGCGCCCATCACTCATCATGGTGCCCCACTCCGGCATCGGCGGTTGCACGCCTAACCCCAGAAACGACAAGCTGGCCGCCGACAGCACCACTGCGCCCGCCGTTAAAGTCGATTGCACAATCAGCGGTCCGATTGAGTTGCGCAGAATGTAATGGGTAATGATACGCGGATAGCGCACGCCCAGCATATGCGCGGCTTCAATGTACTCCATGTTCTTAAGGCCGAGCGTCAGGTTACGACTAAGGCGCGCATACACCGGAATGGAGAACAGCGAAATCGCGATCAGCATATTGGCCAGCCCTTCACCCAGCACGCTAACAATCAAAATCGCCAGTACGATACCGGGAAAGGCGAAAATAATATCCATCACCCACATAATCAGCGCATCGATTTTGCGTCCTGCCAGACCGGAGATGATGCCAAGCGGAATACCAATCACCATCGAGATCGCCACACTCAGGCAGACCTCGAACAGCGTGATGCGCGCGCCATAAATCACGCGGGCGAAGATGTCGCGGCCATAGTCGTCCGTGCCAAACCAGTGCGCAGCAGAGGGAGCCTGCAAGGTGTTCAGCAGATCCTGTTCGATCGGATCCCAATGGGTTAACAGCGGTGCTAACACCGCGGCCAGCACCACCAGCAGCACCAATCCGCCGCCAATCGCTATCGACGGATTGCTCTGTAGCATGCGCAGGAACTGGCGACGGCGCGATCGTGTCGGCAGCAAAGAGGTATCGAGGCTGTTCATCAGTCGAACCTTATTTTTGGATTGAGCAGGCCAATCAATATTTCACCCACCAGGTTCATCAGCACCACGCCGGTGACCGCCACCAGCGTCACGCCCTGAATCACCGGGTAGTCGCGGTACTTCACCGAATCCACCAGCAGGCGGCCAATGCCTGGCCAGTTAAACACCGACTCCGTCACCACGGCGCCACCAATCAGGCTACCGAAGTTAAGTGCGACGATGGTGACAATCGGGATCAAGGCGTTGCGCAGCGCATGTTTCCAGTGAATATTCGCCGACGATAAGCCTTTGGCTTTGGCGGTACGAATATAGTCCTGACTCAGCACATCCAGCATGCTGGAGCGTGTCATGCGGGCAATCATCGCCATCGGCAAAATCGCCAGCGTGACGGTCGGCATCACGTAGTTCTTCCAGGAGTCCGCGCCCAACAGCGGCAACCAGCCGAGTTCCACCGCAAAGTAGTTCATCGCCAGCAGCGCGAGCCAGAAGTTGGCTATCGATGCGCCCGCAATGGTCAGCACCATCACGATTTGATCGGGTATACGCTGGCGATAGATCGCCCCGGTCATGCCCGCAGGCACGCCGATAGCAATCGCCAGCAGATAGGCCAGCGCCGCCAGCGACAAGGTGTAGGGCAAACGCTCGCTGATTTCGGTGATTACCGGGCGCTGTGACTGCAACGATTCCCCCAGATTGCCGTGCAGTGCTTCAGTAGCAAATTTGATGTACTGCAGCGGCAGCGGCTGATCCAAACCCAGCCGGATGCGCATGTTATCCACCGCTTCCTGCGGCGCTTCCGGGCCCGCCATCAGGCGTGCCGGATCCCCCGGCAACGCGCGGATGGCGATAAATACGATGATCGACACACCGAAAATAATCAGCGGCAGCGAGAGCACCTTTTTCGCGACATACGCTTTCATCTATCAGTTCTTCACTGCATCGCGAACCACAATCTGTCCGCCAGGCTGCATGGTGACGCCGCTGATGTTTTTGCGCGAGGCGTAGAGATCATCCTGATAGAACAGCAGCACCTGCGGAGCCAGCCCGCTGATCTGTTTCTGTGCCTGGAAATAGAGATCTTTGCGTTTCGCATCGTCAAGCGTGGAGGCGGCGGTATCGATCAGGTCATCGGTTTGCTTATCACTAAAGAAGCCGAGGTTCGCGCCGCCCGGTGCAAAGCTGGCGCTGTGATATAGCGGGCGCAGCTGCAAGTCGGAACCGTATAAACCGGATGACCACGACGCCAATACTGCATCAGTGCCCTGCTGGGCTTTCTCTTTGGCATCGGCGAAGGCGGCTTTGGTCCAGACGCCGCTTTCCATCTGGCGCACATTCAACTTCACGCCGATTTTAGCCCACAGCCCCTGCAACACCTGCGCGGTGCGCGCATCGGGTGCCTGAACAGCAATTGACATGCTAAAGCCATCCGGGTAACCCGCCGCTTTCAGCAAGTCTTTGGCTTTCTGCACATCGTAAGGATAATCCTTCAGGTTCTTATCGTAGTTGGCATCGACCGGTGCCAGTGAAGAGTTAGCCGGCTGTGCATAACCAAACATGATGGCTTTCACTAGCGCCTGCTGATCGGTAGCAAAGTTCAGCGCCTGACGCACGCGCACGTCGCTCAACGCTTTACTTTGCGTATTAAGATCCACCCAGAACACGGCCGCACCCGGCGACTGTTTTAAATTAACGTTGGCATTGTTTTTCAACATTCCGGCGAATTGCGGCGGTACCGGATTAATAATATCGACCTGGCCGGATTGCAGCGCCATATTCATCACGGAAGGCTCACTGCTCCACGTCCATTTAATTTCATCAGGGCCGTTTGATTTACCCCAATAATCGCTGTTCTTTTTCTCCAGCACATATTCGCCAGATTTATATTGTTCCAGCTTATAAGGCCCGGTGCCGTCCGCTTTATTATTGATGCTGCCTGCTTTATCTGCGGTAGGGCTGACCATTAATCCTGGTCCCGATGCCAGCACGGTTAAAAAGGCGGGATTGATTTTTTTCAGCTCAAACTCAACCGTTAAATCATCGGTTTTCTTCACATCCTGAATAAAGGTGCGAACTTTACCGCTGCCCGCCAGACCGCGTTTGGTATCCAAATGGCGCTGGAAGTTTTCCACTACCGCATCGGCATTAAACGGCGTGCCGTCGTGGAATTTTACGTTGGGGCGCAGCTTAAAGGTCCAGTGCAATCCGCTGCTGTCCGCACTCCAGGAGAGCGCCAGCGCGGGAATAATCTTGCCGTCATCACCCAAACGCGTCAGGCCTTCGTACATCGGGTCGAGTACCGTGCCGGTAAAGGTAGCGGTCTGGTTGCCCGGATCCATGCTGCGTGGCGGTTCGTTTTGCATAATCACCAGCTGGCTGGCCATTGCCGCCGAGCTTGCCAGTGACGCCATGATACAACCGGCCAGCGTCAGTACCTTTAAATGCTTGAATGTGCTTTGCATGAAGGCCCTCAATGAATCATTGAAATGTTAGGTGAATTAACAACGTTATATAAGGCACACTCTCTGAACAAAAGCCAATACGCAAGTTCATATATTTTACTTATAGTTAGATCTGCGTTCATAAAATTAACTAAATGTCGTTGAATTTGTTTTCCAGCCTCATTATTGTCAGGTCATATCGCTAATGCAGTGAGAACCAACATGCTCAATGCCCACCAGCAGCAAATTTTGCGTCTGCTTATTGCCTCGCACGGCATGAGCCGTACCGCTATTGCGGAAAATATGAAGTTGAGCAAAGCCGCGATTAGCCCACTGGTGAAAGAGATGTTGAATGCCGGATTGCTTGAAGAGAGCATTCCAGAATCCAGCGGCCAGGGTCGTCCGTCGGTGTTATTAAAAATGCGTGCTGACAGCGCCTATTTTCTCGGCGCCTCGCTACTCGGCGAGTACGTCGTTTTAGTGCTGATTGATATGCATGGACTGGTGCTGGCGAGCACGCACATGCCACTCGATCCTGATCCCCAACAGCTGACTGTGACGCTAGCAGCAGCGATTCCCGATTTGATTGCGCAGAAAGGCATTTCAGCCGATCAATTAATTGGCCTGGGCGTTACGCTCTCCGGATTTGTCGATGAAAATCAGGCAATTTGCGTGCAATCAGCGCTTCTGGGCTGGAAGAATGTCCCGCTGGCCGACATGCTCAAACGGCAAACCGGGCTGGACGTCTCGCTGGAGAACGATGCCAAAGCGCTGGCCGTCAGCGAGAAGATCTTCGGCGTGGCGAAAAAAGCGCGCAACTTCACCCTGATTTCCCATGGTGACGGCATCGGTTCCGCACACTTCTTCCAGGGTCAACTGCATCGCGGCGCACACGGCGGGGCCGGTGAAATCGCCCACTGCACCATCGAACCCGGCGGACGCCCTTGCCGATGCGGCAAACGCGGCTGCCTGGATACTCTCGCCTCGCTGACCGCGATTCGCGAGAGCATGCGCGATAAAGCACTCGAGAGCCAAACCATCGCCGAACTGGAAGCGCTGGCGGTGAAAGGCAACAGTGCCGCCATCGCCATTCTGCATCAGGCTGGTCACGCGCTGGGCCTCTCGATCGCCAACATTATTCAGATGAACGATCCCGAATTGATCGTCATCGCACATCAACCCGATGCTTTTGACGGCTTACTGAAAACCGTGGTGATGCAATCCATTGATAGCCACGTGTTGCCGTCGATCATGGGCAAAACCCCGATTTCCAGCATCTTGATCAGCGAACAGAGCTGGGCGCGCGCCGCGGCAAGCGTGGCAGCATATCGATTTATCATTCAATTACCCGACTAGCGGAGGCTGTATGCGCATAGCTTTTGGTGGCATTCATACGGAGTGCAGTACGTATAACCCGGTGCTGAACTATGCCGACGACTTCCGCATCGTGCGCGGTGACGATCTGCTGACCAACCCCTACTTTGCTTTCCTGCAGGATTACGATGCCGAATTTCTGCCGACCTTCCATGCGCGCGCCATCGCCGGTGGCCCGGTGGCGCGGGTCACTTATGATGACTTCAGGCAGGATTTTCTCACCCGTCTGCAAGCCCAGCTGCCGGTGGACGGCGTCTACCTCGCCATGCACGGCGCGGTGTATGTGGAAGGGATGGAAGATGCCGAAGGTGACTGGATTACTGCCACGCGCGAACTGGTCGGCCCGGATTGTCCGATCACCGTCAGTTACGATCTGCATGGCAACGTGACGCAGCGCATCATCGATGCCATTGATATGTTCTCAACCTATCGCACGGCGCCGCACATCGATGTGGAAGAAACCATGCGTCGATCCGTGTCGATGCTGGTGAAAAGCCTCCAAACCGGCGTGAAACCCGGTGTGATTTGGGCACCGATTCCGGTGGTGTTGCCCGGTGAGCGCACCAGTACCGAAGATGAACCGGCAAAAAGTTTGTATGCGCGTTTGCCGGGTATCAATGAAATCGACCACATTTGGGATGCGTCGCTGATGGTCGGCTATGTCTGGGCCGATGAACCGCGCGCCACTGCGGCGGCAATCATGACCGGTACCGACGCCGATGTGCTTTCCGAACAGGCAGCAAAACTGGCGCTGGCATACTGGCAGGCGCGCGACGAGTTTGTCTTCGGCTGCGTCACAGGCAGCACCGAAGAGTGCGTGAAAATGGCCATCGCCAGTGAAACTGCACCGGTGATTTTGGCCGACTCGGGCGATAACCCGACCGGTGGTGGCGTGGGCGATCGTGCCAATCTGCTGGCAGAGTTGATTCGCCAGGGCGCGCAGGATGTGATCGTCGCCGGAATCACCGATAAACCGGCCACCGATGCTGCTTTTGCGGCAGGCGTTGGGGCGAAACTCACTCTGACGATCGGTGCCACGCTCGATCCCGCAGGGGGGAAAGTTACTGCAGAATTTGAAGTCCTGCTGGTGAGTGATGATGCGCGTTCGCTGGCTAAACAGGCGCTGCTGAAAACCGGCGGCATTACGGTGGTGGTCGCCGATCGTCGTCGCCCTTATCACAATATCGCTGATTTTGAATTGCTGGGGCTTCATCCTGCGCAGGCAAAAATTGTGGTGGTGAAATCGGGTTATCTGTCACCGGAACTGGCACCATTTGCTAATCCTAACCTGATGGCGCTGTCTGAAGGCGTGGTGGATCAGTACGTCGAACGTCTGGCGCGTAAACGTAAACTGCAGCCTGCCTATCCTTTCGACACTGACTTTGAATTTCTGCCGGTCAGCACCCGTTCGGCTCGCTTTGTGGCGGCCAAATGAGTCGCGAGCCGGTCTTGCAGGTAGAAAACCTCACCGTTGCGTTTCGCCATGACGATCAGTGGCGTGAGGTAGTGAAGAACGTATCGATGACCATCAACGCCAGTGAGACGCTGGCGATTGTCGGGGAGTCGGGTTCGGGCAAAAGCGTGACGTCGATGGCGATTATGCGCTTGCTGAATATGCGCCACGCGCGCGTGACCGGCAAAGTGCTGCTGAACGGCGTGGACCTGCTGAATCTGAGCGAAAAAGCGATGCGCGATATTCGTGGCAACGCCGTGGCGATGATTTTTCAGGAGCCGATGACCAGCCTCAACCCCTCTTTCACCATTGGTCACCAGATCGCTGAAGTCCTGATCAACCATCGCAACATCAGTAAGCGGGCGGCGCGGAAAGAGACGGTGAAGCTGCTGGAGAAAGTGCGCATTCCTAATGCCGCTAAACGCTTCGATGATTATCCGCATCACTTTTCCGGCGGCATGCGCCAGCGTGTGATGATTGCCATGGCGCTGGCGTTGCGGCCAAAACTGCTGATTGCCGATGAGCCGACGACCGCACTGGATGTCACTATCCAGGGGCAAATTCTCGACCTGATTAAGACATTGCAGGAAGAGGAAGGCACCGCGGTACTGTTTATCACCCACGATATGGGCGTAGTGGCAGAAGTCTCGGATCGCACGCTGGTGATGTATCAAGGTGATGTGATGGAAACCGGCACCACGGCGGACATTTTCTCGGCGCCAGCGGCGGATTATACGGGCACGCTGATCGCTACCGTGCCGCAGCTCGGCGCCATGCGTGGCATTTCGGGGCCGCAGAAGTTTGCGCTGAAAGGTGATGCGGTGGCACTGCTACCTGAGCGCCCCGCTTCGCAACAGCCGCTGCTGTCGGTAAAAAACCTTAGCACCCGGTTCAGCATCCACGAAGGGCTGTTAAGCCGCAAAACCGGTGCGGTGCATGCGGTGGAGAATATCTCTTTCGATCTGATGCCCGGCGAAACCTTGTCGCTGGTCGGTGAATCCGGCTGTGGAAAATCCACCACCGGTCGCTCCCTCACCCGGCTGGTGAAAGCCGATGCCGGCGAGATCGCTTTCGACGGTTATGACGTGCTAAATCTCTCCTCCAGCGAACTGCGCCAGTTACGTCGGGCGATGCAGATGATATTTCAGGACCCGTTCGCCAGCCTTAATCCAAGGATGTCGATTCTCGAAGCCCTGACCGAGCCTTATCTGCAACATCAGCTCGGCAGTAAACAGGCTGCTCGGGAAAAGGCGGCGGAGTTGATGGAACGTGTGGGTTTGTCTTCGGCGATGATGAAACGTTATCCACATGAGTTTTCCGGCGGTCAGCGCCAGCGCATCTGTATTGCCCGTGCATTGATGCTCGACCCCAAAATGATTATTGCCGATGAATCCGTCTCTGCGCTGGATGTGACTGTCAAAGCGCAGATTATTAATCTGCTGTTGGATCTGCAGAGCAGCCTAGGGCTGTCTTATCTGTTTATTTCGCACGATATGGCGGTGGTGGAACGCATCAGCCATCGCGTGGCGGTGATGCTGTTGGGCGAGATTGTCGAGATCGGCCCGCGCGCCGCGATCTTTGAGAATCCGCAGCATGACTACACGCGCAAGTTATTGTCATCGGTGCCGGTTCCAGATCCAGCTCGACGTCATCTCAAGCGCCATATGGACGTTAGCGAGCTGAAAAGCCCGGTGCGCGCTCTGGGGTTTGTGCCGGAAACACGGCGCTATCGCGAGGTGAGCGCCGGGCATTGGGTGATGGAGAGTTAAAGCAGACGCAACAGATAAATCAATAATGCTGCCCGCATTATGCGAGCTAAATCATGAAGCTATAAGCTTCCAAAGCTCTTACCGTCATTGGCAATCCAAGCTTTAACAATGAGGTAAGATACTCCTCTGAACCGATTGCTGGATTTTTAAGGCTTGTACGCTGCTCTCGCACCGCCTTTAAAACCAGCGCTCGATTCAGATCGATTAAATCTAAAATAAATTCATCCGGATGCATCGCCTCAATCTCCAGCGCATCCAAATTCTCGCCCGGGAAATCTTTTAAATTGAACGTGACTATGACTTCTGCATTACATTTTATTGCCGCAGCAACCACATGCCTGTCATCTTCATCAGGCAGTGATAACCCAGAAATCAGCGGCTCAAAACCAGTCACAAGAGCATCAGGAAGCGCTTTGTCCATTAGCACTTCTATACGCTTAACCTTGTCCGGCGTGACTTCAGGCATATTTTTAACCAAGTTTCGTTGCCATTCATCATGGATAGTCGCGGTCCACTTAGGCATGTATAAACCACTTAGTTCAAGTCGCATAAGCAAGTCACGAAGCATGTTTGGATAAATAACACAGGCATCAAGTACAACCGGATAAGGCGAGTGAGTCATTAGTAAAGACCGAGTCCTTGGCTTAAGTCAGCCAACTCCTGCATAGCATTATTACTTTCACTTTCGCGCTGAGCTTTATAGCGCATCAGGTCTGCAAAAAGCACGCGGCGATGGCGGCCAGTTTTATGATATGGCAGCTTCCCCTCTTCCAATAGTTTCACCATATGAGGCCGTGAGACATTGAGGATATTGGCTGCTTCCTGTGTGGTTAATTCAGCATGAACCGGAACGACCTGCACCGCATTTCCAACGGCCAGTTCTCCCAACACCTTCATTAGCAACGTTAAAGCTGAGGTTGGCAACTCGATTTGGTGAGTTTCGTCGTTTGCATCCTGAATGGATATGACTTGTGTCTCCAGCTTTGTGGAGAGAAAAGTCGCCAGTTCTCTTTGTCCACGTAGAGCGGCCTCAATTTCCTTCTGAGCCGGAAGGCTGACATTGTCCAGAATTGAGTTTGTCATGAGTTTTCCAGTTTCTTAGTTCGTGAATTACAGCGCTCTAATACTAATCGAAACAAACGAAACAAACAACATCCGAAATAAACGAAACAACCAGTCTGTTCCTTGTACTATAGCAACCGCAGTAAACGCGCCGGGTTTCCGGCGTAAACGCCCTTCTGCGTGATGTCTTTCGTCACCACACTGCCCGCGCCGATGACCGCGCCATCGCAGATGCTGACCGCCAAAATACTCGCGCCACTGCCGATTGAGACGTTGTTACCCAGCGTGATGCGCGCCCAGCTTTCTCGATCGGCATTGGGTTTGCCATCCCGGAACATATCGTTGGCGAACATCACGCCGTGACCAATAAAGCAGTTTTCGCCCACGCTAACGTATTCGCAGATAAAGGTGTGCGACTGCACCTTTGTGCCTCTTCCAATCACCGTATGTGCCTGAATTTCGACAAACGGACCGATGAAGACATCGTCTTGCAGGGTGCAGCCATAAACGTTCGCAGGCTGGTAAATCGTAACGTTACTACCGATTTCAACGTTTTTGACTGCGACTTCGCGTAGATTTGGCTGCATTTTAGCTCCATTTGTTTTGTTCTGAAGATTCTCGTCCGAGATATATTTTTAATAATGTGACTGAATCTAGTTACACGTTTTAACAACAGATATTCTCGGTTTTGGAAACTGTAAAACTAACAAGTTGAAAATTAAAAATCGAGACATATGTGGCCTTAAAACAGTATTAACTCTCGTTACCAAAACCATTAACAATATGATTTAAATAGAAATTATTTCACCACTTCGACCATTTAAATATTACACATTGCTCATCGAGTGATAAAATCATCGCGAATTGTTTATAGGCTTGTCGCTAAAACTGCATAAAAGGTGTAATTTCTGTCATCTATAATCGAAGAGAATTTCTTGATTGGGAGTCTGTATGTTTAAATTTGACATGCAAATAGAGCAGAATTACGCCTCATTCTTTGATGCTGAGAGCGGCAACGCCGTCTTTGTCGATTCATTTGATAATGAAGAGTTTGATGTCCGGATGGGAACGCTAAGCTACAGCGCCCATGTTGCGACCGTTCATGCACTCTCAAATGAAGAGCTCAATCGCAAACTGAGCGAGGTTGCTGCGCAGCATTATGACCATAACGGAACAACAACTCCTGGATTTGGAAGCTGATATCAATGACATCCTCGCTGAAGACTGCGCCAGAATTCATTTTACTTTCCATGCCGCATTTGAACGACTAAACGATCCGCGTAATAAACCATCCATTACATTACATGAACTGGATAACGTATTTCAGATATTCATTCAAACACACCTTTCTACGATAATTGATTATGATGAAGGTACGCGGTTTGTTTTAAAGTGCAATACAACACATTTACATTTTCCGTGTGCAGTCACCCATGACAGACAAGTTGGCAAGTCATGGGTGGTACAAAATGTCATTACGGTAATGCGTAAAAAAGATTTTAAATCGCCCGATAATTTTCTTGTTATAAACTGAGTGTATTAAGGCAACACAGTGCCTTTGCACATAATTTGCAACTCAGCCAGGGAAAGACGATGACGCAACTAAACCAATATGGTCAGCCAGTGGGTTTTGCTCTGCCAGATTGGCAGCCGCTGGCCGCGCCTCCTGCTATTCCGCTTCACGGCCGCTTTTGTACGCTTGAACCGTTAGATATTGCGCACAGTCACGCTTTGTTTGCCGCCTTCTCAAGCGCACCAGACGATCGGGACTGGACCTGGCTGGGCGCGACACAGCCCGCCTCGTTGGCAGAGATGGAAAGTTGGATCAGTGGAAAATGCCAGGACAGCGGATTGGTGAGTTACGCGGTGATCGGCCAACGCACTCAGCAAGCGGTTGGTGCGGTATGTTTCGCCAATATTGACGGCCAGAACGGTGCGATTGAGATTGGTCATGTCACCTGGTCGCCGCTGATGCAGCGTAACGTGATGGGCAGTGAAGCGATCTACTTGTTACTGAAACAGGCATTTGAGCTGGGCTACCGCCGGGTCGCCTGGCGCTGTGATTCCACTAACCTCGCCTCACGTCGGGCAGCGGAACGTCTTGGCTTCACTTATGAAGGGCGTTTCCGCCAGGCAATGACACGCAAACAACGCAATCGCGATACCGACTGGCTGTCGATAATTGATGGTGAATGGCCGCAGGTGAAGCATGCGATATCGGCCTGGCTGGCGGCGGATAATATGGATGAGCACGGCCGGGAGCAGCAAAAGTTGAGCGTATTTTTCGCAGGTTAAATCCTATCAAGTCACCTGCCTCAGCGCAGGCGTCAGGCACAGTATTCTGGCAGATGGCAAGTCAGGATTTCCGTTGTTTCAACGTCATTTAAGGGCAGGAACCGGCCTTGCCAGCTCCTTCTTGTCCTCATTTCATCAACACCTGAAACTGCGGATTAAACTCGTCAAAAATCGGCAACGCCGCCGCACCCAATGCCGCGGTATCACTGCCGGTCATGCCCGTTTTCAAACGTGAGCCGGTAAGATAACGCCCGCGCACCGACTGATAGAGCGGCGGCAGGCGCTGAATGATTTTATCCAGCAGTGCGGCGGGCATCATGCCGCCGATGATCACGCTCTCCGCATCGAAAATGCATTCCAGCATATTGATGCCCTGACGCAATGGCGTCAGCACGGTATCAATCCAGCGATCAAATACTGCGGGATCGACTTCCAGCAGGTCGTCCGGCAACGCGGTCATCGGGTCCAGCCCACAGAATTCATAGGCGGCCTGCAGTGACACATAACGTTCCAGACAGCCGTGATTGCCGCAATAGCATTCGCGCCCACCCGGTTCCACCACCACATGCCCAATTTCACCAGCATTGTGCGCATGGCCGCTGTAAACGTGACCATCCATGATAATACCCGCGCCCAATCCGGTGCCGATATAGAGATAAATAAACGAGTTGAGATGGCGCGCAACGCCGTGGAAACGCTCCCCAATCGCCGCTACCGTGGCATCGTTCTCCAGCGTGACCGGCACGCTGCTCATTTCGGCCAGCCTTGCTTCGATATCGACCGACTCCCAGCCGTGCAAGGTAGTGGGACCCACCGAGGAAATCCCCTCAACGCCAAACGGACCCGGCATCACTACGCCGATCCCCAGGACTTTCTGCCAGCGGTCACCGAGCTGCGTTTTGATCTCTGCCAGCACCTCCGCAATGCGCGCTAAAGTGGCATCGGGCTGGGGTTTTTGCACCAGAATAAGGCGGCGGAAATGAACTTCACCGGTGAGATCCACCAGTACGATCAGCAGGGTTTGGTGGTCGAGATGAATGCCGATGGAGAAGGCACTGGCTGGATTGAGGATTACCGGAATCGCCGGTTGCCCACGCCCCTGCTTGCGCGGTTGGCGGCTGGTAAGCAGTTCGGCGGCTTCCAGTTCAGCCACGATATTGGAGACGGTTTGCGGGGTTAAGGCGGTCAGTCGCGCCAGCTCAGCCCGCGTCAATTCACCGTGCAGGCGGATCGCTTCGATGATCACACGGCGATTGTGCGCGCGCGCATGCTCCAGATTGGTTCCTGATGTTTTCATCCTGCCTCCCTCTTCTCACGCCCGCGACTGCCAGCGCATCAATATCTATGATCGGCGACACAATTTACAACCTGTTTACCTGACAGCCGCAAAAATCTGTGCAGAGTAGTGAGCAGCGGCAAACGAGATTTATGCCCTGGCACGTCACTTGCTTTAGTTCATTGATGTCAGCTGCAGCAACCTGACAACCTGTGCGCGTTATTAAATCAATCAAATTGATTTAATTAAACACCCTCTTCTTGCATCAAGGCGGAAAATGTTATGAAAATCCGGTTTTCGACCACATTGAAAGGCTGTGCCATCGCGGTCATGTTAGCCAGCGCCGGCAGCGCGGCAGCCGCAACCACCCTCAATGCGCTGTTTATGACTCAGGCGGCTTACAGCGAAAATGATATTCGCGCCATGACGCAGGAGTTCCAGAAAGCGCATCCGGATGTGCAGGTGAATCTGGAGTTTGTGCCGTACGAAGCGCTGCACGACAAAATTGTCGCGGCGCGTGGCGCAGGCGGTAACGGTTATGACGTGGTGCTGTTTGATGCCATCTGGCCTGCGGAATTCACCAAATTTGATCTGCTGCAGGACGTCAGCAGCCGGATCGCCGCAGACGAAAAAGAGAAGATCTTCCCCGGCGCAATGAACACCGTGGTCTATAACGGCAAAACCCTTGGCATGCCGTGGATCCTGGATACCAAATATCTCTATTACAACAAAGCGATGCTGGAGAAAGCCGGGATCACCACCCCGCCGCAAACCTGGCAACAGGTGATTGATGACTCACGCATCATCAAACAAAAGAACATCGTAAAATATCCACTGGTGTGGAGCTGGTCGCAGGCGGAAGCGCTGGTGTGTGATTACACCACATTGGTATCTGGCTTTGGCGGCAAATTCTATAATAACGGCAAGCTCGATTTCTCTAGCCCGGCCTCATTGCAGGCGGTCAAGCTGATGAAGAGTTCGCTGGATGAAGGGCTGAGTAACCCAGCATCACGCGAATATCTGGAAGAGGATGTGCGCAAAGCCTTCTCCAACGGCGATGCCGCGTTCGCGCTGAACTGGACCTATATGTACAACATGGCTAACGATCCGAAGCAGAGCAAAGTGGCCGGTCAGGTGGGTATCGTTCCGGCACCAGGCGATGCGCCGGGTAAATTTGGTGCGGTGAACGGTTCGATGGGGCTCGGCATCGCCAAAGGCAGCACCCACGGTGACCAGGCGTGGCAATACATTAGCTACATGACTTCGCAACCGGTTCAAAACAAATACGCTACCCTGAGCCTGCCCATCTGGAAAAGCTCATATCAGGATCCTGCGGTACTGAAGAATCAGGAGAGCCTGATCGCGGCGGCGGACAAATCATTGAACGTGATGCTTTCACGCCCGGAAACCGCTGATTATTCCCGTCTCTCCAACACCTTGCAGCAGCAACTGCAGCAAGTGCTGGTGGGCAGCGCCACGCCAGACGCGGCCATGCAGACGGTTGATAAAAGTGCTGCGCGTTTACGTTAAGGGGTCAGCATGCTGAGTTTGCGTCAACGCGAACAACGGCAGGCATGGGTGCTGTTAGCACCCATGTTGCTGGTGATGCTGTTGCTCACCGCCTGGCCGCTGCTGCGCACCATCTGGCTGAGTTTCACCGATGCTGCCCTCATTGGCAGCGGCGAAGTGCCAGCCTGGGTGGGTGTGGAGAACTATTTGTTCGCCATCACCGATCCTGATTTTCAATCTTCACTGTGGCGCACACTCTACTTCACCGTTGTCTCGGTAGCGTTTGAAGGGGCGATTGGCGTGTTGGTGGCGCTGCTGCTGAATCAGAAATTTGCCGGACGCAACATTTTGCGCGTGCTGGTGATTCTGCCGTGGGCGCTGCCGACCATCGTCAACGCCATGATGTGGCGTCTCAACTTTAACCCCGACTACGGCAGCATTAACGCCCTGCTGACTCAGCTCGGCATTATCGATGGTTATCGCAGCTGGCTGGGGTCGCCTGATTCGGCGCTCAATGCGGTGATGTTCGCCGACGTCTGGAAGAACTATCCGCTGGTGACGCTGTTGGTATTGGCTGCGCTGCAATCCATCCCTGACGATCTGTTTGAAGCGGCTCGTCTGGATGGTGCATCTGCCTGGCGGCGCTTCCGTGCCATTACCTTCCCGGCGATTGTCGGCCCGCTGAGTGTGGCGCTGGTACTGCGCACCATCGATGCCTTCAAGATTTTCGACATCATCTATGTGATGACACGCGGCGGCCCGGTCGATAGCACTAAAACCCTGAGCTTCTACGTTTATCAGGAGTCATTCAGCTATTTGCGCGCGGGCAGCGGCGCGGCTTACGCCATGCTGATGACGCTGCTGTGCGCCGTGCTGATCACCCTCTATATGTTGTTGTTGTGGCGTCAGCGCCGTAAAGGGAGCGCGTATGAAGGCTAAATTACGCAACACAGCCAAATATGCCGCCGCGCTGCTGGTGGCAATTTCGGTACTCGCACCAATGGGCTGGCTGTTTCTGATGAGCGTCAGCGCCACCAGCGATCTCACGCGGGTTCCGCTGGAATGGTTGCCGCGCCAGTGGGACTTCAGTCGCTACGGCCGATTGATGTCACTGGAACCCGGCCAACCCGGCACACTGTTCCTGCATGCGTTGGGTAACAGCCTGTTAGTGGCAACCGGGGCGACGATTATCTGTCTGCTGCTGGCCATTCCGGCGGCGTTCAGCTTCTCCCGCTACCGTGGTCGCGATGGCTGGCTGTTTGCCTCGCTCGCTATATATATGGTGCCGCCAGTGGCGTTTGTGCTGCCACTCTACTTCCTGCTGCAACAGTTTGATCTGCTTAACACGCGCCCCGGTTTGATCATCGTTTACTGCTCGCTGATCCTGCCGTTTCTGACGTGGATGCTGAAAAACCAGTTCGATGCCTTACCGCAGGATATTGAGCAAGCGGCGCGGCTGGATGGTTTGCGTGTCTGGCAGGTACTGCTGCGTATTACCCTGCCGTTGGCAAAACCAGTGCTGGGTGCAGCGGCGCTGTTTGGCTGGCTGCTGGCGTGGGATGAGTTTTTCTATGCGCTGCTGTTCACCAGCAACATCGCAGCACAAACCTTGCCAGTGACGATTGCGGGCTTTACCGCCGGACGCGCCACCGATGATGGTTTGATCGCAGCAGTCGGGATTCTGGCCTCGGTACCACCGCTGTTTATTGCTATCTGGCTGCAGAAAACACTGGTCAGCGGCCTCGCCAGCGGCGGGAGCAAAGGATGAAGATGAACATGGACTCTACCGCCACGCTGTATGTGGTCGGCAATATTAACGTCGATTTGATTATGGGCACCCTCGACCACTGGCCGCAGCGTGGCACCGAAGTGATGATGAATCACAGCGAATTGCGACCGGGCGGATCGGCGGGCAACTGTGCGTTAGCGTTAGAAGCGATGCAGGTGCGTCATCGTGCGGTGGCAAATCAGGGCGATGACGGCTTAAGCGCCTGGCTGGGCAGTTACTTCCCGCACAGCGTCGCCCACTGGACGCGCTATCACTGTGAAACCTCACTGACCGTGGGTGTGACGCACTCCGATCACGAGCGATCCTTCCTCAGTAATCTTGGCCATATCGTGCGGCTCACCGCCGAAGATGTGCTGAATCAACTGCCGCTGCGTGCCAGTGAAGGCGATATCGTGCTGCTGTGTGGCACCTTCCTGTGCCTGCAACTTTACAACGAATACCCGCTGTTACTGAGTGAGTTGCAGCAACGCGGATTTACCACCGCCGTGGATACCGGATGGCCGCCGCAGGGGTGGACCGAAGAGGTTCGCCAGCAGATGACGCAGTGGTTACCGCTGTGTGACTGGCTGCTGCTCAATGAGGTCGAAACGCTGGGCCTAATGGACGCGGAGAATCTTAACGTGGCCGCCACCCAACTCGCACAACGACTCAGCGGCCGCGGCGGTTGCGTGGTCAAATGCGGTGCGCAAGGCGCAGGTTGCTGGCAATCACATCAGCACATCAATCAACCCGCTAAGCCCGTCACCGTGGTAGATACCATTGGCGCAGGCGACAGCTTTAATGCCGGTTTTCTCACTGCGCTGCTGCATCAGCAGAATATCACCACCGCGTTGCAATGGGGCATCGCGGTGGCGTCACTGGCAATCAGTACCCAGCCACGTCGCTATCCCGACTGGCATCAACTGCAACTTTCCGCACAGGAGCGCTAAATCATGGCCAGTGTTGAACTCGTAAAAGTGGCCAAGCGCTACGGCAAACAATCGGTTCTGCATCCGCTCGACCTTACCATTCCCGACGGCAGTTTTACCGTACTGGTCGGTCCGTCCGGCTGTGGTAAATCCACCTTATTGCGCCTGCTGGCGGGGCTGGAGAGCCTGTCGGATGGCGCAATCATGATGGATAAAGTGGCAATCAACGATCGCGATCCCGCCGATCGTGATATCGCTATGGTGTTTCAAAGCTATGCGCTTTATCCGCATCTGACGGTGGCAGAGAACCTCGCGTTTCATATGCAGGTGAAGAAAGTGAAGCGCGAAGAGCAGCAGAGCAAAATCGAACGCATCGCCGGGATTCTCGGCATTGATAAACTGCTCGGGCGCTATCCGCGTGCGTTATCCGGTGGGCAGCGCCAGCGTGTGGCGATGGGACGCGCGATGGTGCGCAATCCGCAGGTGTTCTTGTTTGATGAGCCGTTGTCCAACCTCGATGCACAGTTGAGGATGGAGTTACGGGCAGAGATCAAATCACTGCACCAGCGCTTCAAAACCACCATGGTGTATGTCACGCACGATCAGGTAGAAGCCATGACGCTGGCCGATCAAATTGTGGTGATGAAAGAGGGCCGCATCGTGCAGCAGGGTGCACCGCTGGCGATTTATGACCGACCAGCGGACACGTTTGTGGCGCGTTTTATCGGTTCGCCGCCGATGAACCTGTTACCGGCGCAATTGATTACCCGCGATGGCATTCCGGGTGTGCAGTGCCAGGATCTATGGCAACCGCTACCTCTGCGCTGGCATGCGGCGGCACGCGATCGCGAAGGGGCTAAGGTGACGCTGGGCGTGCGTCCTCATGATTTACTGGAAGCCGAAACTCGCGCACAAGCTAAAGTAAAAGTGGTCGAAATCACCGGTGAATCAACGTTGTTGCACCTTGAATGGCACGGTCACGCCATGCATATGCAAATCGCCGGGCGTCATAGCGCGGTGAGTGGCGATCAGATTCGTATTGGATTTAACGCCGAGAAGATTCATCTGTTTGATGCAGAAAGCGGATTACGCCTGAGCGAAGGTTAAATAATATAAAAAAGCCACCCAAATGGGTGGCGAAATATATTGATAGAAAATGCATAACAACGATGATGGCAGGCACTCATTCCATAAGCACCGTACCCTGACTATTTTACGCAAACGGCTATTTTATTCTGTTCTCTCTGTTTAAAGATAACGTAAATCTTACTTCTTTCTTTAACAGAGAAATAACCACTACCAGGTTTTCCCGATATTAAACTGGAACTGCTCAGACTTATCGCCTTCATATTTTTTGATCGGCAAGGCATAAGAGAACACCAGCGGACCAAGCGGCGATTGCCATTGTAATGCCAGACCGCTGGAAACACGGATTTCACTCGGATCACCATAATCCGGAATGCCTGCCGCGCGCGTTGCCCCGGTATTTTCCCATTTGGTATCCCAAACGGTACCGGCATCGACAAAGAACGAGGTTCGCAGTGAATCCGCATAACGATCGCTAACAAATGGAGTCGGGACGATTAACTCCGCGCTCGCCACAGCCATCGCATTACCACCCACCGCATCATCCGATTTATTCACCGAACAGTTGCCATAGCTGCTTTCGCTGCCGGTGCAACTGTAATAAGCCGCTTTTGGACCGATGGTATTGGATGAGAATCCGCGCACGGAGCTTGAGCCGCCGGCGTAGAAGTTGTCGTAGAACGGCACTTCTTTGCCACCGAACCCATCCGCATAGCCCGCTTTGGTGCGGCCCATCAACACCCAGCGATGGTCACTGCTAAGCGGTAAGTATGCGTTGGCACTCAGCGTACTTTTGTAATAGCTGTTGGTCGATCCGGGGATCGTCACTTTGGTATTAAAGCCAGCGGAAACCCCCGACGTTGGGAAGAAACCACGGTCTAATGAGTTGTAGTTCCAGCCAATGTTCCAGAAGAAGTCATTGGCGACAAACTTCTCATCGCTGGTGGCGTAATCGTCATCATCATCTTCATTGGTGGTGATCACTTTCGGATGGATGCCCTGCGATCCCAGATAGCGCCACATGGAGACCTGTGGTGCCATATTACTGACGCGGTTGTAGGTGTAATCCAGCCCTGAACTCAGATTACTGTTTTCGCTGATCGGGAAGCTTAACGTACTGCTGGCACCAAAACTCTTCAGCGTGTATTCAGACAGGTCATTATCTTCGGCGCTGTAGTCGTTGTAGAACAGTTTACCGCCAAGACTCACGCCATCCACGGTGAAGTAAGGATTGGTGGCAGCAATCTCAACATAGGTTTGATAACTGTTTTTAGTGCCGCTAAAACTCACGGTATTACCGGTACCCATCCAGTTATCCTGGCTGACGCCAAGCTGGTAACTGATGCCGCTGTCGGTGCCGTACCCAAGACCCACGTTGAAAGTGCCGGTGTTACGCTCTTTCACCTTATACACCACATCGACCTGATCAGGGCTGCCGGGCACACGCTGGGTATCAACATCGACGCTTTCGAAATAGCCGGTACGATTGAGACGGGCCTTACCTTGATCAACCGCATCGCTGGCTAACCACGACCCTTCCATCTGGCGCATTTCGCGACGTAACACCGAATCCTTCGAGGTGTCATTGCCGCTGAACTTCACCTGACGCACGTAGAAACGATGCCCTGCTTCAACATTCACATGCAGTTTAACGGTTTTGTCTGCATCGTTAATTTCAGGCTGAGAACTGACTTGCGGGAAAGCATAGCCGTAGCGACCGAGCAGCGCTTTGATCGCGCCTTCGTTCTCAGTAATTTTGGCACCGCTGTATAAAGCCCCTGGCGGTATATGGGCCAGTTTCTCAATTTCGGCGGAGTGTCCCGCCATATCGCCGTTCAGGATAACATCGGAAATATGGTAAACATCGCCTTCATGAATATTGACTGTCAGATAAATACTTTTCTTATCGGGTGTTAAACTCACTTGCGTTGAATCAATATTAAAACGTGCAAAACCGCGATCGAGATAATAGCTACGCAGTGTTTCTAAATCGCCGGACAGTTTTTGTTTCTGATATTTCTGATCGGCAATAAAATTCCACCACGGCACATCATCACGCAATTGGAAGTGCGAGATGAGTTCATCTGATGAGAAGGCATGATTGCCGACAATATTGATCTGCTGAATCTTCGCGGATACACCTTCGGTAAACACGAACTTCAGGTCGACACGATTGCGTGGCAACGGCGTGACCACAGCTTTGACGCTGGCAGTGTATTTACCCGCGCTGTAGTAGAAATCTTCCAGCCCTTTTTCAATATCCGATAATGTGGTGCGATCCAGCGCTTCGCCGACCCGCACACCGGTGGCGTCGAGATTTTGCTTCAGCTGATCTTCTTTGATTGCCTTGTTGCCGGAGAAGGAAATGCTCGCAATGGCCGGCCGTTCTTTCACACGAATGAGCAGCGCATCGCCATCGCGCAGCACTTGCACATCTTCAAAGTTGCCAGTGGCAAATAGCGCACGAATGGTGTTACGAATATCGTCATCTGTGACGCGATCGCCCACGCGTACGGGCATACTCAGCATTGCTGCACCCGGTGCGACGCGTTGCAAGCCGTCAAAGTGAATATCCCTGAGGGTGAAATCGTCTGCACCAAAGGCTGTGGTGGTTACCATGAAAAGTAACCCGGTTAACATCTTTTTCATCTGCTATGAGCCTGCCGTTTTCCATTCAACGCATTTCTGCCGCACCACAAAAAACGGGCTGAACACGCGGTTCAGCCCGTTAGTTGCGGCGATATGTTCCGGAAAAAAGACCACTGCGCCAAAGGTAAATTCAGCGCAATCAACGGATTTTCGCTTACCTTACAGTAAGCTGAAAAGCCGCTGCAGAAATCACAGCATAAGGATTACCCTTCCGCCGTCACCGGCTGGAAAGTGCGACGGTTCAGACTGGTCAGAATCACCAGCGTCACCATCATTAACAGCTCGACGCCAAGGGTGCCGGAGATGGCCGCCAAATGATTGCCATGCACATTTATCTGGGTGAACACGCCTCCGAGCAGCATCGGGCCCAGGCCAAGTGCCGATTGCTGTACGGTGGATAACACTGCGCTGCCCGCGCCCGCCTGGTGATGCGGTACACCGCTCATGCCGATACGGTAGAAGGTGCTGACGATAAATGACTGACCAAAGCCAATCAGGATGGTGGCCGGCATCAGGGTAAAGACGCCAACATCAGGCCAGGCAAACTGGAAAGTCCCGATCAGTGCAATCAAACCGACCATCTGGATGCCGCAACCGGTCAGTAACGTGGTGCGTTTACCAAAGCGTTCCACCATGCGCGTTGAACGCATCGCGCCGATGAAGTAGGCAGCGCCCAGTGCGATAAACGCGTTTCCCGACTGAAATGCAGTTAAGCCAATGCCTGACTGCAGCGTCAGCGCTACCGCGAACATAAAGCCGCTCCAGCAGGAGAAGAACAGCACCGCCAGGGTTAAACCAAAACGAACGCTTGGCAGACGCAGCAGCGAAGGGGGCAGCAACGGCGAACCAACTTCTGCTTCCAGACGCAGTGAACTCTGACGCAGGCGATGCAATAACACCGGGAACAGCACCAGCAGCAGAATGCACGGCCATGACCAGTGCAGCAGCGGACCGAGCGCCAGCGCCAGCATTAAACAGCCAATCGCGCCCGCTAACAGCAAGGTTCCGCTGACATCGACCGGCACGCGCTGATTGTTGTGCGTTTCAGGCACAAAACGTCGCGCGGTAATCAGCACAAACAGGCAAATCGGCAGGTTGATCAGGAACACGCTGCGCCAGCCGTAGCCGCCGATATCCGCTTTGATCAGGAATCCACCTAACACCTGGCCAATGATAAAGGCCAGCCCGCCAATGCCGCCGTAAAGGCCAATGGCGCGCGCGTGCTCCCTGCCCTTCATGGTGACATGCATGGTGGCGAGGATTTGCGGCACGATGAAAGCCGCGCCTACACCCTGCAATGCGCGAGCAAACATCAACAGACCGACACTGTTGGCGATGCCGCATAATAAAGATGCAATACCAAAGATCCCTACTCCCGCCAGGAATATCCGACGACGTCCGTAGTTATCCCCCAGGCGTCCGCCCATCGCCAGGCAGATGGCGAAAGCAATGCCGTACACGGCGACAATCAGCGCCAGCTCAATCGATGTGGCGCGCAACGTATGCGCCATGGCATCCAGCGCCACGTTGACAATGGAAAAATCGATCATGGGCAGCAGTTGCCCTGCCAGCAGGACCACCAGTCCCGCGCGTTGAAGTTGCGATGTTTGCATCGGTTTTAACCTTGTTTTTAAGTGCAGTACGGCATAGCATCACCTAACTATTAAACGGGTACCAGTGCTTGTTTATCATGGTATAAATACTACCCGTCTCGTTTGGAGATCTGCTCATGAGCACGGCTACTGCCCCCGTCACGGCTGAATACAACAATCGAAAACTGCTTGGCACTTTTTTACGCACGCGTCGTGAAAGTCTCGACCCTAATCGTCTGGGTTTGCCGCATATGCGTCACCGCCGTACACCCGGATTACGCCGTGAAGAAGTGGCGCAGTTAGCGGATGTCGGCGTGACCTGGTATACGTGGCTGGAACAGGGTCGCGATATCAAAGCCTCGCCAAAAACCCTGACGGCCATTGCCACGGCATTGCAGTGCAACGATGTCGAGACGCAGCATCTGTTTTCCCTTGCCGGACACTCGTTGCCATCGGTACGGGTGGCCGCTGCCTGCTGCAAAATCGCGGCGCATAATCAGCAGATGCTGGACGCGATCCAGTTACCGGCGATTATCGAAACACCGCGTTTCGATATTCTTGGCTACAACGCCGCATGGTGTGCGCTGATGGATGTGGATCTGGCCGGGATAGCTGTGGAAGATCGTAACTGCATCTGGCTGGCGTTCAATCATCCTGCCTGGCGCAAAGCGATGAGCGACTGGGACGACGTGATGCCACAAATGGTGGCGATGTTTCGAGGGCAAATGGGCGAACACCTTGGCGATCCGCACTGGGAAAGTTTTCTCGCTCGTTTGCTGAATAGCTCGGATGAATTTGCCCAAACCTGGCAACGCTACGAACTGGGCAAGGTGGAAAATCGGCTGAAGCGTTTTTACCGCGAGGAAGTGGGTGAAATGACGCTGCGCCAGAATAACTGGTGGTCTGCTTCACGCAACGGCGACCGCCTGCTGGTGTATGTACCGGATGATGAGCAGAGTGCGGCGTCACTGCAGAAATTGATGAAACGGTAAAAATCGGCCTCCTCAACACTATGCTCAACATCCAGTGATGCAAACGGCTGGAGCGGTCTTCAGGCCGCTGCAGCCGCACAACCTCAGAGTGAGGTCAGGGCTTCGAATTACCAGCGCTTTTCCGCAAACCAGGCCACCAGCCATTCGGTCAGGGCACTGATTTTCGCCGACTGAAGTTGGCTGGAAGGTTTCATCAGCCAGACGCCATCTTCCCCAACCGCCTGCCAGTCAGATAGCACCGGCACCAGCGATCCTTCGGCCAGCTCCTTTTGCACCAGCCAGTTGGCCGCCAGTAATACGCCCATGCCTGCCTGCGCGGCCAGCACCAGTGCATCCATTTCATCGCTTTCAAAACGCGTTTGCACCGGTACCGCGATTTGATGGCCGCCTTTCTCCAGCCGCCATTCCGGCCAGCTGTGCATTGGGGTAAATCCCAGACAGTCGTGTTGGCGGAGGTCCTGGGGCTGGCTTAACGCGGGATGACGATCCAGATAATCTGGCGCCACGCACAGCATTCGGCTGGTATCCGCCAGCTTACGCGCTATCAGTCGGCTATCGGTGAGCACGCCGATGCGGATCGCCATATCAAAATTATCCCCCAGCAAATCGACGTAGCGGTCGCTGCAATTCAGCACGATGCGAATATCGGGATAGGCCTGCAAAAAGCCCGGCAACGCCTGCGCCACCCAGCTGCGACCAAATGAGGCTGGCACGGTTAATCGGATGGTGCCCGCTGGACGCGCGGCCAGGGCCCGCGCTTCTTCTTCCGCTTCCCGCAATAGCTCATCAGCAAGTTCGATCTTCTGACGATAGCGCTGCCCTTCTTCCGTGGGACGTATCCGCCGCGTGGTGCGCTCAATCAGGCGAATGCCCAGCCGTTTTTCTAACGCAGCGATGCGGCGCGAGACCACGGAGATATCACGTCCTAACTTACGCGCGCCAGCGCTAAAGCTGCCCGCACGCACCACCGCTAAAAACGCTTCGCGTTGGCGAAAATCGTCATCCTGCATTATTGCTCCCTGTGCAATACTCATTTGGTTTTGGCATTGATTATAGCGCCTGTTTTCGCGACACACTGACTGAACTATGAAAACAGGCAGGAGTTTATAACCCACCTGATTTTAGGCCCCCATTGCAATACGGAAATGAATTATCATTCAAGTCTGTTAATAAGCTCTATAACAAAAATCGTTTATTGGTAATCCACATCCAGTATTGCAACTTTTTTATTATCATTAATATGTCTGAGCAGGGCCGTTGAAATGACGTTCCCTACCGACATCTTAATATTAACTTTATCGAACTCTACATTATCCGTTGTGACCTGGCTGTCACGGATGCATGTAATTTCCGCCATTGAATTAGAGGTTTGCGTGGTACAGGTAGATTCGACTATAAGTCCCGTAAAGGTAACCGTTCCGCTGGTGTCTGCATTCAGAAAAGCAGTGGCGGAATTTGGGTTATTGCTTGGTGAGATAATCTTGTAACAATGGCGTCATGAGTTTAATGAGACATTGTCAGCGTCATTCATGAGTAAAGAGGTGTTGAGATCAAATATAATCAGGTCTTACGCCTTCAATACTCATGGCTACGGTCAGGTCATCAGCGACTTTTCACATCGTCAAAAAAGGGATGATCATTTGCTGTACAGAAAGGCATGTTGTTCACCTGCATCATTAATATAACGAAATTCAATGCTAAATGAATCAGGAAAACCGATGAAAATGAAAAAAATTTGTCAGAAAAAGGTCGTATCAAAAGATCGGTGTCCCGCACATCAGAATTTAATGGTCCGGCGTGGAGGCTGACTGCAATCACCGAGAGATGATTAGCGGGATCCAGCACCCTTTCTACCGCTGTAAATTAAAACATTTTTTAAAAAACACTATTGACCTCTAATTCTATATGAGTAAATTAATACCCAGCAGCACAATAAAAATCGATATTAAGTTTCTGAATAGTACTAAGTTGTAATAACACCGTTTGGCTTTAAAGGCCACGAAGTTTATTGTTTGGGATGTAGTTGCTTTCAGGCCTGGTTATAAATGTGCTGGTTAGCAAAATGGTAGTAAAACGCGACGATGTAAGGCCTTGTTTTTTATCTGCTGACGGTGTGTTTTGTGTACGGTAAGTGGCTCAGCAACGGGCAACGCATCAAAGAGTCTATATCGCTATGGAGGATGTGCTTGTTTAAAGTTGCCACGCTCGGTTTCTGAAAGCGAAGGCAAGTGTTTGACGAGATAAATAGAGGGAGGCTTTTAGTATTCATACCCAATATTGTCTGAAGTAAACGGGTTCATTTAAACGCAGTACAAATAGCAGTATCATTCTATTAAGTCTATTAATGTCAATTCTGAAGTCCGACGTACCTTAAAAGCCATGGCTGCAATGGTCGGGGCTTTTAAGATAATCCCCCTCCTTTGAAAGCTAAGTTCTCATAAGAAACCGTCAATAAAACTCATCATAATGATCCCATTCGATACCCCTCTGATGCGCTATTGGTAGGGATGTACTGACTGTGGCTCGTTCCCATCGGTCATGTTTGTTCAATGATGTTAATGAAGTCATCGTTAAAAAGCACGACTAATGACCGTCTTTTGCTTATCGCTCACAAACAATGATTCTGTAAGTATGACGGTGATACCGCAGCCTTACTTCCTGAAGAAACAATGCCTCACTGTAATGTGAAAAGTGTGACGCATCTCTGTAACGAAAAACATTCTCCAAGGCTGCGCTGATGACCCGATAGCAGATGGCGATAATCCTTCTGTACCCAAAAGGGCACATGACGACTAAATCCTTGGTAATAATTCGGCTCCCATCAGGGAGCCATTTATTTCCGGTGCTTTGCAGCTGAGTTGTCGAAGAAAAACGGTCGATACATGTTTAAAGCGCGTCGGTTTGAAAGGCTGCCTACGCTTAACGCAGTAAATTACGGCCCTACACACCTGTTATAGTCGTCAATACAATATCACTTGCACAATGGTAATGACTGGATCTATCGACATGGCTGCGCATTGTTAATCTCCTACTGCGCGCTGTCAGCGCAAAATTAAGGGTCATGAACCGCGGTATATACTTTCCAGCCCGCAGGTTTCAGGTCAGATACCTGTATAACCGGGTTGAAGATTACTCCTGCACTGGTCGCGAAGTTTCCAGGAAAGCCACTTGTCGATCTCCTCATCAGGCAGGGGTCGAGAATAAAAAAAGCCTTGCGCTTGATCGCAACCATAATCCTTCAGCGCGGATACAACATTTGCATCTTCAACTCCTTCAGCCACCACCGTATAGTCAAGGTCCTTCAGCATGTTAATAATGCTGCGCGCAATGATACGGGATGCGGTATCCGATGAAATTTCACTGATAAGTGACTGATCCAGCTTAATGATGTCAAGAGGCATACGCCTCAAATAACCAATGTTGCTGGAGCCCGTGCCAAAGTCGTCCAGCGAGATATTAAATCCCTTCAGCTTCAGCCTTTCCAGCCCGCGCATAGCTGTTGGATTTTCGATAATACGTTCGGTCTCCATGCACTCGATGCCCAGCATTGAGGTGGGCAGTTTTGACCTGATCATCTTATCCTCCAGCATACTGGCAAAACCCTCGCGCGCAATATCGTGGCTCCCAACATTGATCGTAATGGGAAGCTGGATGGCGCTGTTGCGCAGCCTCTTTAGGCGGCCGATTGCACGGTCTGTGACCCAGCCCGTCAGTTTGCTGAGCAGCTCTGTCTGCTCTGCCAGGGGTACAAACAGCGCGGGTGAGAGCTCGCCACGAAGCGGATGGCGCCAGCGCACCAGTGCCTCCAGCCCCAAGGGCTGCCCGGTCCGCAGGCATATTTTCGGCTGATAAGCCAGCCACAGACCATTATCTTCTCTGATCGCGGCGACCAGATCGTTCATCAAAACTCCGTCATCCCTGGACTGGATATCGGACGTCTGGCTGAAGCGCATAGATGGCATACCCAATGCAATGGCCTCATGCAGCGCGCTGATGGCACGGCGAAGTGTTTCATGCGCTGGGGTTTCTCCGCAGACAAAAGTTGTCTCTCCTGTGCGGGTACTGAGAGCTAAATAGATGCCGTCCCCAAGTTCGGCGTTGATTCCCTCCATACGTTCTGCGATCCACTCGGCGCTCAGGGGACTGCCAGCTCGCGTCAGCAGGGCAAATCGCCCGGTGGCAATGGTATAAAGTGATTCACTTTTGGCTGGCCGCAGGCGCAGCGGCAGCAGTGTAGCCACATCCTTGAGCAGGGTTTCCAACGCCTCAATGCCAATTGATCGGGCGAGCTCATAGGCACGCGGCATGTCAATGCAGTCTATGAGTATGAGACGGCGAGGCGCAGGGTCTGGCGATGCAGCGAGATACTGCAGGTCGCGAATGAGACGCTGGCGATTGGGAAGTCCGGTGACCGGATCCACAAAACCGGCGGAGTGCCACCCCTCCAAAAAGGACATCACCAGCGAGGCCAACTGTGTAAGGGTTTCAAGCTGCTCCGCGCTGAACGAGTGAGGAGCGGTATCGGTGACACACAGCGTGCCAAGCACGATACCCTCACGATTTTTCAGCGGTACGCCGGCATAAAACCTTATGAAGGGGGCTCCAGCGATGAGTGGATGCATAACGAAGCGGGCGTCCAGCCTTGTATCCGGCACAATGACAGGGCTGTCGCTGTCCACCACATATCGGCAGAGGGCATTCTCGCGTGTCGATTGTGTAAGGGCAAAGTTATGTGCGGCCTGTACGTGCTGGTAGTCGTCATCGAGTACGGAGATAAAGCTACCGGGAATGCCAAGGGCCTGGCTCGCTAGCTGCACGAATTTGGACAACACCTCGTCGCGGCTTTCGTCTGGGTGGCGCAGCACATTCAGCGCCCGCACACGGCGATCGATGTCGCTGTTAAGATTTATTAGCATGAGTTCCTCCGCCCCGGCCTGGATCCGGTGCGAAATAAAAATTTGAAAGCGGTAAAAAGCCATTTTCAGAGATGCGACCAGAAAAAAATCAGGTGACTTCCCTCATCAAAATTCACTATAGGCGTGATTGGTTTTAGTGCCAGTTAATGACCATAGTGAAACGATTAAACCAGATAAAAATTTTGGTTTAACCCTAATTTAATAGGTTTTATTTCCCGCCCCATCAATTTTTATCCATTGATAGATATAGCAAAATAAGCTGAGGTTTCTGAAAATAAAGCAAGAATGACAGTGACTAAACAAATTTACAAAAATTTTCACCTTAAGTCGTTAGCGCCATACCGTGGAATCCACCGAAGTCTTCACGATAACCTTCCAAGTGTGGCTTTTTCAAATGGCTTTTATTGCTCTATGCCACAGACTTATTTCTGTATAAGAGTGGAATAAATGCTCATTCGTCAACACCTTAAATCAGCTGACGTGCTTTTTGTAAGGATTGAGTAAAAATAAAGAATTACCTGCGAAAGGAATTATAAATTTTTGATTCGGGCGTTAAAATAAAGAAAATCAATGATGAGTTTAAGATTTAAACCTTATGCCGAATGGTTTTGGCATCATGACGGAGAACCATCGCAACAATTGATTGTAATAAAAAATTCATAAAAAATTAATGTTTATCATTATGTTTAAACCTCATACAGGTAAGGAGTGTCCTTTGGGAAATCAGATTATGAATCGCCCCGTCATTGTCAGTTCCAATGTCAGAGAGCTTCGAATGGCTGCGGGTTTGTCGCAAGAGGCAGCAGCGGAGAGGTTCAATCTTAGCCTGCGCGTATGGCAAATGAAGGAGGCCACAAAAAATCCCGGTCTGCTGAGTCAGGGAGAATACGAATTACTTTTGCTCCTCGCCGGACGACATCCCTTTTATACCGTCATCCAGAACGCCAGGAAATAAAATGTTGGATTCAGTATGCCTCAAAAATGAGGCACGCGATGGCGAATTCGGACACATGTGCAGATGACCATGAAAGACACCTCACTTTTTCATAAAATTATGCGTCAGTAAAGCGCCCGAAATTACCGTAATTTTTTTATTTTTCTACAGAGAGATGAATCTGAAACTATCCTGCGCTGCTTGACTCCGACTCTTTTTTGAACATCAAAAAGGCGTTACGCAGATTTTCAATCAGATTATCCAGAATACCGAAAGAGAGTTGAATGGCTTCAGTGTGAATAAAAAGATCAGTGTCATTTTCTTTAAACCACTGCCAGAATACTGAATCTTTTGACAGCATGAGGATAACCTTCTGATATCGCTCAAGGTGATTTAAATTATTAATAAATGTTGTCACGTCGGCATATTTCTTATTCCTCATCTGCCATAGCAGCACGTTTGCATGCTCGCTGATAAGAATAAGTTCCTGATGTTATTGATGGTACGACGTTTTATCCATTATTATTTTTCATATCGGTTTTATTTTAAATTTTAGTGGGCCCGACGGTTTTGCTCACCGGGCCGTCATTTTCTCAAAAACTTTGCCAGCTACCTTCCAAATCTGCCTGAGGTGCTGCCCGATTTAACGATGGACGTGATACTGAAGTACGGGATGTTTCCGCGTTGATGGAATTCAACTCCTTCGGAGCGTTCAGGGTAAAAGCTGACACCAGATTATTTAGGGTAGAGGCCTGCTCCATGAGTGAGTGGGACGCTGCGGAGGCTTCCTCTACCAGTGCCGCATTTTGTTGTGTCACGTCGTCCATCTGGCTGACCGCCTGGTGCACCTGCCCTATCCCCAAGGTCTGCTCCTGAGCGGCAGCCGCGATTTCATTCACCAGATCGTTGACCTGCCGGATGGCGTCATTCATGCGGTTCATATTGTTGCCGACCTCTTCAGCCTGCGCTGAACCGGTGCGAACAAACTGCATCGAAGATTCAATCAGCTCTTTAATCTCCCGGGCAGAGGTGGATGAGCGCTGGGCAAGATTTCGCACCTCTCCGGCAACCACGGCAAATCCACGCCCCTGCTCACCAGCTCTTGCAGCTTCCACCGCGGCATTAAGCGCCAGAATATTAGTCTGAAACGCGATACCTTCAATAATGGAAATAATGTCGGTAATTTTCACCGCACTGCTGTTGATATCAGACATGGTCTGCAACATGCCCTGAACTTTATCCGTGCTATCATCTGATATCAGGCGGGTATTATGTGAAAGCTGGCTGGCCAACTGGGTATTTTCCGCTGTCTGGCGGACAGTTTCACTCAATTCTGACATGCTGGCAGCGGTCTGTTCCAGCGAGGCCGCCTGCTCTTCCGTCCTGGACGATAGATCCTCGTTACCGGCAGAAATCTGAGCCGATGCGGTACTGACAGAGCCAGAAGAGGCGCTCACAGATAACAGGGCTTTTGAAAAAGCAGCAATAAGATGATTAAAAGCCTTGGATGTCAGGCCAATTTCATCCCTACGGGATTCATCTGCACTCAGCGTTAAATCCAGATTATTACTGACGTTTTCCATAACGGTACGCATGCCACTAAGGCTGGTGCGAATGTTTCGTATGGTTAACATGGCCAGCGCACCCAGAAGAACGACGACCAGCGTTGAGCTTATCAGCATGCCCCAAAAGGTGAGGAAGTAGGTGCGATCATTTTTTTTGCGCAGTCCGTTACCAATTTCCAGATTAAGTTGGAGTTGTTTCTTATATCCAACAATCAGGTCACGAGCAAGCTGGCCGACTCCATTATTGCCCTGCAAGAGCGCAAGCGAAAGATTACTATTTAGGGCACGTGAACTCTCCAGAAAGGCAGGGAGTTTATTACTGAGCTCTTTCATAGTGGCTATTGCGCTCTCAGTCATTCGTCGGTCCTCATCACTAGAGATCTCATTCTCAAGATAAAATTGATTAAGGGCATTCATCTCATCTATCCGCGCATTAATCTCTTTCTCAACGTCAGACATTCTCGCTGCGTCTGGTGAAGTCAGGTGTCGGTACATCCAGATAGTGAGTTCGTTAGACCCACTGACCAATTTACCCAGATCAATAACAGAGGCAGTAGCGTTGGACTGAATGTAATGAAAGCGCGTTTGAAAACCTGAAATAACCACAAGAGAAGTAATAACAACAGCAATAATTGCTGCAGATAACAATGAGCAAATTAGGGTTAACCGCTGGGAAATATTCATGCTTATTCGCCTGATTTGAGAGAAGGAAAAACGTGAACTGATTCAATTGATCAGGTTATCGGCAGGGAGAATGAAATGCTTAGCATTAATATTTTATGATTAATTACCATCCTATTGGAGCGTCACACTGCAGTGTTGAACTCAACGTTATTGTCATTCTGGATGATAAGCTCACTAAACTGGGAACTCAGCGCAAATGCCATTTGGCCTGGCGTTAGATTGAGATGAAAGACGCAAATTGGTTTGTACTGTGACTGAGGATCATTGGCAGGACAATAAAATCTGGTTCTACGAATCAAAATTAATGGCAGAAAATCTCTTCTAAACATAGTGATACGTAAACTCCGAATACTTTAAACTGAGTTGCTGAAAAAAATTCGCTGAAGTCCCGTGCCAATCATCATAGAGCTTTCCTGACTTAGAAACCTTCGCTTGTTCGACTTTTTCTCTCGTCCCGCCACAAGCGTTCTTAAGCAGTAAATATCGCCACGTCCCTATGGTCTATATTAAGCCTGACTTAAGTAAATATGCGTGAGTGACAATTTTGCGCTAATGTTTACTGCATGATTTCCCTGATTACACACATTATCAACAGGAGCAGCACACATCTCATAAGGAGACAGATTATGACTGATTACCCCCCTACCGATTCTATTGCGAACCAATGCTTATCACTCATTTGAAACCGCAGGTTAGGGCATCGAACCCAGGTAAACGCCCTATTCTGGTACCTACCCCTTGAACTTAAACGCCCTCAATTCAATCATGAGTTCCGCAAAGCGAGGCGGTGCGGACGTTGACGAGGCGTGAGATGAGCACTATTTTTTGAGCGAGGTTCAAGACGATTAGCAACAAGGTTCCTCAGCCACAAAATTATCAAAAGATTGGCCAATCAACCCTGACCAGGCGCAGGGTATTTTAGGACGATAAAACTTTTCGGGGCGGGTGTTGATGAGATTACGTTCACTGCAGGTTCTCTGTCTGCTCAACTTCTTTATCGCTGATGTGCGGGATGGGCTGGGGCCGTTTCTGGGCATTTTTCTGGTATCCCACCACTGGCGAGCGGAAGAAATTGGTCTGGTGATGACATTGGGCGGATTAGCTGGACTATTGGCTACCTTCCCCGCAGGGATAATTGTCGATGCCACCCGTTTTAAACGACTGTTGATTGTTACTGCATCTCTGCTGATTACCTTAAGCGCCCTCGCCCTCTGGTATTTCCCCACATCTGCTGTGGTTATTTTATCGCAAATTATTACTGGTATTGCGGCAGCTGTCGTCGCGCCAGCGATTGCGGGTATCACCTTAGGTATCACCGGTCAAAAAGGTTTTTTGTCACAGATGGGACGAAACGAAGCTTTTAACCATAGCGGCAATATGACGGTGGCGGTGCTGGCGGCCATCACCTGCTGGATCTGGGGCACCGGTTCGGTATTCTTGCTGATGACCACAATGGCGGTGTGCGCGGTTTTATGCACTTTAGCGATCAACAAAAACGACATAGATCACGATGTGGCCAGAGGAATAGAAAAGCATGAAGGTTCTACCGTGTCTGTCTCTGTGTTGGCATTACTCAAGCGACCTGAACTGGCAGTAACAGGGATAACCTTGCTTCTTTTCCATCTGGCCAATGCAGCGCAACTGCCAATGTTAAGCATGCAGGTCGCCTCCTCTTCCACGGAGTCTCTGTTTTCACCTGGCACCTATGCTGCCCTCACGGTCGCTATTTCTCAAGCGGTGATGATCCCCGTCGCATTGCTTACCGCAAGGTATGCATCACGGTATGGTTATGCCAGACTTGTCGTTATTGCGCTGATTGTACTGCCATTTCGTGCGGCGATTGCGTCGTTCTGGAGCAATGAGTTCGTGTTGTTTCCCGTACAGGCACTGGACGGTGTCGCTGCGGGTATTTTAGGCGTTGCCGTTCCCGGACTTATCGCCTCATTATTCAATGGTTCAGGACATATCAACGCCGCGCTTGGGCTCGTTATGTTGCTACAGGGATTGGGAGCCTCACTCAGTCCGGCATTGGCTGGTGCCATAGTCAGCCACACCTCATGGAGCTTTGCCTATCTTGTTTTGGCAGGCATTGCGCTTTGCGCCGTTTTCATATGGATAATATTCAGCAAGCATGTGTTTAAATCACTTTAGCCTGAACAAAAAACGTTGTTGGGAATAATATGATGGCGATTGATTGACATAGCGCATGAATCACACGTATTAATCACGCTGATGAAAATCCCAAAAAACATCCCTGGCGCTCATTTTTATCCTGAATATCCTTTTCAGGCATAAAATTTTACTTTAGCCATCAATGTTTCGCCCCTTAACGTAGCGCCAGAAACGTTCCGCCGTCAGGTTTAAACGCGCGCCAGATCGATAAACATAAGCCGATATCTTCAGCGAAAGGCTGTGATCCATGATCGCCAGCCTTCTCTCCTCCAACTCGCGCTGAATCGAGTAATCCGGCAGCCAGCCAACGGCATCGCCTTTCAGGATCATTCTCTTCAGCAACTCGCTCATCGATGAAACGAAGGTCAGAATGAAGGTGGTATTGGGTATGCGATCAATCACCTGATTGACCTGACGCCCCATATAACTGTCATTGGCATACTTGACCAGCGGCAGTGTATCGCCATTGATGGAGAAAATCGGCTTACCGTGCTGGTCACAGGGTGAAACCAGGTGCAGCGCGGAATCGAAAATTTTGTGATTGATAAACGGATAATTCATCAGCTCTTCATTATAAAAGGACAGGATGAAATCACTTTTCCCCTCTTTCAGGTTAAATACGGCATCGTTGACGTTAATCGATTCAACAAAGAAAACTTTATCAGGGCTGTCACGGTAATCCGCCAGTATATCGGGCAGCAGCAGGACGGAAAGCGAAGGCGCCGCATCGATACGGATACTCTGCTTAAGCTTATCTTCCCCCTTAATTCGGCTGATCTGGAAGTCCATATCGTCGAGCATGTTCCTGGCATAGCCGACAAATATCCTGCCCTGCGGCGTCAACTGTGGCGGGTTCACTTCACGATTAAAGACGCTGAAACCCAGGTTCGATTCGAGTGCCTGAATCCTTCTGCTAAACGAGGATTGCGAAATATTTCGTCTCTCTGCCGCAAGCGTAAAGCTGCGGCATTCTTCTAATGCAATCACATCATAGAACCACTTCACTTCGAGGTTACTTAGCACGTCTTTTCTCCAATTGCAGCCCCCAATTCTATGCATTTTTTACATGACAAATGATTTATATGCAATTTCTGCATCAAAAAGCCAGTGCTACTATCCATCCCTTACTCGGGTCGGCCCTTGCCGCCTCGCCAATCATCCAATGAGTCAGGGTATTTTATGAGCGCAATTAAATCTGTCATGCAACATCTCTCAAGCCTTGGCATCAACGATGTCAGCGAGATTGTTTACAACCCGAGTTACGAATTGCTGTTCGAGCATGAAACGTCAGCCGAGCTTAAAGGCCCGGCGCGCGGAATATTGACGACGTCTGGTGCGGTTACCGTTGATACCGGCGAATTCACTGGCCGTTCTCCACGCGATAAATACATCGTTCGTGACGATGTGACGCGAGATACCCTTTGGTGGTCCGATGCTGGCCTGGGGCGCAACGATAATAAACCGATGTCCACTGAAGTATGGGCACACCTGAAATCGCTGGTAGCCGATCACTTATCTGAGAAAGCGCTGTATATCGTGGATGCCTGGTGTGGTGCCAGCGCGGATACCCGTCTGGCCGTGCGTTTTGTCACTGAGGTGGCCTGGCAGGCGCACTTTGTCAAAAACATGTTTATCGCCCCGACCGCCGAAGAACTGGCAAGCTTTAACCCGGACTTCACGGTGATTAATGGCGCCGGTTGCGTCAATCCGCAGTGGCAGGAGCAAGGGTTAAACTCGGAGAACTTTGTTGCCTTCAACCTGACAGAGAATATCCAGCTGATTGGCGGGACCTGGTACGGCGGCGAAATGAAAAAAGGGATGTTCTCAGTGATGAACTACCTGCTGCCGCTGAAGGGTATTGCGTCAATGCACTGCTCAGCGAACCGTGGCGAAAAAGACGACGTGGCGCTGTTCTTTGGCCTTTCCGGCACCGGTAAAACCACACTGTCGACCGATCCGCGTCGCCAGCTGATTGGTGATGATGAGCACGGCTGGGATGCTGACGGCGTATTCAATTTTGAAGGCGGCTGCTATGCCAAGACCATCAATCTGAAAGCGGAATCTGAACCGGAAATTTATGGTGCTATCCGCCGTAACGCGCTGCTGGAAAACGTTGTCGTTCGTGAAGATGGCAGCGTGGATTATGCCGATGGCAGCAAAACCGAGAACACACGCGTCTCTTATCCACTGTCGCACATCGAGAATATCGTGCAGCCGGTGTCTCGCGCGGGTCACCCTTCACGCATTATCTTCCTTGCTGCGGACGGATTTGGCGTGCTCCCTCCGGTTTCACGTTTGACGCCAGAGCAGATGCAGTATCACTTCCTTTCTGGCTTCACCTCCAAGCTGGCGGGCACCGAGCGCGGCATTACCGCTCCGACGCCAACGTTCTCAGCTTGCTACGGAGCGGCTTTCCTGATGCTGCATCCAACGCAGTATGCTGATGTGCTGCAGGAAAAGGTCGCACAAAGCGGTGCTGAAGTGTGGCTGGTGAATACCGGCTGGAACGGTGCAGGCCAACGTTTGTCGCTGAAAGATACGCGCCAGATCGTCAACGCCATCCTCGAAGGGGAAACTGGCGCAATGCGTGAAGAAACACTGCCGATCTTTGGCCTCGCCATTCCGCAGGAGATTGCTGGCGTCGATGTGAACACACTCGATCCGCGTAACGGCTGGGCATCCCCGGCAGATTGGCAGGAAGCGGCCGAGAAACTGGCACAGCTGTTTATCAATAACTTCAAACAGTACAGCAACAACGAGGCCGGTGCGCGTATTGCGCAGGCAGGTCCGCAATTGTAATTGATGGCATATAAGATGGATGTCATACAGTGGCACTCTGTCGCCGCCAGTGAGGCGCTAAAAGCTGACTGAACTGACGCTGCCCCGCGTAAAATCGCCGGGCAGCGTTATTAATTAATAGAGCAGAAAGAATGCCAGGCACAGTTAGCCTGACGTACTCAGTGCTTATGCTGATTTAAAACGAGCTTCCAACTTATCTAAAAAGCCAAACAGCACCTGATTCATCTCGCTGTAGTCGTGTGCACGAAGTTCTTCTGGCGTGTTGACGAACCGGTATTCTGCGGCGCGATTCAGATCTTTCTCTGAATGCGCGATCAGCATTTCCACAACCTCTAGCGTCAGTTCCATATGGCACTGGAAACCATATACGCGGTCTGAATACGCCACGATCTGGCGCGGGCAACCTTCGCTGTAAGCGATGATTTTTGCATCTGCCGTCAGACCCGGCATGTCGTTATGCCAGTGCCCCACTTCCAGCGTGCTGGCAAAGTGAGAGAACAGTTCGTCCTTACTACCCTCTTCTGTCAGCGTGATCGGGAATTTACCAATCTCTTTTTCAGGGCTGTGAGCGAAAGATGCGCCTAGCGCTTCACCAATCAGTTGTGAACCGAGACAGATACCGATAACGGCTTTACCGGTTTGAACCGCCGAAGCAATCAACGCCTGTTCACCTTTCGCATTAAAGTGCGGGCATTCAGCTAATGTGGTGGAGGGATCTTGTGGCCCTCCCATCACAATCAGAAAATCGATACCTTCCGCGTCTCCTGGCAACTTATCACCGGCGTAAACCCGCGAGTAAGACACATCATGGCCGTGATTAATGGCCCATGTTTCGTAGGCGCCGGGTGCCTCAAAATCTTCATGTACGATGAAATGTACGCGCATTGCAGAGAACTCCATGAGTAATGTACTGGCCTGTTCAGACCTTATTGGTAGCCTGAATCTGACGCTGCTGTGACAGAATCCCGGCCAGGGATTTTGCGATTAATTCAGTTTCGGGTGCATCAAGCTCAGAGACGGTGATCCGTAACCCTGAACGCGTGCTGTCCAGCATGAATCCTTCTCCGCCGCGAACCAGCCAACCCCGTTGCGCCATTTGCATTACCGTTGCCGCACTGTTGTGCGCTAAAGGAACCCACACGTTTAAGCCGTCGTGATGTTCTGAAACGGTGACGCCGTGCTGTTTCAACGCGCTGACCAGCAATTCTCGTTGGCCCAAATAGCGCCTGCGTGCGGCCAGAATGGATTGCTGAAAGTCAGGCGAACGCATATGGCCCGCAGCCATATCTTGCAAAATATGGCTGACCCAGTTTGTCCCGGCATTCAGGCGTTGACGCAGACGCTGTGAAGTTTCTTCATCACTGGCAACAAAGGCCATGCGCATATCAGGACCAAGAAACTTGGACAGGGAGCGGATGAGCACCCAGTTACGGGTATTTGCCGGAACAATGTGGTGATAATCCTGTGTTGAGAGCAGAGAAAAGTGGTCATCCACAATCACCAGTACCTGCGGATAACTTGCCAGCAAAGTACGTATGCCCTCTGCCCTGCCAGCGCTCAGGCCAAAGCCGGTTGGATTGTGGGCGCGAGGGGTAATGATCACCGCCTGGACGCCCGCAGAAAGCTGACGTGATAGTGCCTCAATCTGCATTCCTTCCGTATCCATTGCTACAGGCGCAGCCTGCAGACGATTGTGCCGCAAGGTGCTGATGCTACTCAGGAAGCAGGGGTCTTCAACCGCCACGCGATCGCCTGCAATCAGGTAACTGGCAAGCACCCTCTCAACCGCATCAACCGCACCGTTGGTCAAATTTAATTCAAAGTGAACATCGAGATCGGGTTGTAGCCATTCGAGACCCGCCGCCTCAAGTTCAGGGCGGATTTCCGGTTCGCCGTACAAACCCGGTGTATTTTGAATATGCGTAACAAGTTGGTTAACAGAGGGAAGAACCGAAGATGCAGGATTGCCACTGGCGAGATCGCGTATCGCCAGGCCCGGTGCGCTGCCTTCAATATCAATCGTCGCGATCGGTTCACGCACAATGGTGCCGTTTCTGCCTCTGGACAGCACAAAACCTGCATCCGTGAGGCGCTTATAGGCCAGAGCAACCGTGTTGCGATTAATGCCCAACTCACCGGCTAAATCACGTAGTGTAGGAAGCATCGTGCCGGGCGCGAGTTCACCGGACTGAATCTTTGCGCGAATCTGATCGAAAATATCACCCGCTGTTTTTCCGTTTATCTTCATTGATCTGGTACAAATAAAAGTTTAGCCTAGGTCAATGTTAATTGACTGCTGAGCGCTTGTCTATACGCCATGAAAAACACCGAAATCAGAACCTTAAATCCTGACACTCAGCCCCGTCACGACATGCATAATCGTTGGCCTCGCGCAGAGAGTGTGCAGGATTTCATCGACAATTTGGCCGCCGTGCAATCCCGAATCGATGCAGCTTGCCTGCGCGCGGGGCGTGATGTATCCGACGTTCGCCTGCTACCCGTCAGTAAAACCATGGATGAAAACCATATCCGTCTGGCGCATCAGGCCGGATGTAAGTTGCTGGGTGAAAACAAAGTGCAGGAAGCATGGGGGAAATCGCAGGCCATGTCAGATCTCACTGACTTGAAATGGTCTGTGATTGGTCATCTTCAGTCCAACAAAGCCAAACTGGTTGCCAGATTTGCCAGTGAATTTCAAGCTCTGGACTCACTCAACACGGCAGTGATACTGGATCGGCGTTTACAGCTTGAAGGCCGCACGCTGGAGGTGTTTGTGCAGGTGAATACCTCTGCTGAACCGAGCAAATATGGTTTGGTTCCTGAAAAGGTGGCGAACTTCATGGCGCACCTAAGTCCGCTCAAGAATCTGCATATTAAGGGGCTGATGACATTGGCAGAATTCAGCTCAGATGCCGATCGTGTGCGGGCCTGCTTTATCCGTTTGAGGAAACTGCGCGATGGACTTGCTGATGTGTATGGCCATTTGCAGCTGTCGATGGGGATGTCGGGTGATTTCGAAATCGCTATCGAAGAAGGCGCCGATGTTGTGCGCGTAGGTCAGGCCATTTTTGGTGCCCGATCGCTCCCAGATGATCACTTCTGGCCAACAGGAAACTAAGGCAATGATCACGACACACCGCCTCAGCGTGTACCTCAATAACAACCTGGTCGGTAATCTTGACTGTGAAAGTCATCAGGCCGATGCACTCATCACAAAAATTCAGAGCGCACTATCTGCCGAAGAGGGATGGTCTACTGTCAGATGGGTTTCGGATCAGGAAAAACGTATTCTTGAGAGTAGCCCTACGGGTATCAAACTTATAAGCAGTGAAAAGCTTTACCGCCAGGCATAAATCTATCGCGACAGTCGACACGCAGCGCCTTCAAGCAACGTGGTAATGTCGACGTCGAACTGTTTTCTGCTTTAAGGAAGCCAACATGACCACCTTCCATCAACTTACCGCCACCAGCCTGAGCGGCCAGCTTATCTCAATGGCGGATTACGCTGGCAAACTGGTTTTGGTGGTGAACACCGCCAGCCATTGCGGCTTCACGCCACAGTACGCAGGCCTTGAAACGCTTTATAGGAAGTATGCCGCCCAGGGGCTGATGGTGCTGGGGTTCCCTTGCAATCAGTTCGGTAAGCAGGAGCCCGGTGATGCCGACGCGATCTCGCAAACCTGCCACATTAACTACGGTGTAAGCTTCCCGATGTTCGAGAAGGTGGAGGTCAACGGAGCGGCTACGCATCCGGTGTTTAGTTATCTGAAAAACGAATTACCCGGCGTGCTGGGCGGTAGGATCAAGTGGAACTTCACTAAATTCCTCATCGGACGCGACGGCAAACCGATTAAGCGTTTTGCACCGTTCACCACGCCAGAGAAAATGGAATCTGCGATTATAGCTGCACTTGAAATCTAATCATTCCTGAGCGTCATTCGCGCTGAAAGATGCCATCTTTAATAATTGCGATCTTTCCATGGCGGACTTTAGAAACGTTAGTGCGCTGGGTATTGAGATTCGTAGCTGTATGGCACAAGGTGCCGATTTTCGCGGTGCCAGTTTCATGAACATGATTACAACCCGTACCTGGTTCTGCAGTGCATACATCACCAAAACAAACCTCAGCTACGCCAATTTATCCAAGGTGGTATTAGAGAAGTGCGAGCTATGGGATAACCGCTGGATTGGCACTCATATTCTGGGCGCAACATTCAGTGGTTCAGATCTCTCAGGCGGTGAGTTTTCTTCATTTGACTGGCCTTCCGCCAATTTCACTTATTGCGATCTGACTAACTCGGAGCTAGGTGAAATCGATGTGCGTGAAGTTGATATGCAGGGCGTGAAGCTGGACAACTACCAGGCCTCATTAATATTGCAGCATCTTGGCATCTCGGTTGTTAATTAATAAGCTGCATGTTAACCACTCATTTTAAATTTATCGCATTGCTTGAGTGAATGAATACGGACTGCCAGTAAACAACATATTATGGCAATACCGCTAGTCATCAGCACAAGGTCGATTGTCTGGCATGGTCGACCAAATACTATTCACCCCATCGTGTTGCCTTCACTCCTGTCACGGAATGAAGGCGCAGTGACGATGCCTAGGGGCCTGTGAGCTTAACCAGCATCAGTGAGTCCGTCTTGCCCACTGAGAACGCCCGTCCTTACGTCTCAAATCTTCGCGATTACTTATATACGTCAGCCTAAAAAAGCCGCTAAATCGGGGTTTCTCCCGGCAAATTGTAAATTTATGTCTATGCTGTATCAGGATCATGAGCTTTTGCTGGGTTCACTATGACGTTTTACTGTTTGTTTATAACTAGATATCAATCAAAAGTAATTGATTTTTAAGGGAATGGGAATGCTTAGTTTAAGACGTAAAAAGGTTAAACCGATGCGGTTGAAGGACGTGACAATCATTGATGATGCTCGTCTCAAGAAGGCGATTACCGCCGCCGCTCTGGGTAATGCCATGGAGTGGTTTGATTTTGGGGTATACGGCTATGTCGCAGCCGTTTTAGGCAAAGTTTTTTTCCCGGGTGCCTCGCCTGGCATTCAGATCATCGCCGCTTTGGGCACATTCTCGGTTCCGTTCATCATTCGTCCGCTAGGGGGAATGTTCTTTGGCGTATTGGGTGATAAATACGGCCGTCAGAAGATTCTGGCCATCACCATCATATTGATGACCTTCAGCACCTTCAGTATCGGACTTATTCCTTCCTATGCCACCATCGGCCTCTGGGCGCCGGTCTTGCTGCTGATTGCAAAAATGGTTCAGGGATTCTCGGTGGGAGGCGAATATACCGGTGCTTCAATCTTTGTGGCGGAATACTCACCCGATCGTAAACGCGGATTTTTAGGCAGTTGGCTTGATTTTGGTTCGCTGGTTGGCTTCGTCTGTGGCGCCGGTGTGGTTGTGCTGCTCACCACGATCCTGGGCCAGGAAACCTTCAATGACTGGGGTTGGCGCATCCCCTTCTTTATGGCGTTGCCATTAGGTTTAGTCGGCCTTTACCTGCGTCATGCGCTCGAAGAGACCCCAGCATTCCAGAAACATGTGGATTCACTGGAAGAAGGTTCCAAGCAAGGTTTGAGTGAAGGCCCTTCTGTTCCTTTCAAAGAGATTGCACGCAAACACTGGCGAAATCTGATCTCCTGCATCGGCATCGTTATCACCACCAACGTGGCTTATTACATGCTGCTGACTTATGTGCCGAGTTACCTGACCCACAATCTGCACTATTCAGAAGACCGTGGCGTTTTAATCATTGTCGTTATCATGCTGGCGATGCTGTTTGTGCAACCGGTGATGGGATTACTCAGTGATAAATTTGGACGTCGTCCGTTTATCATTATTGGTAGCGTGGCAATGGTGCTGTTATCCATTCCCTCCTTTATGCTGATTACTCATCACAGTTTAGTCGCACTCTTTTTCGGATTGTTGATTCAGGCGGTCATACTCAACTGTCTGATTGGCGTGATGGCCTCGACCCTGCCCGCGTTATTCCCGACAGAAGTGCGTTACAGCGCGTTGGCCAGCACCTATAACATCTCCATTTTGGTTGCGGGTATTACCCCTACCCTTACCGCCTGGTTAGTGGAAGTGACAGGCAACCTTTATATGCCGGCATGGTATCTGATGGTAGTGGGTGCGATCGGTGTGGTGACCGGTTTTACCGTGAGGGAAACCGCTAACAAACCGCTCTATGGTGACACCCCAGCTGCCTCCTCGCTTGAAGAAGCCAAAGAGTTGCTGCAGGAGCATCATGATGGCATTGAGCAGCGCATCGAGGATATTGATGAACAAATTGAGGAGTTGAAAAATAAACGCCGCAATTTAGTTGCTCAGCACCCCGAAATCACGCAATAAATAACAGCCGCTGCCTCAGGGCAGCGGATTCCCCCCTCAATCGCTCTTCCTGACACAGAAGACTTATTATCGTCTATACTTTCAGTGAGTTGGTTTATTCACTATTTTTAATTAAAACTCGATAATGATGAAATTGTTTTCATCAGAATCAATGATGGGTATTAAATTAATTTCATTATTAGCGAATAGATAGTTAGCAGATAACCGGATAGACAACGGTTACTGAATATGTAATTTACCTGACAATGATATATTGTCAGCAGAGAATGAGGGAAAATAATGCCATCGATATTTGATGAGTTATCTGACGCCCCTTCATGGGTGCCTGCTGTGTTACTTGTCACTCTCTCGCTTGTCGCGGGATTTCTGGCTCGATTTTTACTTCTTAGGTTTATACGTTACTGGCAGGATCGCGACAGGAAATTATTCAAATCACTTGAGAAGCATCTTCGTGGTTCAATGTTTCTATTTATTCCACTGATGTTAATCAACGTCGGAGCCGAGTATGTAAATATTCACCCCGATTCGCTTTCGTTCATTACCCCCACGCTGAATGTTTTCATAATATTGTCATTGTGCTCGATTTTAATAAGATTGACCAACGTCGCGCAGGACATGCTATTTATTCGCTATGATATTAATCTGTCAAACAACCTGCGCGCCAGGAAGATTCGCACCCAGATCATTTATGTCAAAAAGGTCGCGATTGTCCTCCTTGTATCATTCTGCCTTTCTCTAATTCTTATCAGCATTCCCGGCGTGAGAAAATTCGGCACCACTATCCTCGCCGGAGCTGGGGTGGCCGGCATCATTATCGGTTTTGCATTGCAGAAATCACTGGTTAATTTGTTTGCTGGCATTCAGATCGCTTTCACACAACCGATCAAAATTGATGATGCGGTTGTGGTTGAAAATGAATGGGGTTGGATTGAGGAGATCAACCTGACCTATGTTGTAGTACGTATCTGGGACCTGCGCCGTCTGGTGCTGCCAATTACCTATTTTACCGAAAACGCCTTCCAGAACTGGACACGCAATAATGCCCAAATATTAGGTTCGGTTTTTCTTTACCTCGATTATTCGATGCCATTAGAGCCACTCCGTCAGCATTTTGAAAAAGTTCTCAGCGAAACCAAACTTTGGGATCAACAAACGCAGGTGCTTCAGGTGACTGATACTACGGACAAAACCATGACGATTCGTTTATTAATGACCGCACAAAACTCCCCAACCGCCTGGGATTTACGCTGCTATGTGCGTGAGAAGATGATTGAGTTTATTCAACAGAATTACCCGCAGAGTCTTCCTCATGTGCGGGCGACGTTGACCGAGACTGGAGTATCTAATAGCACGAAAACGTTATCTTAGATGATACGCTTTCCTGCGTTTAAAGGTGGCAGCTCAAGCGGTAATGACGTATCTACGTTGTATCAACCTTAACGATGATATACAGTGTATCGACATTTCGCAGGAGGTTGGTTATGACCACGGTGACGTTAAAAAAATGGGGCAATAGTCCTTCAATCCGCATCCCTGCCAGCGTAATGCAATCTGCTGCGCTCAGTGTTGACGACAAACTGGAACTCAGCGTGGAAGATGGCAAATTGATACTTGTCCCGGTGAGAGAAAAGGAGTATTCCCTTGACGCTCTACTGGACGGCATCACTGAAGATAACGTCCATGAAAAAATTGATTTTGGACCTTCAGTTGGCAAGGAATTGCTCTAATGGTTTCACGTTTTGTACCCGATGCCGGAGACCTGATCTGGCTGGATTTTGACCCTACACTGGGGCACGAGCAGGGTGGACATCGCCCTGCTGTCGTCCTCAGTCCTTTTGCCTATAACAACAAAGTGGGCATGCTGCTTTGCGTTCCCTGCACCACTCAGGCCAAGGGTTATCCCTTTGAAGTCAACTTGTCAGGCGCACGTGAGAGTGTCGCGCTGGCTGATCAGGTGACCAGCATTGACTGGCACGCCCGAAAAGTGGTGAAAAAAAGCCATGTCACATCGAATGAACTGGCTGAGATTCGCGCCAAGGCGAAAGCGCTGATTGGATAAGCACGAAAACTTGCAGCCTGAAGCCGCCAGTTGTTCTTCAGTGCCCACGCCGCGCCCGCATCATCGCCAGCCTGAACTGGCGGACATCTTGTGGCGTCCAGCAGCGGCAGGACAACGGCGCGGTATCGTCAGCCGCGGCGGGTAGCGGGACTTTCTCTAGCGTGCCACGATTGCAAATCGCACAGGCTAAAGTGGCGGAGGGCACGCCAAGATAGCGCGCCACCTCCGGCAAGGTCATCAGTGTAGTACGCATCATAACCTCCTCGTTGCATGTGATTTAACTGACATGGTTGAGCAGTTTTCAGCGTAATTTTATGATCGCGATCAGGTGATGAATTCTTTTTGGTTAAAAAATAATCACAGCGTCATCAGCATCTCGTGCCACGCCATGCCGCCGTGATCGGACGCCGAAGGTTTGATGTACTGATAGCCGAACTTCTTATACAGATCAACGTGATGGGTTTTGCACATCAAATGGATGGTCTGTTTATCCATCTGCTTCATAAGCTTGATGAACTGTTGCATCATCAGTGTGCTGTACCCTTTGCCCTGATAGGCCGGATCGAGCACCACTGACATAATCACCACGTTAGGTGCTGCAGGATCGTGCCCGATTAACTCCTTAAATTCCTCATCTGACATCACCACATCCCAGGCGCAACCTGCATTGATAAAGCCAATGACTTGACCCTCGTTTTCAAGGCACATAAACCCTTGAGAATACTGTGCGATACGGGTTGCGATTTTTTCGCGCGTGGCAGCCTCATCGCCTTCGTAGGCATTAATTTCAATGGCATAGCAGCGATCAACATCGGCTAAGGTGGCACTTCGAAACTTTAGATTCGACACAACAGACCTCTAAACATAACATCTCGTGAGCGCCATATTAGCAGGGTGTCATGGGGAAAGGTTAAGAGAATAGAGCGCTGCATTGCTGCAGCGCTACCGTTTAAATCACTTCCACAACCCGATTTTCACGTGCGCTAACAAAAGCAGCATCCTGTACCGCCAGGACTTCAATCGCCTGCTCTGGCGTCACCGGAGGCTCACTGCCATCGCGTACCGCTTGAGCAAAAGCTTCGTAATAGGCGTGATAGGCACCTTGTTCAGAAGGCACCCGTTCTGAGCCTTGCGGCGTATTAAGTGTGCCCCAGCACTCAGGCTGCTCATTGCCCCATGCATCCCGATCGTCCGCCGGACGCTGGCCCGCAAAAATGGCCTGCGCCTGCACATCCGTCCCTTGTGAAACAAAGCTACCGGCATCGCCATACAGACGAAACTCACGGCAAACAAAGCGATTCAGTTTGGTGGCGGAAAGATAGGATTTAGTCCCGTTTTGATGAGTGAGCGTCAGCACAAAACTGGCGTCGGTCGGCCCTTCCGGCAGGTCGATAATATCCAGCTGAGCATAAACTGATTTTACCGGACCCAACAGGAACAGCGCCTGATCAACAATATGACTGCCTAAATCACGCAGCAGGCCGCCAGTTTCGCCGCCTTCGAGGGTATTGGCATCGTAAAATCCATACGATTATGCAAACGCCACACTTTTCCCACGCGATTTTGCTCAATCAGTTTTTTCAGCGTGCGCACATCATGGTCAAAACGACGGTTGTGATACACGCTCAGTACGACGCCTTTCGCTTTCGCGGCATTGGCCAACTCACGCCCCGTTTTCGCGTCGGGTGCAAAGGGTTTGTCGGCAATCACCGCCACACCCGCAGCAATCGCTTCCAGCACCAGTTCGCGGCGCGTTTGCGGTGGTGTCGTGATCGTGACGGCATCGACACCTGCCACCAGCATGTCGGTCAGGCTGGCATAGATCGGAATGTCGGGAAAATCCGCTCTCACGCGTGCAATAGTGGCTGGCGCACGCGCCACGATGCCCGCTAACTCCACGCCCTCAGCCGCATTAATGAATGGCGCGTGAAAGTGTTTGCCGCCCGTTCCATAGCCCACGATACCGATTTTCATGCTGCCTCCTTGTGATAGAGGAGGGTGGTAAGGCAATCAGTAATAACATAATCGCAACAACTAAAACTGCTCGCTCACGCAAAAATGGCACAAAAATATCATTTTTAGGAAAAATGGCTTTACTGTGCCGCAGGGAAGTTGCGCTTAATCGGTGCAAAGTCACTGGCGTTTTTGCCTAACAATCGCTGAGGGCGGAAATCTGCCAGTAACTCACTGGCCTGATCCTGCACCAGTTCCTGCGCCACCAGCTTGCCAATCAACGGTGACAATGTGATTCCACTGTGTGTCACTGCAACATATACACGCTGATGAGGCGTGACGTAGCCAATGGCAGGTAATCCATCCGCCGGTCTGGCGCGTTGACCAATCACAATGTTCTCAATCTGCAATTCGCCTGCATCTGCAAACAACGCGTGGTAGCGATCGCGGAACTGCTGGGCAATATCGCCATGGAGCGAAGGTGGCGAGGCAGGATCGGCAAGATCGTCCAGTTCCAGTGCTTGTAATAACAACCGCCCGCCGCCATCCGGGCGCACGTTGAGCTGAGGAGAGATTAAATTGGTTGCCAGCGAGAGCGGCTGTGGCGCCGTGCGTGCCAGGAAACTACAGGCCACCGCGTTGGGTTTGCTGGTATCGAGCAGCGCCAAATCAAGATTAAGGGTGTTAAGCAGTTGATTGGCCCAGCGCCCGGTGGCAATCACCACGTGATCACCCTGCCACTGTTCACCGTTTACCAGATGCAGCGTGACGCCATCAGCTTGTTCGCTAAGACGTTCAATCGCATGTTGTTGATGCAATACCGCCCCATTGGCACGCGCTTCAGACCAGAGTCGCGAGAGATACAGCGTCGGATGCAATACCGATTCCGTTGGGAAATGCCAGACGCTGCCACTTACCGCCTGTGAACGCAGATCCGGCACTTCACGCTGCAACGCATCCGGTGTCACCTCATGCGCGGGATAACCCAGCGATTGCAGGGAGGTAACACGCCGCAGTAGCCTCTGCTGCGCCTCGCCTTCTGACGCCCACTCCCAGGTACCACAGGTTTCCAGCCAGCGCAGACCATTGGTTTGCGAAAGCTGCAAACGAGTATGTTCTTCCATAGCGAGGGCATTGAGCTGGTGATAACTGAGGGGTTGTTTACCATTGGAGTTGACCCAGGCGAAGGTGGTGCTGCTGGTGCCGGCACCAATATGCTGCTGCTCAAAAATCGTAACCTGTACGCCCTGCAAGGCTAATGCGCGCGCCACCGCTAAACCGATGACGCCGCCGCCCACTATCGCAATCTTTTGAGTTGTCATGAATGGCTCCTGAATGAATAGCCCTATCATAACAACGTTCATCGGCAGAGATTGCAATTGCTATATAACGCTTACTGCGCAGGATATAAGAAAATCCTCTGATGCCAGAGAATAAATTTATATCGTTGTCAGCATTTTCCCATTTGAGAAATAGGCCAGCAAATTCTTCAGCACATTATTCGCCATGCCTTCACGGGTTTCATGGGTGGCACTCGCAATATGTGGGGTTAATAACACATTATCTAATTCACGCAGCGCAGGATGAATAATCGGTTCTTGTGGGAAAACATCCAGCGCGGCGCCTTTTATCACACCCTGCTGCAATGCCTGGATAAGATCGTTTTCATTCACCACCGTACCGCGTGCAATGTTGATCAGCACACCCGATTTCCCCAACGCCGCCAGCACTTTTGCGTCCACCAGCTGGATATTTTCCGGGCTACCCGGCAGCGCCAGCACCAGGAAATCACTGAACGCCGCCAGCTGTTCTATGTTCTCACAGCGTTGGTAAGGCACTTCTTTTTGACTGCGCGCGATGTAAGCGATCTCCATACCGAATGCCTCAGCACGCCGGGCAATCGCAAGACCAATCGCACCCAAACCCGCAATGCCCATGCGTTTCCCGCTGGCTTTACTGGAAAGTGAAGTAGCGGTATTTTCCCACGCGCCAGAGCGGGCGAACTGATGATTGGCCACCAGGTTGCGTGAAAAAGCTAAGGTCAACGTCATGGCTAAATCGGCGACATCATCGGTAAGAATATCGCTGGTGATGCTCACCTGAATATCATGTGCAGCGGTGTAATTCAGGTCGATACGATCGGTTCCCACCCCAAACACCGCAATCGCTTTACAGGCCGGCACCTGTTCCAGAATCGACGTTTCTACCCCCACGTCACCGCGGGTCACTATGCCTTGAATCTCTTTGCCCTGGCGCTGAAGAAATAGCGCAGGGTCCTGCTCATTATATAAACGATGACAATGAAAATGTTGCGAGAGTTTTTCGTCCAGCTGCGGCATCAGTGGCTGAATAATCAGAATATGAGGTTGCGAAGACATCATTATTTTCCTGGATGGATAAGCGTGTCGTTTCAGACTACCGGATGAATTTATGTTACGGCACCCTTGTTACTTTTTTCGCTAATACGATCACGGGGAAAGTGCAATGAATCCTGGTGGAGAATCAGGTTTTATTTCGGATCTGTTTTTACCGTAATGCGTTGAGCGCGCTGGCGAACTCACCTTACGCAGTCTACGGTTAATAAAAAAACCATAACAATTCAACTTACCATGGAAAGCCGCTATGACCGCCCATGTCGACATCACCGCAAGCCCGGAACACGAACTACACTCTTTGCAGCAATTATTGCAGACGCATCTTGAGCAACTGCTGCCTGCGGGTCAGCCGAGCGATCAAGTTCGTGCCGCCATGCGCGCCGGTGCACTGGCACCGGGTAAACGCATTCGTCCACTGCTGCTGCTGTTGGCTGCGCGAGATATGGGCAGCAAAGCATCGCAACAGGGCATTCTTGATCTCGCCTGCGCAGTTGAAATGGTGCATGCCGCGTCGTTGATCCTCGATGATATTCCATGCATGGACAATGCTCAGATGCGACGCGGGCGCCCAACGGTGCATCGCGAATTTGGCGAAAGCGTGGCGATTCTGGCGGCGATTGCCCTGCTGAGCCGCGCCTTTGAAGTGATCGCCGTTGCGCCAGGTTTAGCCGCCCTGCAGAAATCAGAGGCGATTGCCGAACTCTCTTCTGCCGTGGGTTTACAAGGTTTGGTGCAGGGTCAATTCCAGGATCTGCATCAGGGCGCGCAATCGCGTAGCCCGGAAGCCGTCGCATTAACCAATGAACTCAAAACCAGCGTGCTGTTCCGAGCCACCTTGCAAATGGCGGCGATTGCCGCGGAAGCAACCCCCGCTATGCGCCAGAAGCTCAGCTATTTCGCGCAGGATTTGGGTCAGGCTTTCCAATTGCTCGATGATCTCGCCGACGGCAGCAAACACACCGGCAAGGACATTAATCAGGATCAGGGTAAATCGACGCTTGTACAGATGCTCGGTTCTGAAGGTGCTGAGCGCCGCTTGCGTGAACATCTGCGCAGTGCCGATGCGCACCTCGCCTGCGCCTGCCATCGTGGCATAGCGACCCGCCAATATATGCACGCCCTGTTTAATCAACAGCTGGCGATGTTTCACTGATCGCGGGACTGCCGATGGGGCACTTTGCCGTGATTGCGCCGCCACTGTATAGCCATTTTCACGCGCTGCAGGCGTTGTCACAGACGCTGATTGCGCGCGGTCATCGCATCACCTTTGTGCAACAGGATGATGCACGTCTCCTGCTAACGGATGAATGTATAGGATTCAGCACCGTAGGTGAGCGCAGCCATCCCGCCGGTTCTCTGGCACGGGTGTTACAGCATCTGGCCTCGCCCCTTTCGTTATGGCGGGTAATCAGTGATATCGCCGCCAGCACCGATATGTTGTGTCGTGAACTGCCTGCGCGTTTAACCTCTTTGCAAGTCGATGGTGTGATTGCCGATCAGATGGAAGCGGCGGGTGGCTTAGTGGCAGAAGCGTTGCACCTTCCCTTTGTTTCAGTGGCCTGCGCGCTGCCGGTGAATCGCGAGCCTGGCATACCGCTGGCGGTGATGCCGTTTCGCTTTGGTCAGGATGAAAAATCACTGCAACGTTTTCAGGCCAGTCAGGATATTTATGATCGCCTGATGCAGCGCCATGGCGCGGTGATCAGCCACCATGCGCAACGATGGGGTTTACCCGATCGCCACAGCCTGCATCAATGTTTGTCACCGCTGGCGCAGATTAGCCAACTCGTTCCGGCATTTGATTTTCCGCGCCAGCATCTGCCCAGCCATTTTCACGCTGTGGGTCTGCTGCAGGCATCGAATCCTCCCCGCAGTGCCAGCGCGCCCTGGCCAGAATTGCGACAGCCGGTGGTTTATGCCTCTTTTGGCACCTTGCAAGGTCATCGTTTTCGCTTGTTCCTGCATCTGGCAAAAGCGTGCCGCAACCAGCAGCTCTCGTTGGTGATTGCCCATTGTGGCGGTTTGGACGCCAATCAGGTGCAGCAGCTTAAGCGCGCCGGTGCGGCGTGGGTGACGGATTTTCTCGATCAGCCAGCCGCGCTGCAACATGCGCAGCTGTTTATCACCCATGCCGGACTCAACAGCACGTTAGAGTCACTGGAATGGGGCACCCCGATGCTGGCGCTGCCGCTGGCCTTTGACCAACCCGGCGTGGCGTCACGTATTGCCTGGCACGGTGTCGGTCATCGCGCGTCTCGCTTTAGCCGCGTGCATCAGCTGGAGCAGCACCTGCAGCAACTGTTGACGGATGACGGCTATCGGCTGCGTATCTCGCCGATTCAGGCGCAGCTGCAGCGCTCAGGCGGTTGCGAGCGCGCCGCTGATATCGTTGAGCAGGCATTGGGGCAACACCGTGTTGTGCTGGCGGAGGCGACCTGATGCCCGAGAATTATGACGTGATTTTAGTGGGGGCCGGCCTGGCTAATGGCTTGATTGCGCTGAAGCTGCGTCAGCGCCAACCCCAGTTGCGCATTCTGATGCTGGAAAGTCACGCGCATCCGGCAGGTAATCATACCTGGTCCTTTCATCAGGACGATCTCAGCCCCAATCAGCTACAGTGGCTGCAACCGTTGATTGCCCACCGCTGGCCCGGCTATCAGGTGCGATTCCCTACACTGCGCCGCAATCTCAGCGGAGAATATTGCTCAATCACCTCTGCAGATTTTGCCCAACGGCTTTATGAGGTCATGGCGGATGATCTCTGGATCAATACCCCGGTGAATGAGGTGCGCCCCACTCAGGTCACCCTGGACGACCATCGCGTACTGCATGCTGCGGTGGTGATTGATGGTCGCGGCCTGCAACACACGCCGCATCTGCAACTCGGCTATCAAGCCTTTATCGGTCAGGAGTGGCATCTGGCTAGGCCTCACGGTTTAACACAACCGATCTTGATGGATGCGACAGTGGATCAACAACAGGGCTACCGCTTTGTTTACACCTTACCGCTGAGTACAGATCGTCTTTTAATTGAAGATACGCACTACATTAATCAGCCCACGCTGACAGAGCACACCGCGCGGCTGAATATCGCCGATTACGCCAAAGCGCATCACTGGAGCTTGAGCCTTCTGCTGCGTGAGGAGCAAGGTTCACTGCCAATAACATTGAGTGGCGATATTGATGCCTTTTGGCTGCAACAGCGTGGTCAACCGTGCAGTGGATTGCGCGCCGGTTTGTTTCACGCCACCACGGGCTACTCGTTGCCCACAGCACTGGCGCTGGCTGACCGCATTGCCCAACTGTTGCCCTGTGATGCGACAACGCTCAGTCGCGCCATCGAACAGTTTGCACGCGAGCAGTGGCGAACACAGCGTTTTTTCCGGCTGCTCAATCGAATGCTGTTCTTGGCCGGGCACCCGGACCAGCGCTGGCGTGTCATGCAGCGCTTTTATCGGCTGAATGCCGGATTAATCAGCCGCTTTTACGCCGGGCAACTCCAGCTCGGCGATAAAGCGCGCATTTTATGTGGCAAACCGCCGGTGCCGATTGGCGAAGCGGTGCGCGCACTGATGACGACCTCTTCTAAACCAGGGAAGAAATAATGACACGTACTTATGTGATTGGCGCCGGTTTCGGCGGCCTGGCGTTGGCTATCCGGCTGCAGGCAGCTGGCATTCCTACCACGCTACTTGAGCAGCGCGATAAACCCGGCGGACGCGCCTACGCATGGCAGGAACAGGGCTTTACTTTTGATGCCGGACCGACAGTGATCACCGACCCGACAGCGATTGAAGCGCTGTTTACGCTGGCCGGTAAATCGCTCAGTGATTATGTTGAATTGATGCCGGTTACGCCTTTCTATCGCTTATGCTGGGAAGACGGCAAACAGCTCGACTATGACAATAATCAACCGTTGCTGGAGCAGCAAATTGCCCGCTTCAACCCGGCCGATGTCGCAGGCTATCGGCAGTTTCTCGCCTATTCACGCGAGGTGTTCAAAGAGGGTTATCTTAAGTTGGGGACTGTGCCTTTTTTGCATTTCCGTGACATGCTGCATGCTGGCCCTCAGTTAGGCCGCTTGCAGGCCTGGCGCAGCGTTTACAGTATGGTGGCAAAATTTATACAGGACGATCACCTGCGTCAGGCATTCTCTTTTCACTCGCTGCTGGTTGGCGGTAATCCTTTTGCAACGTCCTCGATCTATACCTTGATTCATGCGCTGGAACGCGAATGGGGCGTATGGTTCCCACGTGGCGGCACGGGAGCGCTGGTGCAGGGCCTGGCTAAGCTGTTTACCGACATGGGTGGCGAATTGTTGCTCAACGCCGAAGTGAGTCAGCTTGAAACCCAGGGCAATCGCATAAGTGGCGTACAGTTGAAAGATGGTCGCCGGTTTGCAGCTAATGCGGTGGCGTCGAATGCCGATGTGGTGCATACCTATGATCGGTTGCTGCGTGGGCATCCTGCCGCCAGTAAACGTGCGGCCTCACTGAAACGTAAACGCATGAGCAATTCGCTGTTTGTACTCTATTTCGGTCTGAATCACCCGCATTCACAGCTGGCGCATCATACCGTGTGCTTTGGCCCGCGCTATCGTGAGCTGATCGACGAGATTTTTAACAGCAGCCAGCTTTCAGACGATTTTTCGCTTTATCTGCATGCACCCTGCTCCAGCGATCCATCACTGGCTCCGGCAGGCTGTGGCAGTTTCTATGTATTGGCACCGGTGCCGCATCTCGGCACGGCGGCGATCGACTGGCAACAGGAAGGACCGCGTTTACGCGATCGCATTTTTGCTTATCTGGAGGAGCACTATATGCCGGGACTACGTCAGCAACTGGTGACGCACCGCATGTTTACGCCGTTTGATTTTCGCGACACGCTGCATGCCCATCAGGGTTCAGCGTTTTCGCTGGAACCGATTTTGACGCAGAGCGCATGGTTCCGCCCACATAACCGCGATGCGGATATCGCCAACCTCTATCTGGTTGGTGCTGGCACACATCCCGGCGCCGGGGTACCCGGTGTGATTGGCTCGGCGAAAGCCACTGCGCAACTGATGCAGGAGGATCTCGCTGGATGAATCGCCAACCCCTGCTAGAGCAAGTGACTCAGACCATGGCGATCGGCTCAAAGAGTTTTGCCACGGCCGCGAAACTGTTCGATGCGCCCACGCGGCGCAGCACGCTGATGCTGTACGCGTGGTGTCGCCACTGCGATGACGTGATTGATGGACAAACGCTGGGCGAAGGCGGCACACAACATGTGGTAGAAGATGCCGAAGCGCGCATGCTGCATCTGCAAATTGAAACCCGCCGTGCTTACAGCGGTGCGCACATGGATGAACCCGCGTTCAAAGCATTCCAGGAGGTGGCGTTAATTCACCAGTTGCCGCCACAGTTGGCGTTTGATCACCTGGAAGGCTTTGCGATGGATGCGCGTGAGGCGCGCTACGTGACGTTCGACGATACTCTGCGCTACTGCTATCACGTCGCGGGAGTGGTGGGCCTGATGATGGCCCGTGTGATGGGCGTCCGTGACGAAGCGGTGCTGGATCGCGCCTGCGATCTGGGGCTCGCCTTCCAGCTCACCAACATTGCCCGCGACATCGTTGAAGATGCGCAGAACGGGCGCTGCTATCTGCCGCAAAGCTGGCTGGACCAAGCGGGCTTAACCGGCCAGAATCTGGCCGATCCGCAACATCGCGCTGCCCTGGCACCACTGGCCGCGCGACTGGTGAGCGAAGCAGAACCCTATTATCACTCTGCTCGTTCCGGCTTACCCGGATTGCCGCTGCGCTCCGCATGGGCCATCGCCACTGCACGCGGCGTCTATCGTGAAATTGGGGTGAAGGTGCAACATGCAGGCGCACATGCCTGGGATGCGCGACAACGCACCAGCAGCGGCGAAAAACTGGCGCTGCTGGTGAAAGGTGCTGGCTTGGCGCTTACTTCACGTTTGACTCGTCCGGAGTCGCGTCCTGAGGGGTTGTGGCAGCGTCCGCGTTAACGGATTTATGCCGCTGTCGCAGCGCCGCCTGCAACTTATGCAAAGGCGGCGCATAAAGAAAGCCGAATGAGACGCACCCCTCGCGGCCCCGCACCGCATGATGCATGCGGTGCGCCATATACAGACGCTTGAGATAACCTTTGCGCGGGATATAGCGGAACGGCCAGCGTTGATGCACCAGCCCGTCATGTACCATGAAATAGAGTGCGCCGTACAAGGTTACGCCCGCACCAATCCATTGCAGCGGCCAGTAACCGTTTACGCCGATGTAGATCAGCGCAATCGCCAAGAACATAAACACCACGGCATAGAGATCGTTGAGTTCAAATTTGCCGTCGTGCGGTTCATGGTGTGATAAATGCCAGCCCCAGCCCCATCCGTGCATGATGTACTTATGCGACAGTGCCGCCACCACTTCCATCACCACCACTGACGCCAGCAGGATCAGCGTATTCCATAACCAAAGCATCGTGCATCCATTTGTGTTGAACAGAGGCTTTAAAAGTGGACGCGGATAGGTCGAGAGGCAAGTCAATAACGTTTATTTTTGTTGGATTGATGGCAGTTGAGTTTTCATCCATACTCATCGACATTACTACACGTGTAGTCCACACGGGGGATTTATGCCTAATACCAGTGTAAACCAGAAGAAAACCGTCAGCGTCACCGTCGAACCCATGCTATTGCAACAAGCCAGAGAGGCCGGTTTAAACTTATCCGCGATTCTTGCTGAGGCTTTGCGACAAGAAATACGGGTAGCCGCTGCAGAAAAATGGAAACAAGAAAATAGTGCCGGTTTACAGGAACTGAACCGCATAACTGAAGAGCATGGTTTATTGTCGGATGAACACAGGACGTTCTAAATATGCAGTACATGATTTATAACAACACCAGTAAAAACAGTGCTTACCATTATCTGGTCGATGTTCAAAGCGATATCATTGATCAGCTCACAACGCGTATTGTCATTCCTTTGTACCCTATGAATCGACTTAAGGCTGGTCAGGTAAAACGGCTTAACCCCGTCATCGAAATTGAGGGAGAAGGCTATCTCGTCATGACCCATGAAATGGCAAGTGTGCCCGCATCTCTGTTAGGAAAACAAGTGATGGATGCGCGCCCTTATCGCCAGCAAATCAAAGATTCTATTGATTTTATCTTTGATGGATTTTGAAACTTTACATGTCAAACGTCCCTCGTTAGTATTCCCCTCCTCAGCGGAAATGAACTGCTGCGTAAGCGTTAACGTCAATCAACGCACCATATGCAGAATCGTTCTGCCTCAACTCTATGGTGCGCAAATATGTCCCATACCACTATTGCCCAAAATCCAGCCCTGCAACGCGCGGGTTTTTTCTTGTTTCTGTTGCTGCTTACTGCTGCCAACCTGCGCACGCCGATCACCGCCACCGGCCCCATACTGGAGAATATCCGCGCCAGTTTTGGTCTGAGCGCCAGTGCCGCAGGCGTGATCAACTTTTTACCGCTGCTGATGTTTGCCACGCTGGCACCGCCTGCCGCCTGGTTTGGTAATCGCTTTGGCCTGGAACGCAGTTTGTGGGGCTCGCTGCTGCTGATCACGCTGGGGTCGTTGCTGCGCATTACCGGCAGTGAAAATGCCATGTGGGCGGGCACGCTAATTCTGAGCTCCGGTATTGCCGCCGCTAACGTGCTGTTGCCCCCGCTGATCAAGCGTGACTTTACTGAGCACACGGCACGCTACATCGGGTTGTATGCCATGGTGATGGGGATTTCAGCCAGTATTGCATCAGGGATTGCGGTGCCGCTGGCTGAAATCAGCTCCGCAGGTTGGCGTCTGTCGCTCGCGGTGTGGCTGGTGCCCGCGTTTATCGCACTGTTCGCCTGGCTACCTTATCTGAAAAAGTCGGGGCCGCAGGTGCACGCCGCAGCAACCCACAGCGTGACGCGATCGCCCTGGCGCTCAGCATTGGGCTGGCAAGTTTCGCTGTTTATGGCCAGTCAGTCACTGCTGTTCTATACCCTGATTGGCTGGTTCACCCCGTTTGCGCAAGACAACGGTATTAGCCAGATTGAGGCAGGCGGCATACTGTTCGTCTATCAGATCGTCGCCATCGTCTCCAATCTCGCCTGCATGAGCGCCCTCAAACGCCTGAAAGATCAGCGCGCTATTGGCTTTATCGCTTCATTCCTGATCTTTGTTGCGTTGGTCGGCTTGCTGCTGCTGCCGTCATGGTCACTTTTGTGGCTGATTCTGGCTGGATTGGGCGCGGGCGCATCGCTGGTGATCAGCCTTTCACTGTTTAATCTGCGCACTCAGGATCATCGCCAGGCATCAAAACTCTCCGGCATGGCGCAGTGCGTCGGTTACGGACTGGCGGCACTTGGCCCGCTGTGTTTCGGTATGCTACATGATGCCAGCGGTAACTGGCTGGTGCCGCTGATCATGTTACTGGCGGTTACCGTGGTTCAGATGATGATGGCGCTACTGGCGGGCCGCGCCCGCCATATTTGCTATCAGGCGGAGACCCGGCTTTCCTGACGTTCCAGTTCACGCACTCGCGGCATCACCTCGCGGCCAAAGAACTCAACGTCCTCATGGAAGTGCAAAAAGGCCAGCAGCAATAAATCGACGCCTGCCTGCTTCAACGCCATGATGCGCTCAGCGATCTGTTGTGGGGTGCCAATTAAATTGGTCTTAAAGCCGTCGTTATACTGCACCAGATCTTCAAACGACGATTTTGCCCAGTTGCCCTCACCTTCCGGTGACGCACTTCCCGCGTTTTTTACTTCATGCTGGAAACCTTTAACGGCATCCGGATTGGCTTTGGCGATGATTTCCTGCAGGACGGACTGTGCTTCCTGCTCTGTATCGCGGGCGATGACAAAACCGTTTAAACCAATTTTAACCTGATGTCCTTGCGTGATGGCTTTCACCTGAATGTCTTCAATTTGCTGCTGAACGCCCTCCGGCGTATTGCCGTTGGTGAAGTACCAATCCGACACGCGTGCCGCCATATCACGCGCTGCACGGGAACTGCCGCCCTGGAAGATTTCAGGTAAAGGTAAAAGAGGTTTGGGTTTTAATGCGTAATCGCGGAAGCGATAGAAGTCTCCGGCAAAGGTGAAGCTGTCTTCACGCCAGATACCTTTAAGGCAGTGGATAAATTCTTCAGACCGTAGGTAACGCTCTTCATGATCGAGCCAGGGTTCGCCAATCGCTTTAAATTCGCCCCGGAACCAGCCGCTGACAATGTTAACGGCAATGCGTGGACCGTAAAGATGGCTGATGGTAGCGATCTGCTTGGCGGCCAGCACGGGATTCCATGGGCCGGGCAGCAGCGCGGCAATCACTTTGAGCGTTGAGGTATGGCTCAGCAAGTCCTGTGAGAAGGTCACCGATTCATGCTGGTTATCTGCACCGTATCCGGCAGTAAATCGGATCTGCGTCAGGGCATAGTCGAATCCTGCCTTTTCAGCGATTTTTGCCAGTTCGCGATTATACTCCGCGTCCCAACGGGTGCGCTGTTCAATCTGACTGATCACCAATCCACCGGACACATTGGGCACCCAGTACGCAAATTGCAGGGGTTTCTTATCTGACATCGGCTTCTCCTGTCGATATATAGCTAAAAAATATGAATTTCAATCAAGTTCTATCTTTTCGATATATAAAGGGTAATGCAGCAGCTGTGCCAGATTTTCATGAATTTAAGCAGTTGATTTTATTGAGATGGGAGCGTTACTTAACGGGTGAGAAGTTGCAAATACAACAGCCGTTGTAAAACGCCCGTCGCCATTGCAACAGTGAGAGGAGAAGAAATTGAATCTGCGCGTTGAAACCATCACCCCGTATGTCCCCGGATTTTCGTCACTCAAAGCGGAGAGCATCGACCTGGGTTTCAATATGCTTCGCAGGCTCGATGATAATTGGCGCAACGGCACCAATTGTTTCGATCTCCCTGGCGAAAAACTATTGGGGCTGTTTTCATGCCATCAACTGATTGGTGTTGGCGGGCTGAATCAGGACCCATTCATGACAAATTGTCGGGCTGGCAGGGTTCGTCATCTCTATTTAGGTCAATGTTATCGCGGCATGGGGCTGGGAACGTTGTTACTGCAACAGATCATTCAGGATGCGGTCATCCATTTTGCTCTGATCAATACCCATGCACCGCACGCAGCGTATTCCCTCTATGAACGGTTGGGTTTTCATTGCTTAGCGGATCAGGATATCAGCACGCATCGGCTACAGCTCATTGCCGCGACTAAGTGAGCGCATCCCTCCTCGGTAGCGCGTCAATAAACTCCCGAATCTGCGGCCTGTTATCGTCCTTCCGCCACACAGCATATAAGGTTATCTCCAGCGGTAACCACGGCAGCATCACCAGTGAAACGGTATCTGCGACCCGACTCGCCAGGCTTTGTTGAATGAAGGTAAACCCCAGGCCCGCTTCCACGCAGGCCAGGGCAGCCAGCGGCCCGTTCACCTCAAAGGTAATATCCGGCTGGAAACCCGCTTGCTCACATGCAGCCAGTAAGCGGGCGCGCGCAGCTGGATTGAGGTGCGCATGATCGGCTATCCAGCGCTGTTTTTGTAAATCTGCCGGTGTGGGTGTAGCGATGGTTTGTGCTTTTGGCATGACTAACAGAATCGGTTCCGTCAGCACTTTTTTCTGCAAAAACCAGTCGCCCTTTTCGGGAGGGGTATGCAGTAGCGCTACATCCAGCGCCCTTTCCTCAAGTAATTCGCGTTGTTGCTGGGATCGCATCGCGTGCAGATGGATAGCGGTGCCGCTTTGCTGATCAATCCGGGCAATGGCATCTGGCAGTATGCGCGAATGTATCGCCGCCTCAACATAACCAATATCCAGACGCCCCCTGGCCGTCTGCGTCAGGCTGCGGCCATAATCGGTGAGACGCGCATGATGTTGCAGAAAAGGCGTGACCTCATCCAGAAATTTTCGCCCTGCTTCCGTCAATCGCAGACGCTTTTTCTCACGATGAAACAGCGTGACGCCGAGTTCACTCTCAAGTTGTTGAATTTGCCTGCTCAGCGGGGATGCCGAGATATGCAGCTTTTCCGCCGCCTGACCGACATGTTCCAGCAGCGCCACAGTAGCAAAAGATCGCAATAATTTAATGTCCACAGCTTTTTCGGTCTCAACTCAGTCGAAAAGGATGATAGTCACACCCGCCGGTTCCCTGCAATATTTCATTGCTGATGCAGCTTAATGATTAAACAGCGTTTTCTCTTTCGGTGAAGAACAAAGGCGGTAATGATGGTCAAACATTTCTCCTCACAACGCGTGGGTCACTATCTGGTCACGGCTATCAGTGATGGCACCATGAAAGCCAGCCTTACGCTGCTCTCCGGCATTGATATCCCCAGCGCAGAGTCAATTCAAGCGCAATCGGGTATCGATGTGCCGGGTGATATTCATATTTACTGTTATCTGATTCGCGGTGAAGGACGCACGATCTTGATTGATAGCGGCATGGGCGCCGTCAATCATATTGGCGGGGAATTGCAGCCTAATCTGTTAGCGCTGGGTGTTAACCCCGACGCCATTGATACTCTGTTGCTCACGCATTGCCATCCCGATCATATTGGCGGCTTACTAACAGCCAACGGTCAACCCGCCTTTGTTAATGCGCAACTTTATCTCTCTACGGCTGAAGCGGCATTTTGGCGGGATGATGAAAAGCTTGAAACAGCCAACGAACGCACTCAGAGAAATGCCTTGCTGGTGCGTCGTACGCTCGAGGCCTATCGGCCCAGCCTGCACCTGATTGAGCAGAATAATATCACTGCGGATATCCAGGCTATCAGTCTGCCAGGCCATACGCCGGGGCATACCGGATATCTGATTGATTCCGACAATGAACGTCTACTGATCTGGGGCGATATTGTGCATTACCCGCATATCCAGTTAGCTCGACCAGACGTTTCCATTTCCTTTGATAACGATCCGGCACTGGCTGAAACCACGCGCAAAGCGATTATCGAACAGGTTTCAAGGGACAAAACGCGGGTAGCAGGCATGCACTTTGGCGCATCCGCATTTGGCTATATTGAGGGTGATGTGCGCTCCGGCTATCTGTTGCGGCCAAAAACGGATTAAGACGCTGAGCTGTGAAAGTCGTTGACGGTGCCACGCGTCAGACCATCCTGCGTGGTCGCCGTAAGAAATGCGTCCAGCAGCCCGGGGAAGCGTGCGTCCAGGTCGTCACGACGCAGTGACAAGAGGTTTTCACGGCCTGAAGGTTTCTGCCAGATGACGCCACTGTCGCGCAGTACGCGCCAGTGATGCGTTAGAGTGGATTTGGACACGCCCTTAAGCAGCGATCCGCACGTGTGCTCACCCCCCTCAGCCAGGATAGCGACCACACTCATGCGCAGGGGATTGCCGAGCGCGGCCAATACATTTTCCAGACGGATTTCATCGCGCTGCGGGTGATTTTCCAGCATAGGCTGCCTCATGATAGTTCGTATAAACACGAAGTATCGGGCAGCGGATGCGGGATGTACAGCGCGGCAGCACACCGCGCTCAACGCCTACTGACTGATGGTCTGTTTCAACGCGGCAATCGATGAGGTGATGCCCGCTTCCACCGACATGGTGAGATCTTCCATTTCCAGTGAGACCCAGTCGTTGTAGCCCATCATACGGACCACCGAGAAGAACTCCTTCCACCACTGCAAATCCTGGCCGCAGCCCACAGCAACGTAGTTCCAGGCGCGGTTTGCCACATCCTCCACCGGTTTGGTTTCCAGCAGACCGTTGATATTGACCAGACCCCGTTCCATCCGCACATCTTTACCATGGCAGTGATGAATCGCCGGCCCCAGCGCCCGAGCTGCGGCAATCGGATCGGCGCCCATCCACAGTAAATGGCTGGGATCAAGGTTCAGCCCTACCATGTCGCCCACCGCATTGCGCAGCCGGAACAGGGTCTCTGGATTCCACACCAGCATGGAGCTGAAGTTCTCCAGCGCAAATTTCTCGACCCCACTTTGCTTCGCACGCGCCACCAGCCCTTGCCAGTAAGGGATCGCCACTTCATTCCATTGATAGTCGAGGCAGTTTTTCAGTGTCGGCGGCCAGCTCACGGTATAGGTGATCCAGTTGGGAATGGTGTCATGCGGGCTGGCAGGCGGTAACCCACTCATCATGACGATTTTCTTCACCCCTAACTCACCCGCCAACGCCAGGGCATTCTCGGTATCGCGTTTATGTTTCTGCCCCAGTTCACCAGGATCCAGCGGATTGCCCGATACATTCAGGGCGGCAATCGACATCCCACGCGTTTCCAGTGCTTTCAGCAGGTTTTGACGCTGCGTGGCACTACCCAGTAACGCTTCTGTCGGCAAATGCGGTGCAGAAGACCAGCCACCCGTCGTCATTTCAACGCCGTAAACGCCCAGTTCCAGCAGTTTGTCCAGCATTTGCTCAAACGGCAGATGCCCCAGGCTGTCGGTACAAAAAGAGAGTTTCATGGCAGTCCTTATTGGTAGTTGACCCAGGTCGCGCCGTTGTCGGCAGAACGAACACAGTTTTCAATCCAGCGCACGCCTTCCAGCCCGGCATTAATGTCGGGATAGATCAGGTTATCAAGCGTGTGCTGATCGCCACGCTGGGTGGCACTGATAGCGATGGCGAATTTCAGGTAGATGTTGGCCCAGGACTCGGCCAGGCCTTCAGTATGCAATGCACCCAGACGCTCATCCGCCAGCGCACTTTCATGCAAATACGGCATACCGTGATGCATCAGTTGATTTGGCTGGCCCTGGACTTCGTATTTCAATTCGCCCGGGTTGTAATCACTCCACTCCAGACTGGCGCGTGAACCGATAATGCGGATACTTTGGCTGTCCATTGAACCGGCGTTGATCGACGACGCCCACATGCGCCCAACCGCCCCGTTGTCGTAATGCATCAGCACCATCGCGTTGTCTTCCAGCGGTGCGCGTGAGGGAATAAAGCTTTGGCGATCGCACAGCAGCGATTTGACTTTCATCTGCGGCAGCACCAGCTGCGAGATGTAGAAGGTGTGAGTGGAGATATCGCCCAGTACAAACGAGGGACCAGCGATTTTTGGATCGACACGCCATTTCTGTGCTTCGCTAAATTTATCGGCACTGTCATTGGCGCTGAAGCCGTGGGTATATTGCAGCTCAACCATACGCACTTCGCCGATCTCGCCGTTGGCGATCATGGCTCGCATCTGCATCAACAATGGATGGCCGGAGAAGCCGTATGTCACGCCGACGATGAGCTTTTTTGCCTCTGCCAGTGCTTTAATCTCCTGCGCTTCCGCGCTGGTGAAGAACAGCGGTTTTTCACAAATCACATGAATACCGGCATTCAGCGCCGCTTTCGTGATCTCATAATGGGTGCCATTGGGGGTGGCGATTGATACCACTTCCACCCCATCGTCACGCTTTGCCTCTTCCTCAAGCAATTGCTGGTAGTTGTCATAACAACGTTCCGGCGCAAGTCCAAGATTGACGCCAAATTCGCGCCCACGTGTAGCATCAATATCAAAGGCGCTGGCTACCATCTGGTAGGCGGTATTGTCACGCAAGGCACCGGACCGATGTTTATAACCCACCTGACTCAGGCGGCCGCCACCGATCATTGCCCAGCGGAGCGGGCGTGGAATGTGTTTTTCACCATTTAACATAGTCACTCCTGTTTTTGCACCCGGGTGCAAATTAGGTTGAGGGTAGATGTTCTTATCTGTTACTGCTGATTCTTGTTATTTATTCATGCACTGGAATCCATTGCACTGCACGTACTGCCGTACTTCACGAGATGCTACCGAGTGCAAATCGCATCAGAATCGGGCATAAAAAGGATGATTCTTGTGCTTACAAGCGCTGAATGTCAGCGATGCCGACTTTTTAGTCAATCTGGCAACATGCAATTCAGCGAAGAAGATCACAAAAACCGTTAAATTTGCACCCGAATGCAAAACTCATTGCAATCGGGTGCAAAGATCAAACATAATCGTAACATCATAAAAACAGGGTTATTCGATGTCATTTGCCTCATTTGCCTGCGCTTAGGTGTTTATTTTCAGTTGGCTTTCACGTTCAATGCAGGGGACTCCGCCTTTTATCCCTACGCAGGTGCTATGAATAAACCAACAAAGAAGCCCCACAAAGCCACAGCAAGTGATGTCGCACGACTTGCCGGCGTCTCAAAATGGACCGTATCCCGCGCTTTCACGCCCGGTGCATCCATCTCTGACAAGGCGCGTGAACAAATATTGAAAATCGCCGCAGAATTGGGCTATCGCCCTAACCTGCTGGCGCGCAGCCTGTCGCAGAAGAAAACGCACATTATCGGCGTGGTGATCGATGAGATGAAGAATCCTCACTCGATGCTGATGCTCGACATGGTCACACGTCAATTGCAACAGCGCGGCTATATGGCGTTGTTACTGAATATTGGTAGCGGAAAAAATTACAGCGCCGTGCTGACGCTCGCCGATCAGTTGCAAGTGGATGGCCTGCTGTTTCTCGGCACCGTGTTAACCGACGAACTGATTAGCGTGGCGCGCGAGATGCATCAGATTCCGCTGGTGCAGGTGTGCCGAAACAATGACGAGCCCGATATCGATGTGGTGAACGTTGACGGTTTACGCACGGGTAAACAGCTGGGCGAACTGTTGCTGGCACAGGGCTACACCCGTATCGGCTATATGATGGGACCGGAAACCAGCAGCCATCATACCCAGCGCCTGGATGGCCTAAACCTGGCACTCCAGGAGGCTGGATTGACGCTGGAATTACTGCTCACTGCAGGCGAGTACTCTCGTGAGCGGAGTTATGAAGTGCTGAGTGATTATCTCAACTCGCACGCCCCTCAGCAGCGGGTTGACGCCCTGTTTTGCGAGAATGACATTTTGGCACTCGGCGCATTGACGGCGCTTAAAGAGCATGCAGGCAACCGTTTTATGGCGGTGGTGGGTTTTGATGATATCGATGAAGCCAGTTTGTCCAGCTGGCAACTGACCACGTTTAGCCAGCGATTGGATTTAATTGTCAATGAAGCCCTCAACCGCTTGATTGACGGAAAGGCCACTCCAGGTGGTGTTTGGTCTCAGGGAGAATTGCGCTTACGACGCTCTCACCTGAAACCCTGAGGTAACAAGGAGGAGAGATGAAGTTGTCACTGCATGGTGTTTCTGTCTGGTACAGCAATGCCGTCACTCAGTTACGCATCGCCCACGAAACAGGCTACAGCGGACTGGAGATTCTGCCTGAACATCTGTATCGCTATCTGGATAACGGCGGCAGTTACGCAAAATATCGTGATCTGCTGGCGAAGTATCAGATTGAGATTACCTGCATTAATGCTTTGAAGCGGATGGGTCGTTTCCAGCCAGAAGAACGTGCCGCCCTGCTGCGTGAAGCGGAGAAAGTGGTGCAGGCGGCCGTGGAACTGCGCTGCCCGGTGGTGCAAATAATGGCGTTAACCGAATTAGATCATCTGCCAGACGCCGCACGTGACGCCATCTTGCTGGAAAACCTCTGCGCCATCGCCGATATCGGCAAGCCACATGGCATTAAATTCCAGATAGAGGTGGTGGCCTTCACTGCCTTCAATTCACTGCGACACGCGCTGGATCTGATTAAACAGAGTGGCAAAGATAACCTTGGCGTGGTGGTCGATTTCTGGCACCTGCACGCCGGCGGTGGCACCACACCGGATGAAGTGGCGCGCATGGACAAGGATTTGATCTACGGTGTGCATTTCTGTGATGGTCGCGCCGCCTATCCGGGCGAAGACTGGGATGAATGGGTCCAGCGCAATTACGCGCCCGGTGAGGGAGATGTTGATATTCCAGCCTGGGTGGCGGCAGTGAAAGCCACGGGATACAACGGCGTATGGTCACCGGAATTATTGAGCCCGCTCAACTGGGAAGATGATCTCTGGGATATTGCCCGTCACAGCATCGACGACATGAAAAAATATATTTATTAAAAATAAAGGAGGCCCGAATAACGGGTTTTCCGTGAAGACATTTGGCAATGGCGGGAAAAATCCAGTCTACGGAATCGCGTGTTGATTAACAACACGCGCATAACGTCTTTCAATACTTTCTGAGAAATCATAATAACGAACATGGATTCGTCGTGGACGGCTGCGCGCTAATTAACGTGTGGCCGGTCTATGTCTGAATGTCCGGAACGTCGTGCTCTGTCAATATTAATCTGCCGTGTCCATCAGACGATGGAATGATCAAGGGAAAGAAGTATGAACCGAAGAGAAGCGCTCTTTTCGCTGAGCGGTATTGTCGCCTCACTTGCCGTGGCACCGCAACTGCGCGCCAAAGAGCTGCACAATGTGCCGCTGGAAACCCAGCACAGTGCCGACCATTTGCCACAGCCAGCGTGGCAAGACGGTTACCAGGTGCTCACCAACCCACTGGATCGCCAGAATCTACAAGCCATTTTTGATCGTTTAATCCCGGCCGATAAGCCAGGGCCTTCAGCTACTGAAGCGGGCTGTATTGAGTTCCTCGATAATCAGTTAGCGGGGGATTACGGTTCAGGAGCCGCGCTTTATTTGCAAGCTCCACTGCATCCTGAAAACGAAGAAAAAATTATGGGCAGCCCTCAATTTCTCTCCGCACCAAAGGAACGTCATTTAACGGGTTTAAAAGCGCTGGAAAACTGGGCACAAAAAAATATCAATCCTCCTTCCATGCGTTAAATGCTGAGCAGGTTGATGATTTCCTCACAAAAATGGAAGACGGAAAAATCGATTTGGGGGCACAGGTGAATAGCCAGGCCTTCTTTGAATTAATAGCACATTGTGGTCGATAACCAAGCCGAGAAAAGCTGGAACCCTTACATGCAGCATAGCTCGCACACCATTGGCGGCGCAGTCATGGGTGCCGATCCAAGTACTTCCGCGCTCAACCCATACTTGCAAAGTTGGGATGCGCATAATTTGTTTGTGGTCGGTGCCTCGGCCTTCCCCAACAATGGCGGCTACAACCCAACAGTCACCGTGGGGGCGTTGGCGGTGCGTGCGGCGCAAGCTATCCACCAGAAGTACATCAATAATCCGGCACCGCTGGTGGGGGCATAATCATGGCGAAGGCAAAGAAAATTACCTATACCCTCGCGGCGTTGGCCGTGGTCGCCGCCATTGGCGTGACCGGCAGAATGTGGGTTGTGATGGACAGCTCACGTTCAAATGTGGCTGATGATAAGGTCAGGTTAGCCGATTTCCACAGCAGTGACGCAGATGCCATTAAACGTGGCGAATATGTGATGCGCCTGGCGGATTGCGCGGCGTGCCACAACGCGGACTTTTCCGGCGGCTACAAGATCGACACCCCCTTTGGTGCACTGCAAACCTCCAACATTTCACCCGATCGTGAAACCGGCATCGGCAACATGACGGAGCACGATTTCTTTAATGCGGTCCGTCAGGGACGCGGCGAACACGGCTTCCTTTATCCTGCGATGCCTTACACCGCTTATACGCAGATGAGCGATGCCGACATGCACGATCTCTGGGCCTATTTCTCTGTGCAGAAGCCAGTGAAAAATGCCATCGACGAAAACGCAGGCATGAAATTCCCGTATAACATTCGTCTGGCGATGGCGGGTTGGAACCTGTTGTTCTTCGATAACAGTGCGTTCAAGCCCCAGAGTGCGCAGAATGATGCCTGGAACCGCGGTAAGTACATCGTTGATGGCCCCGCGCACTGTAGTGTGTGTCACACCGCACGTAATGCGTTAGGAGGAGAGATCAGCAGCCAGTATCTGCAAGGTGGCAACTTAGGGACCTGGTATGCACCTGATATCTCGCCGAATCCTCATGCTGGCATCGGAAAATGGAGCGATGAGCAGATCGCGGATTACCTGAAAACCGGCTCCAACGGGGAGAGTGTTGCGGCCGGTCCGATGGCAGAAGCGGTTGAGCACTCAACACAATATTTCAATGACCAGGACCTGAAAGCCATTGCCACCTATTTGCGCAGCCTGCCCGCTTCTGCAACGGCTAAGCCAACTGCATTTGTCATGGATAAGACGAAACACGATCAGGCGGCACTGCGCTATGAGGTGGACTGCTCAGCCTGCCATGGCTTGTCGGGAGAAGGTATCACGGGTATGGTGCCGGCTTTCGCGGGTAACACCGCGATGCAGAATGATCCCACCAACATGATCCATGCGCTGTTGGATGGGGCGCGAGCGCCGCACACCGAAGGACGCCCAACGTCTGCCGGCATGCCTTCCTTCTCGTGGAAATTGAACGATCAAGAGATGGCAGATGTGCTCAACTACGTGCGCAATTCATGGAGTAACGAGGCTGCCGAGGTGAAAGCCAGCGATGTTGCCACGCTGCGCAAAGCCACGGATGCGGGAGATAAGCTGAAAGTACCGGCAACGAAATAACGGCTTCTCGTTTTTCATCAACGCGCCGCTATTCCTTTCTGTGCAAAGAATAGCGGCGCAAGCTCTGAAGTGAATTCCGAAAATTGGACACCATGCCAACGAGTAGGGGGTTCAACAATGAGCTGCCGTAAGCATTCACGGGAATTTAAAAAACAGGCCGCTCTGTATCACTCCCCTCATCCAACAACCATTAACATTTTCGCTAAACCGGCTTTCCAGTTTTGTGCTCGATGACGTCTCATTGCGTCGGAATTAGCGCAGCAGTTGGTTGATTCCCCACAGCGCTAAAGCATGATCGTCTTCAGAAGGTAAGCCACTGATGCTAACTGCACCAATGATCGCGCCCTGCGGGCTGAGCAGCGGGAAGGAGCCACCGTGATCGGTGTAATCTTCCTGGCGAATGTTACGCTGCTGCGCCATACGTTCGCCCTTCTGCTCATTAGCGAACCCTACATACATCGAAGAGTGGCCGGTCAACAGCACCGTGTTGCGTTTACGACGCATCCACTCCAGATTTTCGGGCGCGGAACCGGGTAACGCCGCCAGAAACAGCACCTGCCCAAAAGCATAAACTTCGATAGCAATTGGCGCATTCATTTCGCGGCCACGCTGTTGAATGCCCTGACCAATTTGCCAGGCCAAATCGAAATCAAACTGCGGTAAACGGTGCTCAGCTTCCTGCTGTAGCAGGGTTTCTAATGAAGGCAGTGCTGACATTGATAGGATCCTCTCAAAATGAAATTTATTTTCCACTTTTTATAACATGGAAGATATTTTTCGCATGTGATGAAGATCGCAGTTCAGTTTGGGTCAACCTGAATCACGCGACACCATGGTAAATCCCATATCAATTATCGGATTATCCACCGTCTGATGTTGCAGGCGCTTTAACAATTGCTCTGCAGCAAGCTCCCCCATGCGGTGTCTGTCAATGCGGACCGTCGAAATCGCCGGATAATTTGCCGCGGCAAAATCAAGGTCACCAAAACCAATCACCGCCAGCTGCTGCGGAATGTTTAAACCACGCGCCTGCGCCGCCATCAATGCGCCCTGCGCTAGCGTGTCTGAACTGCACACCAGCACATCGACATCTGGATGTTGCTCCAGCAATTGTGAACTGGCTTCGCGACCGCGTGCCATTAGCGCCGGGAGTTGAACGGGCACATCAGCCAGCGGTTCTATATCCAATGACATTAACGCATCCAGCAAGCCCTGTTTACGCTGCAATGCGCGGCGGTCATCTGTCCATATCAGACCCGGCTTTTGATAACCGCGCTCGGCAAGGTAAGCGGCAACGCGCGCGCCGATTTTCTCATGAGAAAAACCTACCAGCATATCGATGGGGGTGGGCGTCATGTCCCATATTTCGACTACCGGGACATTGGCTTGTAACAACACTTTTTTCAGCTGCGCACTGTGATGAATACCGGTGAGCACGATGCCATCCGGCCGGCGAGACAACAGCGTGGCTACGGTTTCAGCTTCTGTTTCCGCTTCATAACCAGTGACACACAACAGCATGTGATAGCCCTGCGCACTCAGGCTGTCATTCAGGCTCTGAATGGTGTCCACGAACATGTTGTTATTGATTTGCGGCACCACAACGGCAATCAGGCGACTACGATTGCTCGCCAGACTGCCCGCTTGCGCGTTGGGAATGTAGCCGGTGGCGCTGATTGCCGCTTTGACTTTGGCGACAGTCGCCGGTCGAACCAGATGCGGGGAATTGAGCGCACGACTCACCGTCATCGGCGATATTCCCGCGACGCGGGCGACATCTTCCAGCGTAGGGGCAGCATTGCGCTCGGGGTTGCGTAGTTTCATGGCGGCTCAGGGTAGAAGCAGATAGCGCTAGCATAGCAGGCCGCCCTATCAAAGCCAGCGCAAAACGCTGAGAATGTTAGGGCTATCATTTAAATCCCCGAATTGTCCATTCTGTGATCGGCTCTGCATTAAAGCTCAACGTTATTGGCGCATAGTCTTCTCCGATTCAAAATGTTAGCGCAATCATTTACAGGAGAACATCATGTCGAGTGTGAATTCCAGTGCCGTAAGCTATGCCAAAACAACAGGAGCCGGTAATGCCTCCGAGAGCGGTGACCGCATCGTTTGGGTCAATCTGTCACTGGCGTTTTTGCCGCTGGCCACGCCGGTGAGCGATGCCAAAGTGCTGACTGGACGCCAGAAGCCGCTGACAGAAGTGGCGATCATCGTCGCGGAGATCGAAACGCGTGACGGCTTTCAGGGCATCGGCTTCAGCTATTCCAAACGCGCGGGCGGCCAGGGCATTTACGCCCATGCTTGTGAAATTGCCGATGCGCTGATTGGTGAAGATCCCAATGACATCGACAAGATTTACACCAAACTGCTGTGGGCAGGCGCGTCCGTGGGCCGCAGCGGCATGGCGGTGCAGGCGATTTCACCGTTTGATATTGCACTTTGGGATATGAAAGCACGGCGTGCCCAATTACCCCTGGCAAAGCTGCTCGGCGCGCATCGTGATTCCGTGCAGTGCTACAACACTTCGGGCGGTTTCCTGCATACGCCGCTTGATCAGGTGATCAAAAATGTGGCTATCTCGCGTGAAAATGGCATTGGCGGCATCAAACTCAAAGTCGGCCAACCCAACACCGCTGAAGACTTGCGGCGCCTCACTGCGGTGCGTCAGACGCTGGGCGATGATTTCCCGCTAATGGTGGACGCGAACCAGCAGTGGGATCGTGAAACAGCGATTCGCATGGGACGTAAGATGGAGCAGTTCAATCTGGTGTGGATCGAAGAACCGCTCGATGCCTATGACGTGGAAGGCCACGCAGCACTGACTGCCGCGTTAGATACGCCGATTGCCACCGGTGAGATGCTCACCAGCTTCCGTGAACATGAGCAACTCATCCTTGGCAACGCCAGCGACTTTGTGCAGCCGGATGCGCCGCGCGTGGGCGGTATTACGCCATTCTTGCAGATCATGGGTCTGGCGGCGCGCCACGGACGTAAACTGGCACCCCACTTCGCGATGGAGATTCACATTCATCTCGCAGCAGCCTATCCCATCGAACCCTGGCTGGAGCATTTTGAATGGCTCAACCCGCTGTTCAATGAGCAGTTAGAACTGCGTGACGGTCGTATGTTGATATCCGATCGTCACGGCCTCGGCTTCAGTCTTAGCGAACAGGCGCGCCGCTGGACCACGCTGACGCATAGCGTGGGTAAACGTCCTTAGTGTGTCTTTGCACTGGCGTGACCGCTGAGCTGAGCCTTAGCCAGCGTGCGCGCCAGAATTGAAGAGTACAGCGGCTTGCCGCCAAAGAACTGTGCGGCAAGCGTTGCACCCAGGCAGGTGATGATCATCGGCAGAATCAACTGGTAGTTGTTGGTCATTTCCAACACCAGCACGATGCCGGTTAAGGGCGCGCGCACCGAAGCGGCAAACAGTGCGCCCATGCCTGCTACGGCAAAGGTCGCGGCCTCCAGTTGATAACCGGGGAACCAGTGAATGCACAGTTGACCAAAACAGGTACCCAGTAAGGTGCCCAGGGTGAGCATCGGCGCAAAGATCCCGCCCGGCGCGCCTGAAGAGAAGCAGCAAATTGTCACCAATGTCCGCAGGGCGAACAGACCGAACAAGGCCAGCGCGCTGTAACTTCCCGCAGAGAAATCGGGAATCAGCGTGATCCCCCCACTCACGGCAGCAGGCAGAAACAGGCCAAGCACACCACACAATCCCGCCAGCAGGCTGCCCCACATTACCCAGGCGGCAATGCGGCCTTGATGTAATCGTTGAAACTGATCCTGCGCGAGAAATATCAGGCGGTTAAACGCCACACCGCAGCCGCCAAACAGGATGCCGAGCAACAGATACAGCCATAGTGTATTGGTTGGCGCATCGCGCAACTGGCCGATGTTGATGATGGCTTCATTCCCGTTACACAAACGAAATACGATGCTGGAAACGATCACGCCGACAAACACTGCTTTGATTGAAATCAGGCTGTAGCGAAACTGCGGACGCATCTCTTCGATAATAAACAGGATGCCTGCCAGCGGCGCATTAAAAGCCGCCGATAACCCCGCCGCTGCGCCGGTAGCGATTAAGGTGTGGCGGGATTCAGACGATTTAACGCGGAACAGATCCAGACACATGCCGCCAATATTGCCGCCAATCTGCACGGTTGGGCCTTCGCGCCCTAGCACCATGCCTGAGCCCAGTGCACCCATGCCGCCGATAAACTTCACCGGCAGCACGCGCCACCAGCGCACCGGACGCAGTTCTTCCAGCGCCCCTTCGATTTCGGGTATGCCTGATCCGCCCGCTTCCGGCGCGAATCGCCGCACCAGAAAGTAACCAATAGCGCCGAGAATGGCGGCGACCAGAAAAGCACACAGGACTTTTAAAATCGGATGCGTGACGGCACTTTCCAGCCAGTTGAGGCGTAAATGCAGGATGAAATTGACCGCGCGGTCAAAGGCAACGCCGACCAGACCTGTGAGCACACCGACCAGTGCGGCCAACAGCAACAACGCCACGGGGGTTTTATCGCGACGCAACAGCTTTTGCAGCAACATAAAGCGCCCGGCGCGCATCGTATTCTCAGGCTGAGTGGCATTTTGCGAAACAGACATGCAGATCCTCAATTACATCAGCGCCGCATCTCCGGCGACGAAAAGCCGTCAGCATAGCCAAAGCTGGCGAGAGCGTAACGCAATCATTGGCAACAGAATTTTACGGTTGGCTGGGCAGCTCTCCGTAATGCACCGCCAGCCATACCGTGGGGCCCTGGCTATCGGTCCAGTTAACGCGGTGGTGGCAGCCCGCCGGGATATCGATAAAATCACCGGGTAACAGTGTGCGCTCTTCGCTTTCGCCTTCCAACTGCAATCCAGCCGAACCCTGTAAAATCATCACCCATTCACCTTGCGTCTGGCAGTACCAGAAATCCGGCGGACTGGCCTGTCCGGTTGAAACGATACGTTCAATCAGTACATTGGGTTGTGACAGCAGTGCTTCGAAGGTTTCGGCGCTGCCGGTTTGCGCCGCAGACGGAAAATCACGCAACAGATTGGTGAACATGATATGAGCCCGATGTTTTTGCTGGATTTATGCACTGTAACGCATGCTTCACCTGGAAGGCTCACAGAATTTTACGTCGCCCGTTGACGTGTTAGGGGCAAATCACCATGATCCTGGCCTTAAAGATCATGCTGTCTCTACTACCGCACTTCGATTGCCATACTCTTTATTGCGCAGCTGATAGCGGCTTCATGACTGCAGATACGTGCTATGAAACACGCCGAAAACGTATTTGAAACGGAAAAACAAGAAAATTGGAGCCATCTGGTGTCAGAACTCACAAATGGATTGCTGGAAGAAATTGTCGCTGAAGTCCGTCCGTTAACGCGTCAGGGTAAAGTGGCGGATTACATTCCCGCGCTGGCCGGTGTCGATGCCGATCAGCTCGGCATCGCCATTGTCACGCCAGATGGGCAGCATTTTCAGGCGGGCGATGCTTCCACGCGTTTTTCCATTCAGTCGATTTCCAAAGTGTTGTCGCTGACTGTAGCGTTGACGCTCTATGACGATGCTGAAATCTGGCAGCGCGTGGGCAAAGAGCCTTCCGGACAGGCGTTTAACTCGCTGGTTCAGCTAGAGCTGGAACAGGGCAAGCCGCGTAACCCTTTTATCAACGCCGGTGCGCTGGTGATGTGCGATTTGCTGGAAGGCCGCCTGACCGCACCACGTCAGCGCATGCTGGAGATTGTGCGTCGTCTGGCACAGCAAAACGATATTCACTATGACCGTGTGGTTGCGCGCTCTGAATACGAGCATTCCGCTCGCAATGCCGCGATTGCCTGGCTGATGAAGTCGTTTGGCAATTTTCACAATGACGTCAGCAAAGTGATGGAAACCTACTTCCATTACTGCTCGCTGTCGATGAGTTGTGAAGAGCTGGCGCGCACCTTCCTCTATCTCGCCAATCAAGGACGCAGCCAACACGATGAGTGGGCCGTGATTTCACCGCGGCAGGCACGCCAGGTCAATGCGCTGATGATGACCAGCGGCATGTATGACGGCGCTGGCGAGTTCGCCTGGCGTGTAGGAATGCCCGCGAAGTCGGGTGTGGGCGGCGGCATTGTTGCAGTTATTCCCGGAGAGATGTGTATCGCGGTGTGGTCGCCGGCGCTGGATCACTCAGGCAACTCCCTGGCGGGCACCGCGCTGCTGGAGAAACTTACCGAGCGACTGGGTCGCTCGATTTTTTAAACGCTCAGCTCACCACATGTGATGGGGTGCCCTGAGCAAATCCTTCCAGATTGGCTTCGATGCCGCGCAGCAGATTCGTCACACCTTGCTGGCTGGCCCAGGCGATGTGTGGTGTCAGCAGCAGGTTAGGAATTTCCGGTTGCAACAGCGGATGATCGGCTGCTGGTGGTTCACTGCTGAGCACATCCAGCGCTGCACCGGCAATCACACCCTGACGCAGCGCGTGGGCCAGTTCCGTTTCATTGATCAGTCCACCGCGTGCAGTGTTGATTAGCCAGGCTGACGGCTTCATCTGCGCCAGCGCCTGCAAATCGATTAACTGCTGAGTTTGCGGCGTCAGCGGGCAATGCAAGCTCAACACATCACTACGCGCCAGCACCTCTTCAAACGGAACATAACCAGCGCGCGGCGCTGAACTGCCTTTGCGGTCCGCGTAGAGTACCGTCATGCCGAGCGCTTCTGCCATCGCACCCACCGCGCTGCCGATGTCGCCTTTGCCGACAATCCCTAAGGTCGCACCGAAAATATCCTGAATCGGCTGGCGATGCACACAAAAATGCGACGATGCAGGCCAGGCCGCGCGCGTGCTGTTGGCGTAATCCACCAGATGGCGACGCAGGGCAAATAAGGCGGCAATCACGCCTTCGGAGACGCTTCGCGTGGAGTAGCCGGGCACATTACTGACCACAATGCCGCGTTCACGACATGCATCCAAATCGATGCAGTCGTAACCCGTTGCCGCGACACAGATGTAGCGCAGATCCGGCAACTGTTTCAGTGTTTCCGCGCGCAGCGGCACTTTGTTGGTGATGGCAATCTGCGCGCCCTTTAAGGCAGAAATAATGTCGTGCTGTGCCGTTGTTCCACGAAAATCCCATTCCGTACACCACTCCGGGCGTGTCGGCGGTGTAGGCAGCGTATCACCATCCAGCATCACTATTTTCATCGCTTCTCCGTTTACATGTTTCCGCACTGTTCTCATCAGGTTGCATTTAGGTTAACAAATACAGCGCGTAAAGTGACTTTTTTCAAAAGGTGCGAATTTTTTCTAAATTAGCCTGAGTTTCTGTAACCCTTCTGCGGCAATGGCGTTACACTTCGGCCTCATTTGTTGAATCATTTCGTCGCCGCCATGACCTTTTCACATCAACTTCGCCAGCGCCTGACTGCCTGTATCGCCATCCTGGCGGTGCTGCTGCTGTTTGTCGCGCCGATCGTATCGAAGTCGTTGATGGAACGGCAAAGCCGCATGATGGATATGCCGTCCCACGGCATGACGTCTGAAATGTCGATGCATCATCACGAAATGATGATGGATATGGCGATGCCGGGCATGGACCATCACATGATGGAAGACGGTGAATTCGCCTGCGGCTACTGTGACTTGCTGGTGCATGTGCCGTTGATGATGTGGGTGTTCATCCCGTTCATCTGGCTGATGATGGTGATTTCTCGCGCCCCACCGCTGCCGCCTCTGCAGGCTCCGGTGATCCGACGCTTTAGCCCAACACACCGTCCGCGTGCGCCGCCTGCTGTTCTCTCCTGCTGATAACATCATTAACGACGCACCTTTTTGCGTCACGGCATTCTCTAACCGGAAGGAAGACGGCTTTGTCTGCTGCTTACTCTGCAGCACCGCGTGGTGCGGTGCTTAATCTACTTCGTCGCTTACATTTTTATATTGGCCTGTTTGTCGCGCCCTTTATTTTTGTCGCGGCACTCAGCGGCACGCTCTATGTGCTGACGCCACAACTGGAAAACGTCATCTACTCCGATGCGTTAACGGCACAACCCAATGGCCCTGCGCAGCCACTGTCTGCGCAAATCAGCGCGGCACGCGCCTACGCAGGTGAGAAACAGCACATTTACGCTGTGCGGCCTGCGCCAGGCGCAACGGATACCACTCGCGTACAGTTCAGCGATGCCTCACTGGGTGCTTCGCAGTCTCGCGCGGTGTTTATCGATCCTTATAGCCTGAAAGTTAAAGGCGATATGACGGTGTACGGCACCAGCGGTGTACTGCCGTTGCGTACCACGCTTGATCTGCTGCACAGCAGTCTGCTGTTGGGTGATTTTGGCCGCAACTACAGCGAGCTCGCGGCGTCCTGGTTGTGGGTTGCCGCACTGGGCGGCGTGGTGCTGTGGCTGGGCACGCGCCCGAAACGTAAGCTGAAAGCCGCGCGCAAGGGATTCGCCTTTAGCCGCCACTGGCATATCACGCTGGGTCTAACGCTGGTGCTGGGATTGGTATTCTTCTCCGCCACCGGTTTAACCTGGTCGCAGTGGGCGGGTAATAATATTGACCGCTGGCGTACGGAGTTGAACTGGCTGACACCGCAGGTCAACACCTCACTCAATGGCGATACGGCGCCCGCCGATCCTCATGCTGACCATCACAGCATGCCAGGGATGCCTGATATGGATATGTCGGATATGGACATGTCCAAAATGTCGATGTCATCAATGACAAAACCGGTTGCACAGCCCGCGAAGCCAATGCCTGACAATCTGCCGGACAGTGACTGGGATCGCGTACTCAACGCCGCCCGCCAGGATGGATTGAGCGCCAGTAAGCTAGAGTTACGTCAGCCGAAAAGCGCGGACAAAGCATGGGCAGTGACCGAAATCGATCGAAGCTGGCCGACACGGGTTGATGCGGTTTCCGTAAATCCGCAGGACTTCACGATTGTTGATCACGTCTATTTCGCCCAGTTCCCACTGGTGGCAAAACTGACGCGCTGGGGCGTGGATGCGCATATGGGCGTGCTGTTTGGCTTGCCTAACCAACTGCTGTTGGCGTTCTTTGGACTTGGTTTATGCACGATGATCGTGCTGGGTTATCGCATGTGGTGGGCTCGCCGTCCGCAGCAAGCGGAAGCCAGCCCGGCGAAAACATTAACCGAAACCTGGCTCGCCATACCGCACTACAGTAAAGGCACCTGCTTGATAGTGGCGTTGGCGCTGGGTTATGCGCTGCCGGTGATGGGCGTAAGCCTGCTGGCGTTTTTACTGATCGATATTCTGCGCTGGCGTAAACAGCAACGTGTTCCGATGACCGAAGCAGAGATTCTGGCGTCGCAGCAGTCACCGCTTGGCATTATTCGCGCCCGCTTTACGGTGAAGCGCAAGGAGATGCGTAACTTCCTGCGCGGCGTGTGCATTCTGGCGGTGATTGTCGTTTCGGTGATGAGCAATGCGATTATTGGCGGAGTGATCGATCAATACGGTATCCCGTTTAGCCACTGGTCATTGACGATGTACATCACGCAGGGGTTGATGATTGCCTTATACAGCGCAGTGTTCACCGCACTGATGTCGATTCCGTTGTGGTATTTCTTCCTGGGCGAAAGCGATCCACAAGGTAAATAAGGGTTGGTGCGCAAGGATGCGCACCTCATCTCATCAACGAGACTTAAAAATCCGCTTTGAGTACCACGCGATAATGGGCTTTTCCCGCTCTCACATGTTCTAACGCGGCATTGACCTGCGACATCGGAAATTCCTCCACCTGTGGAGCGATATCCACGCGGGCGGCTAACTTGAGCAAGGTACGCAACTGAGCGGGAGAACCGGTTGAAGATCCTGTTAGCGCACGATCGCCGACAATCAAACTGAACGCCGGAACCTCAAACGGCTTCATCACCGCGCCCACCGTGTGGAACTTGCCTTGTCGCGCCAGTGCCTGGTAGTAGGGCTTCCAGTCTAAATCCACGGCAACGGTGCTGATGATCAGATCAAACTGACCAGTTAATGCATTCAGGGCTTCCGCATCGCGGCTGTTTACCACCCGATTGGCGCCCATCGCCAGAATGGAGTCGGTTTTACTGGCATTGGAGCTGAAGGCGGTGACTTCCGCGCCCATCGCACGCAGCAGCTTAATCGCCATGTGTCCTAACCCACCGATACCAATCACCCCTACGCGGCTGGTGGCGTTGATGTTATGCATGAGTAACGGCTTAAATACCGTGATACCACCGCACAGCAGTGGACCCGCAGACGCCAAATCCAACGACTCGGGCAACGGGATCACCCATTGCCAATTGGCACGAAGATGGCTGGCGAAACCACCACGGTTATTAATGGTCGAGACTTTGCCATTTTCGCAATTGACCTGATCGCCTGCGATGCAGGCATCACAGTGATGGCAGCTTTTTGCCGTCCAGCCGATACCGACGCGTTGCCCGATGCTGAGCCCTTTGTTTTGCGCCGCCTCTCCCAGCGCCGCCACGCGACCAATCACTTCATGTCCGGCAATCAACGGATAACGTGAACCGCCCCACTCATTGTCGATCATCGACAAGTCGGAATGGCACACGCCGCAGTAATCGACTTCAACCTGTACGTCTTCCGCTGCCAGCGGGCCGGCATCATATTCATAAGGCACTAACGCCTCACCCGCTTGCAGAGCGGCATAGCTGGAAATCTTCATCGCTGTCCTCGGAGTTTTGCTCGATAGAGCATCAGAGTAGCAAAGTGATGAGCAATATAATGCTGAATAATCAGGTTATTAGTAAGGGGAATGCTGTTTGGAAGGACGATGCAGCTTAAGAATGGAGGGGCGAAGAATCGGTGCGCACGCTGCGCACCGTAAGACTTCAGGTCGGCATGGCTGCACTGCAACGCAATAGTCGGACCCTCATCTGACATTGAAGTTGCAAGGGCACGGCTGCCGACTTTATCACCATGTTAGAAATCCGCTTTCAGCACTACGCGGTAATTCGCTTTACCGGCGCGGACATGATCCAGCGCGTCGTTGATTTTCGACATCGGGAACGCTTCTACCGTTGGCGCAACGTCAGCACGCGATGCCAGTTTCATTAACGAACGCAACTGGCCCGGAGAACCGGTGGATGATCCTGTCACGGCACGGTCACCCATGATCAGGCTGAAAGCCGGAACTTCAAAGGGCTTCATCACGGCACCCACGGTGTGGAATTTACCGTGCGGTGCCAGCGCCTGGAAGTACGGTTGCCAGTCCAAATCAACCGCAACGGTGCTGATGATCAGATCAAACTGGCCTGCCAGCGCGTTCAATGCTTGTGGATCACGGCTGTTCACCACGCGATCCGCACCCATCGCCAGGATAGATTCCGTTTTACTGGCGTTGGAGCTGAACGCAGTCACTTCCGCACCCATCGCACGCAACAGTTTGATCGCCATGTGGCCAAGGCCACCGATGCCGATCACGCCCACACGACTGGTGGCATTGATGTTGTGCATCAGCAGCGGTTTGAACACGGTGATACCGCCGCACAGCAGTGGGCCGGCAGTGGTGATATCCATTGACTCTGGCAGCGGGATCACCCATTGCCAGTCAGCACGCAGATGGCTGGCGAAACCACCTTTGTTCATGATGGTTGGCACTGAACCGTTTTCGCAGTTAACCTGCTCACCGTTGATACAGGCATTACAGTGCTGGCAGCTTTTCGCTGTCCAGCCGATGCCCACGCGCTGACCAACTTTCAGCCCTTTATTCTGTGCGGCTTCACCTAATGCACTGATGCGGCCAATCACTTCATGGCCCGCGATCACCGGGAAGGCTGAGATGCCCCACTCGTTATCAATCATCGACAGGTCAGAGTGGCAAACGCCACAGTAATCGACCTCAACCTGTACCTCTTCAGCTGCCAGCGGACCGGCCTCATACTCAAAAGGCACCAGCGCTTCGCCTGCGTTCATCGCGGCATAACTTTTGATTTTCATTACTGTCCTCTGTTTCAGCGTTTTGACGCTCTAGTTTAGCAGAGCGCACGCCAGGATTATGACGATAAATCAATCAATTATCCGCGATTTGTAAGAAAAGCATTCAAGGTTAAAGCGGATCATGATTGAGCGGGCTGCGAAAAGCGTGGCGTGCCGCTTCAACCAACTGGCTGGCTGTTACTGTGGCCGGCAAGCGCGTCAGCACTTTGCTGGCTTGCCAGTAACACAGCACCATCTCTTCATCTGTTTCGTTTTCGGCCATTTCACGCAACCGTCTACGCAGGGTTATCACATCCAACGTTTGCTGCTCATCCACCATCTCCGCGATGGTCTGGTTAATGACCTGATGGATGATTTTCCAGGATATTTCGGCAAACACATTGAACCTCGTTGCTTATCTATTGGCTCCAGGCAAATGAATAAACCGTGCGGCGCTGACCGCACAAAAAGAGAACAAAGCTGGCATAACTATAGCCGCTTATTTTCTGAGCAAATGCCGGAACAGCGGACATTCTTGTAGTTAACGGATCTATAAAATGATTTTTATTTTGCATCGTGCTGACGACCGCAAATGTCCTTGTAACAAAAAAGCATAAACCTAAGCTGGCTGTCGTCGCCGCGCTTTGCCAAAGTAGGGCAACGTTTAACCTCGCAACAGGGAATGAATATGAGTCAAACCACTGCTTTACACGCCGATCCATTAATCTGGGGCCACGGCCCCAAAGTGTTTGAAGTGTTTCTGGAACCTACCTGCCCGTTCTCAGTCCGTGCTTTTAATAAGCTGGATGCGCTGCTGGCATTGGTGGGGGAAGATAAGATGACGCTGAAGATTCGGCTGCAATCCCAGCCATGGCATATGTATTCCGGACTGATCGTTCGTTACATCCTCGCCGCATCCACTTTGCCAGAGGGCAAAGCCGCTGCAAAACGTGTGCTGCAGGCGGTCGCCGATCATCGTGAGGAGTTTGAGTTCACCGATCACAGTCATGGGCCCAATATGGACGCGACGCCGAACCAAATCCTTGCACGTTTGCAGCAGTACAGCGGCATCGATGCACACGCGCCGTTCCTGCGCGCCGAGCTGCAGAACGAAATTAAATGGCATTGTAAATATTCGCGCCAGAACGGTATTCACGTCTCACCCACCTTTATCACCAACGGCCTGGTGCAGTTGGATATTGGCAGCGGTGATGATATTGAGTCCTGGGCACAGCGCATTCTCGCCTGATGTCGTCAGCCCGCTCCGGCGGGCTATCCCCATATTTCGCAACAGATTTCAGCTTGCACTGATTGCACAATTTCCGATAATCGTTATCTACCTAATTATATAGCGAGAAAGGGAATGCAAGTCAGATACCTCACAGCATTGATGTTAACCGCCGCCGCGGGCCTCAGCCTGCAAGCACAAGCCAGTACCGATATTCGCGTAACTTATGCTGGTTCGATGGGGAAAGTGATGGACCAGTCTTTAGGTCCAGCCTTTGCCAAACAGAACGACGGAAAATATGAAGGGCAAGGCCAGGGCGCATACGGCATGGCACGTCTGCTGGCGAGTAAAAAAATCACTGCTGACGTGTTCGTCTCCATCACGCCAGGCCCGATGCAGATCTTAAAAGATGCTGGATTGATTGATGGTGCCGTACCGGTTGCCAGCACCAGCATGGTGGTGGCGTACAGCCCTAAAGGGAAATTTGCTCAGCAGTTTGCACAGGCCAAAGGCACAGACGCTAGCTGGCTGAAAGTGCTGGCGACACCGGGCATTAAGTTCGGGCGTACTGATCCGATTAACGATCCAAAAGGCCAGAACATTATCTTTACCCTGCTGCTGGCTGAGAAGTATTACAAGCAGCCGGGCATCGCCGATAAAATTCTTGGTGGCTACCAAAACCCTGCTCAGACCCATCTTGAAGGTGGCCTGCTGGCTCGTCTGGAGAGTGGTCAGGTCGATGCCGCGGCAGGTTATGAGAGTGAAGTGATATCCGCGCATCTGCCTTACGTGGCGCTGCCGGATGAGATCAACCTGAGCAACCCAGACATGGCAAAACAGTGGTATGACACTGTCAGCTTCAGCGTCAAAGATAGCGCGGGCAAAGATAAAGTGCTGCACACTCAACCGCTGGTTTACTACGCAGCCGTGCTGAAAAACGCTCCGCACGGTGCGGCGGCGGGTAAAGCCTTTGTCGATTTCATGCTGAGTAAGCCAGGTCAGGCGCTGTTTAAACAGAATGGCTACGCCGCGCCGAAAGGCGGAGCTGTTTATCAGTAATGAAGACCGGTCACGCCACCGCGCTTTGGTTGTCACTGCCAGCACTGATGTTGCTGGCAGTGCCATTCGTCACCCTGATTGGTGTCACTCAATGGCAGCACATGCACCTTGCCTGGGGCGATGGCAGTGCCATCTCCACCTCTTTGGGATTGGGCGCGATTGCGCTGCTGTTGATCTTTATCAGCGGATTGCCGGTGGCGTGGTGGTTGTCGCAGGCAAAGGGTCGCGCACGCGCCATTGTGGAACTGTTGGTGATGATTCCATTACTGACGCCTCCGCTGGCAATGGGGATTTTACTGGTGAGCGCTTACGGACCTTATAGTGTTCCGGGGGAATTACTGGGGAAATTTGGCTGGACGCTGGTTAACAATCCTGCCGCGTTTATTCTGGCGCAATGGTACGGCGCACTGCCCTACTTCATTACCACTGCGCGTTCCGCTTTTGCGGGCGTTCCGCAGGATATTCTGGATGCCGGTCGTACCTTAGGTGCCTCACCGTGGCAAGGATTTTGGCGTTTGTCGGTTCCGCTGGCCGCGCCGGGTTTGGCCTCTGCAACAGCTTTGGCGTGGGTGCGCGCCATGGGTGAGTTCGGCATTGTCATGATTTTCGCCTATTTCCCTCAGGGCATGCCGGTTCAGCTTTATAACAATCTGCAAAATGACGGCGTCGATGCGGTGTACGTACTGCTGTGGTTGCTGCTGTTGTTTACCTTACCGGTGCCGCTGCTGTGTTTTGTGACGTCAAGACGCGTACGTTATGGCAGTTCATCAGTGGAGTCATAGCGCGGCAGGGAAACCGATATTCCGTAGCGGGTGGCCTGCAGGACGTGCCCTGGCTATGTTGGACAGGCTAATTGAAATGACACGACAGACCATGTGCTTGATGGGCGCAATATATTGCGCCCATCATGACTTAATCAATCGCTTTCAATGCATCCAGCGCGCAAGCCTCATCAAGATTACCGCCCGGCGCACCACCGACACCAATCGCACCAATCACCTGATTACCACTTTTTACCGGCACGCCACCGGCTAACAGCAGAAAGCCTGGTACGTCACGCATATTCTGCGCGCCTGGATTGTTCTGTGCCGTTTCCATCACTTTGCCACTCAGATTCCTGGTACTCAACGCGGTGTAGGCCTTCATACGGCTCGCTTCTACGGTGTGCGGACCGGCATTGTCCATACGCTGTACCGCAGTCACTAAACCTGCGCGATCTACTACTGTCACGGTGACATTGTAATTTTTTGCTGCGCAGGACTGAATAGCTACGCTGGCCAGTTTTTGCGCCTCAGCCAATGACAGATTGGATTCAGTCACGGCGGCCTGGCTGCCAAAAGAAACAAATGCCGCCGCAGCAGCAATCAAAGAAAGGCGAATAGTCATGTGTCACTCCTGAGTTATGTTAGGTGACACTGTAAAATGAGAGCAGGTTAATAAATATTCGGGTGATCACGCGTTCTGCCAGGTAGTTATACCTGGTTAAGTTGCTGCCAGGCGTGAATCAGTTGCGCAAGATTGTCCATTTCCAGTTTAGTCAGAACTGCGGCGCGATGGGCTTCAACCGTTCGTGGTGACAGCGATAAATCACGCGCTATCTCTTTACTGGTTTGCCCGGCAATCATCAGTTGCATCACTTCGTTTTCACGCACCGACAACAATGCAAAACGCGACTGCAAAATCTGTTGCGCCTGCCAGCGCTGCGCGCGCTGTTCACTTTCATGCATTGCCTGGTGCACGCTTTCCAGCAACGGTTCAATCTCTAACGGTTTGGTGTAGAACTCGAAAGCCCCCTGACGGAACGCACGGCGACAGGCTTCAATCGTGCCATGACCGGTCATGATGATCACCGGCAGCAGCGGATGCCTTTCGCCCTTCTCTGCCAACCAGCTAAGGCCACTGATGCCCGGCATGCGGACGTCCAGCAACAAACAGCCGCGCAGCGGTTCCTGCGCTGACGTAGCCGCCTCAAATGAGGCCAAATCAGCAAAGTCGGCAACGTCATATTCCAGCGTTCTCAAGAGAAAACCCAATGATTCACGCACCGACAAATCATCATCCACTAACCAAACTTTTGCGCTCATTCCGTTACTCCGCCAGTGGGAAAATTAGGGTGATTTCCGCGCCGCCTTCGGCGCGGTTTGCCAGCCGCAGCTGGCCATTCATGCGTAACATCAAGCTCTCAACCAGCGTCATGCCAAGCCCCATGCTTTCTGGTCGCGAGCTGTAAAACGGCATACAGGCCTGCGCTAATCCTTCGACAGAAAAGCCTGGTCCGTTATCACTGATGATGATTTTAATCTCGTGCGCCAGGCGTTCTGAATTGATAGCCACCCACGCATCCGCCTGCCCTTGCTGCATGTGGATCGCATTTTGTAGCAGATTGTGAAAGACCTGTTCGAGCCATTGTTCGTCGCCGATAACACGCGCGTGGTCATGCTGAAACTGCTGATGAAGCACCACAGCGCCCGCATCCAGTTCTTGTTGTAATAGCACCGTGACTCGCCGCCATGTTGATTCAACACCGATCGCAGTCATCGCCACCGGGCGTTCGCTGACAATGTCGCGAAAACGTTGCAGCAATCCGGCCAATCGTTCAGTTTGTAAACTGATGGCACCGAGTGTCTGCGGCAGGCTATCGTGTTTGCCTTGCTTAAGCAGCAGCTGACTGGTGTGTAACCACGTGTTAATCGCGGTGAGCGGCTGGTTAATTTCATGGATGATACCCGCCGTGAATTCACCCAAAGATTCACGCCGCGTGCGCTGGAAATAGTCAGCCCGCAGACGCATTTCGACGTTTTGTCGCCAGTGACGCAATAATCCCCAACCGAGAAAACCGATGATGAGCCACAACGTCAAAGCCAGCAGGGGCGGAGCGACATGCAGCGCACGCCAATCAGGATTCGCGCTGCCTTTAATTAGAAAAGGTTGGTAGAGGTTGATAAACGGACGCTGCCATTGCCAGCGCGCCGTTTCAGAATAGGCCAAAGTTAATATTGCGGGCTGAGAATGAATATGAAATGCAAGTGCCAGCCCGACCTCTGGGGCTTGCACGGCAAAATGCAAATCCACCAGCATGCGGAATTGTCGATAGGGGTTATACAGCCAGTACCGTCCTTCGCTGGCATCTTCAAACCGCGGGCCGGTTAGCGGCCTGTTCTGTGTGTGCTCAAGCTGCACGATTTGCGGAAATTTCTTCTGCAATTCAGTGAGGTTTTCATCACCCGTCAATAATGGCAACAGAGTTTCATTCTGCGTTAAATAGGCCGCAATACGACTGAACTGCTGATGGAATTCCGCTTCATGCGTGCGCTGTTGATCCAGGATTTGTTCGGCAAGTAATGCGAACAAAGTCACCAGCGTGAGAAGTAGCCAGACCAGCCAATACCTTTTCATCCATGGGCGGTAAGTGTGAGGCATAGTTTTCCGTTGTTAAAGCGATAAAAAAGCCCTCCGGGTCAGGAGGGTTGTCGATACTGCACCAGCATCCATTCATGGTTTTGCAACGTTGTAACCTGCCCACCCATTGGATTCAATCTGTTTTACTGGTTTAGCGCTGATTTCAGAAGTCTACCTGGTACGACTTTGATTTAGATTGGCTTTTTCCCGAACGGTAAGCGACTCTGCGTGATCCTGTTGTATGAGTTGATAACGAAACATCAGCTGTTTTAACAGTAATCCCGTCTGCGTTTGTTCACTCAGCTGATCACCATTACCCTCGGCATAACGTCGAAGTTGCTCTTCAACCGGAATCTGCTGGTTAAAGGCCTGCATCGCGGAAAAAATCCCCGTTTTAAGCTCACTCACCGTGAGATATTTTCCTTTAGTTTTATCCAGTCCATTGAGTTGTTCAGCCATATTTTCCAACTGCGCCATACCACGATGCCAGCTCTGTAATTTTTCCAACGATATCGCTTGTTTCTCTCTGCGCTGTTGTTCGAGCAGGGCTTGAGAGGCCATCAAGTGCTGATGCTGTTCGTATCGATACCAACTGCCACAGACAAAGACTAAAACGCCAGCCAGTAAGGCACAGCAGGCCCCACTCACAAATGATTTTAATGATGAAGCCGTTGTGGGCGCGTCTTGCTGCTCATCCGCATCAGGATAGACCACATAAACGCGAGCCGGATGGCTGTGGTGTTCACTGTTGAGTGCTGCCGGAATAAGCTGTACCGGAGAGGGCAGTCTTTCTTGAAGCTGCGTTATGGAGTGTTTGACCTGATGCAATAACGTATTGGCCTGCGCGAATTCCCTAATACCAAAACGTAACAACGCTTCACGCAAGGATATCAGCAACCGCTCCGTTTCTAATAGCTGCGCCGCCATCTCGCTGCCCACCACCTGCCAGCCACGGTAAAGACTTTGCAGACGTCGAAACATCACGCTGAGGATATCGGCGCGCGCATCAATCGCCAGCGGCCAGAAAATCGACCACTGATGTACCACCAGCGCGTCAATCAGATTCAAGCCTTCATTGAGCCCCCTCAAACCCGCGTTGTTGGCACGCGCCAAAGTGAACCAGGCCGCACTCTGCAACTCCAGTCCATTTTGTTCAAACAACCCCAGCGTGAGTCTCTCCACTTTCCCCCAATCAACATCGGGCCGGGCGGGATGCGTCAGCTTACTCATCTCTTCCCGCAACTGGGAATAGCCTGGTAAGGTGCGCGGATCTGCACCGGTTTTAATCACCTGATTCATATTCAGCAACCTTCCTTGTTTATCCCGTCAAACCACTGCCCATTAACTGTTGTTGCTTTAAGTGACGCAGCAACACTCTGCCCTCTGGTTTGAATTCCGTGCCGTAGCGCACCAGGCCAATACCGGTGAGTTCGGCTTCAATGGCGTAGCGCAATTCGCCTGGCACCGTTTGTTCCAGCAATGCCACCTCAATACGCTTGAGGCGCGGTTCGTACTTCAGCAACACGCTTGAAAAGGTGTGAAGCAGCTGGTGCGCAGTGCCCGGCATCCCCTGCAGGATGCGGGTCATATCCGGCAAACCGTAGTCGGGGATGTGTGCAATTGAACCAGCGCGGGTGTTGAGGATGCGCTGCAGGTTATCCAGCACCGAAAGAATGACCTGGTCCCGTTCGCTAACGGCATCGAGCGCCAGCCCGCCACTAAAATTGCCGTAAAGGATCTCATAAAGTGAAGGCATCATCAGGGTCTTTTAGCCTTTTCCGCGACCAAAGTCAGTGTACCGTCACCCAGTTCAATCACGCGCGCGTTGTCCGGATCGAGGTCATTGCGGGTCAGTAAGATTCGCCACTTATCATCCTGCGTGTCTGGCGACAGGAATAGCCCAGCCACTGCCACGAATTCCGCCTTATCGTCCATCGGCATATCAATACTGACTGACTCACCCGGGCGGATGCGGATGTCCTTTTGTGCCAGCAGGTCCGCCTTCAGAACCTGACTGTCAGCAGTGAATAGCGAGGGGTAGTCTGAGGCGTCAAAAGCGCTACTGTCCTTCAGTTGCCAGATGCGCACCACGGTTGAGAGCGCAGCACCCTGTGCGTTGCGGTTTGCCCCTTCACGGGCGCGAAAATCGAGATGCAGTGTGCGTATTTGCTTGAAAAAAATGGATTTTGTTACGGAGACGGTGCCCTCTGATACTTTCTGCGTCAGACCGCAGCTGCTGACGCTCAGTGCCAGCATAAGAGGGATAAGCGTTTTACCAGCGATAGTCGCCCTGTTCATCGGTTTCGATCCTTGAAGGTTGCACCCGGACGCGCTGATAGCGACCGAGCTGTATGGTTATCTGGTTAGACTCGCGGGAGCCCGTGATTTGTGTCAGAGGCAGCACCGCCGTGCGCCCGAGTTGCTGCGCCCCCTCCTTCCGGCAGCTTAGCTGTGCATCAGGCATCATTGCGCGGTAAACGCACAGCTCCAGTCGCGCATCTAGCTTTGATCCCAGGTAGACGTGCAACAGCGCCATCAAGTCGCCGTGCAGTTGCCCGCCGGGGAGCCATCCCCGGACTTCCTCAGGGTTGCCGGTGAACAGCCTCAGCAATACCTGACCGTTGACGTCTGTGGCATGCGTCCCCACCACCGGTCGATGCGTCAGACTGACAGGGTGGCGCGTGCTCATATTCAGTATGGTGGATTGGGGAATACGACGTGAATCCCAGGGCACGACCTGCGCGCGCGTGTCCGGTGCCAGCAGCTTCACTAGCGAGGAGACTCCTTCGGCGGTTCGACCGGGCAGCAGCATCACCGGCAGCAGCGCAAGGAAACGCGAGACCGGCGTCGCGATATTCTGCGCACAGCCGCTTATCCCCAGACCCGCCAGCCCCAGTAGGTACTGAGAGGTGTCATCGGTGCCACCAGGAGCGAAAGTTGCCGGGTAGGTGTATTTGCGCCAGATGCGGTAAAACTGCGTGGTCAGGCGGTGGCTGAAGATATCCAGGAAATCCTGCGTGGCCTCGTGCCCTTCGCGCTGCCGCGTCACATCATCAATGTAATGCGACGGCAGCGGAGACGCCGTGCCATAGAGCCCCATGAAATTAATGCGTACCGTGGGCGGCAGATGCGGATGAGCGGGCGCTTCTGCACCGCGAATTTCTCCTGCCGGAAAGCCCATGCCGGGATGAGGCCGGAAGCGCACTGGCTCGTGCCGCACCTGCCAAGTGCTGCCCGGCACAGGTGCCTCGGGATCGCTCCTTTCCAGAAGCTGACAGAAGCGGTAAAAATTCATGTAAGGCAGCCGGTCACCCAGCCGCGCGATTAGCCGGGCAGGCGCTGACTGTGATTCTCTTTCCACCGGATGCATTTTCCTTCAGGCCGGATAATCAAGGAGAGCTGAATGAACTGGTTCATGTCTGCATAAAGCGACAGGAAGCGGTTGAGCATCTCGCCAAACAGGTGTATGTCGCCATCACCGCTAAAACCGCTGCTGTCGAGCGTCACCTCAATGTCAAGACCACGCAGCAGGTAACCAGACTCAAACCGCTGCAGACGGTGATGCTGTACGTCAAGAATCGCATCCAGCCTGCGGTTGCAGAGTTCGTCATCCTGCCAGTTGTACAACGCCAGCGTGCCGCGCAGCACTTCTGCGCTATTCATCATATTGATGAAGCCGGAACCGAGGTGGCTTAGCACCCGCCAGTGAAAGCGGTCCTCAGCAGGTGGATAAGCAGGAAGTGTCGGACGAGTCAGATTGCGCACCGTGACAGGGGTCTGCAACACCTGTTCGCAGCGGTCCAGCAGGGTGCTTTGCAGCGCACGACGGGGAAGCTGCCCGTTGGTGCCGGTGATACGCAGCGAGAGCGTATCGCGGGAAAGCTCTTCCCCCTCCTCCCACTGCTGACCGCCGAGTATCAGCCAGGTGTCGTGCATCCCGGTCACGCCTTTTCGAACGCGCGTATGAAAATAGCGCTCAGGTGCGAGGCGTCGCATCATGCCGCCCCGGTGCCGGAAACTGGTGAACGGAACGTATTCAGCCGCACCGGTCAGCCCTGAACCGCTGACCGCATCCACCGAGTAAATTTCGGTATGTCCGTCCTGCAGGCGCTTCGCGCGCAGCAGGTACTCGCTCTCCAGTCCGTTAACCGTCAGCGGGTCAGCTTCCAGCGTGAACAGGTTAATCACCGGTACGCAGTGCAGTTTCAGCGAAGCATCGGTCACCGGCAAATCACTCTGCCACGCCTCACTGAATACCACCTCAATATCGAACCCCGTGAGTCCGGGTGGAAGAGGGATAGCTTCCAGTCCGTTCAGGGTCACAAAGCGAAACTTCTCCGGGAAGGTGAAGTACTCCAGCAGCAACTGATAGCCGCTGAAGGCGCTGTCACCCTTTGGCCACAGCCTGTCGTCCTCACCAAATCCACCCGGGCTGAACCAGGCGTTGAGGGCGATCCGCTCCTGCTGCCCGGCCATGCGGACGTATATCGCGGCCTGACGGCGGGTCAGCCTCTGATGCAGCGCGGTCGCCACGGGCACGTCTTCTCCCAGCCACAGGCTGAGATGACGCAGATCACACTGGCTCCAGTCCGCCTGCCCGCTGCTGGCTATGCGCAGACGCAACACGGAACGTCCGTCCGGCTCGGTGCCCATGACCACGCCTGAGATTGACAGCGGATTAAGCGTAACCGGCTTTGTGGTGCGGTAGTGGCAGACAGTATTTTTGGGGCCTACCGGGCGGGAATACACCTCCAGCCCGGCGGGAGCGGTCTCCGCCATTTTCATTTTCGTCAGATCAGGCGAGAGCGACACTATGCTCAGTGAAGGGATCGTGCGCAGATAATGCGGCCAGAGCATGCTGACCAACCCTTCGGTCAGCTCCGGCAGGTCATCGTCAATTTTCTGACGCAGTCGACCGACGGAAAAAGCAAATCCTTCAAGCAGGCGCTCCACAAAAGGATCTGGCGTGCCTGCACGGTCCAGGTTGAGCATGGCGGCGCGGTCAGGGTGAGTTTCGGCAAATTCTCTGGCGGCGTCGCGCAGATAGCGCATTTCGTTATCGTAATAGCGTAGAGTTAAGTCTTTCATAAACGGGTTTCGTCTTCCTTTACGAAGTGGTCAGTATGGCAGCACGAGCGGCATCAATCCGGATAAGCGATGAAAGTAGTCTTTCCATCTCTGTGTGCGTCCTGGTTTTATCCGCTTCGCTTCGGCCTGCACGGCTGCGCAACAGCTTCAGCCTGCGGGACTGCACCTCAAACAACAGAGATGGCTCCCACTCGTCCAGCGTCATACTCTCTGCTTGCGTATCGAGCGCACATAGCAGATGAAGCGCCATTTCCTGACGGCCAAATTGCTCAGCAAGTCTGGCCATCAGCAAACGCAACAACCACTGCTGCCTGGGTGACGTTATGCCGGGCCGTTGCTGCAGCCAGGCCAGCGCAGCTTCAATGCCCTCCCTGTCTGCCAGGTCAGTGGCCTCGCTCTCCAGCTGCAACACATCATCCTCTGCGCCAGCAGTCACAGAGACAGCCTCCAATCCAAACACTCCCGCAGACATCAGCACATGCTGCTGGATCCAGCCCATGGTGACCTCATCCGCAAACGGCATTCCGTCACTGAAGGCCAGCGTCTCCAGCCCGTTGAGGCGCGACAGCAGGCCCTTAAGGTCGTCCTGAACAATCGCCGCCAGCGTCGCATTGCCCGAGCGCAGCTGCGCCTGGTGCTGGTACCACTGCAGGTCAAGCCAGAAGTGATTGCCGCCCCGGCTGAACAGGCTGTCGGCCTGTTCGGCCAGTTCGGCCCAGCTCTGCTGCAGCCACAGGCGCTTGAGCTGTGCGCGCTGGTCCGGCTTGGGTGGCTCGATACGGCTTTTGCCGTCGCCGGACAATGGTGGCAGCTGGCTGAGCGTGTCATGACGGATGGTTTTCATCAGCCTATGCGCGGCTAGCCATCCGCCTGGCTGATCGCGCAGATAAGCGGCCAGCGTTCGTGCCTGGTCCAGCAGATCACGCCCGGAACTGATAGCCGCCAGAGCGGGGGCGGCGGAGGCTGAAGACGACTGGGATGCGGGACCGTCTGCCGCCGTCTGGGGCACAACCGCATCCGGGCCGCCTGCCCTCAGCAACCTTGCCTCCAGCGCGCCGTAAAGGCTACCAAGGCCGGCCCCGCCCTGCGCTCTGCATACGTCATCAATCACCAGCAACGCCGCCACGGTACGCTGCGCCGAAGATGTCATCACTTCGGGATAGAGCGTCAGCGTATCCAGCACGCGCGCGCTGGCGGGAAAGCCCAGCGCCGCCTCACGACTGCGCGCCCGCTGTGGATGCAAAGCATCACCGAAGCGCTGCAGCAGGCCGGCAAGCAGGGCCAGACCGTCGGCAAACCCTTCTTCACCGTCTCGTTGCAAACGCGCCCAGCAGTACCAGACTGCCACGCGGATGTCTTTGGCTTCCGTCGTCAGTACCTGTTCCGCCAGCGCACAGATAAGCGTCGTATCCGCGCCAGACAAACGGTTCATCTCTTCCTGCATCTGCTGGAACGCATCGTTGTAGGTCGGGTCTTCCCCTGTAGCGTGAGTGTCCGCCAGGGGCTTCAGCCACGGCTCCCACAGCGAAACAGACTCCGTGGCCAGCACCCGAAGATGGTCCACATTCGCACCGCAGGCATTAATCAGGGATTGCAGTGGCATTAGTCTTCCTCGCTGACAAAAGTTTCATCCGGCACTTCCGGTGTGTCACTGATAATGAATATGTCTGCCGGGAGCGTGAAGTTGCGCAGCTTCAGCAGCGCCAGCGGCCCCTCACCCGCTTCTGTTCGCAGAATGTAGTTCAGCGGGCGGCCGTCGGGAGCCTGCCAGGTGAGCCGCCAGCTGCTGCTGATGCCCGGATTGGCGCTGACCTGAGCCTTATCTAGCAGGCGAATCAGACCCCAGCTGCCCGGCATGTCGCCGTACTGGCGGGTGCCGGCCTTCGTGCTTATCCAGCTCAGTGATGCACCCGGCGCTTCTGTGTCGGCAGGCCAGGTGAAGCGCTTCCACACCGGTTGCTGATTCATGTAGGTGAGCTTCTGACTGTCGATAATCAGGTCAGTCTGCATCACGTCTGCAGCCGTACCAGGACGCAGCTCAAAGTGCAGCCCGGCCTCGCCGCGGGTAAACACCACGTCAGAAATCCGGCTGAGCTGATTAAGCGCCTGCAGAAAAGCCGGGTTAAAAGTCAGCCCCTGAGCGTTGATGCTGTCCGGTATCCAGCGCGTGCCTTCGCGGTGCAGCACGCCGCTCAGACGCGACTGCAGGAAGCGGGTGATGCGTCCGTTCTCAGCGTTCAGATATTTCGCCAGCAGCGGCAGTGACACCTCACTGCTGACATTTTTAAACGGATAGCGGCCGCCAAACGCGCTGTTCCACTCGTTCACCACCGCCTGCTGCCACTGGGCGTTCAGGCTGCCCGCAGCCGGCATCAGCACCTGTTGCCAGGCCTGCTCTATCGGACGCACAAACACCGTCTGTCCGAAACCGCTCCACTCCTGTCCCAGCCCGGCGGCGACCAGGCTGCCGTAATCACGCGTGTCAGTCAGGTCCACGGTTTTCCCCTGAAACACCGTCTGCGCCAGCGTCTGCGTCATGGCCTGCGGGTCTGCCGCGTTGGTGACCTGCTGCAGGCGCAGACGCACCTGAGTCACGCGCGTCAGGAAGGTACGCAGGCTCATACTGCTGCTGCCCTGATTGTCAGTCAGCGCCAGCAGCGGGCCGAAAGTCGCATCGAGTGGGCCGATCGGTCCGCTGTTCTGGTCAATGGCAGGGAGCTTTTCGCGGTTAAAGAGGTTCTGCGCGGATTTCACCAGTGAGTCGCCAATCGCGCCGCCGCTCTGTGCAGTGCGGCCCTGCACATTAAACGTGTTCATTAATGCCACCAGCGGCGACTGTCTGACGTCTGCCATCAGCGTGAGCTGGTCGATAGCGTCTGAAAGCGTCGGTGCCGGCTGCAGGCGCAGGCTGTTCAGGAAGTTCAGCCAGGCGGCGCTATAATCGGCAAAGTAACGGCTGCTGAGCCGCGCTTCCAGCGCTTCGGATGAGGATGCATCACCGGCAGACGGCGGCGCATCACTCAGTACCCAGTCCATCTCCTCACGCCGCTCCCTCGCCACTTTTTCAATCGCGGGTTTAACGCCGTCTTCCCACGCCTGACGGGTGAACATGCCGGGCACCACTTCATCGGTGGTAAACAGGCGACCCGCATCCGTATCGCCGGTCATGTCTGCCAAGCGCATATCGGCATACTGGTGCGCCACCTGCGCCAGCACCCGCTGGTACTGGCGGGTTTCGCTGTTGGTTACCCCCATCTGACGTACCAGCAGGGTGCGCACCTGCCTGACCAGCTCCGGGTCTGCTTTCAGCGCCCATTCAGGGTGAGCATTGAAATTCTCTGCATAGAAAGCCAGCAGCGGACTCCCGGCACCCTGCCAGTATGCCTGGTCCAGACTCTGCCGCTGCGTCCAGTTTTGCATCAGTGCCTGGCTGAACCAACTGGGGTCCATACGTTCAGGACGCGTCAGCATCAGATACAACCTGAGCTGCGTGTAGGCCTGCTTTGACTGCGTTTCCCGCAATGGGCTGTCAGATGGGAGTGAGGCATAGGCTTTCAGTGCGTCAGTGAGATACGATGCAGCAGCATCACGAATTAATGGCTTAGCCGCTGCACTATATCGGGGCAATAAGGCTGAAAGCAGTATCGTATTCTGACTTAGTCCGAGACGGCTGTACCATGGGGCACCCTGCTCAGCGCGATACTGGAGTTGTGCGACAGTCTCCTGCAACTTCCCCAGTGCACCCAGACGTTGCGCTAAAGGCTGACTGCGGTCAGCAGCGTTTTCAGCAACCTCAGCAGCACCACTAATAATGCTGCGATTGGTGGCAAAAGAGACCAGCATCCCCGCTCCCCACAGAATGACTAACGCACAGGCGGCTGCAGCGAGCATACGGCTCCACTGCAGGCCAGTGCGGATGGGGCGAAGATGTGCAGGCAGTTCGTTAGAGTTCGCGGGCAACGTATCCCAGCGATTGTCCCGTATCCAGCGGTGCGGTATGCCGCCCTCGACTTTTCCAGAAGGGGCACTGAAAACAAGACCTGCCAGCGGGAATGGGCGACGTGGACTCAGAAAGTGAGAAATCATCGCAGTAACAGACTCGGGACTTCTGCTGAGCTGGTCAGCCAGGCCGAGAAGAAAGTGATGCTGCGGATTACCAGCCACCTGCTGAATACCCTGTGAGGTGAGTAGGCCTGTGAGTTCTGCCAGCAGAGCATCAACATTACTGGTTTCAGGCAACTGGCAGCCCAGGGGCTGAGTGATACGATCCTTTTGCTCACCAGTGCGCGGATGGAGCGACCAGATAAACAGTGGAAGATGCCACCCCAGGGTATCATAACGGGCTGCGATCCCCCGAACGATAACATCAATGTTCATTGCTGGCGGTAAAGATGCTGAGGCGTCGCGACGACTTGCCGCACATCGGTCCGCAGCAGACGTAACGTACACCATTGCATCAGCCGGACGGCGGCTAAAGCCACTCAGCATTTTAAACCAGCTGTTGTTAAGGTTTTCCGACGGGTCTCCCCCCCAGAATAAAAGTGTACCGCCGTCCTCCTGCCAGAGCTGAGTCGGGAGTCCGGGGATCAGAGACTCTACATCCGCAACGCTCCCGGTGATGAGTGTGACGCGAACATTATGCCGCCAGCGTAGGCCAGAATTTATACGCAGATGAAGTCTGCACTGTTTTAACGTGTCCCGATAAAAGTCGTTATCAGGCGCATGCTCTGTCTGTTGTGTTTTGGTCCCTGTGAGCATTATTAATCGCTGCAGGAAAGTCCGTGATATCAGCCAGAGCCACGCCTCGATGAGCAGTTCGTCCATCAGTAATAACAGCAGACACATCACAGCAGTGATTAATGATGCATAAAGTTTTTGTTCACGACCGCTGAGGTGTAAAAATGGATTATTTGACCAGATGAGACCGGCACTTATTATGAATATAACGGTGATGATAACCCAGGTACTTATCCGTTTATTTTTAATCATACAGCGTTCCTTCAGCTTTCTGATTTACGCACAATTAATTGATGGGCGTTATTACCTTCAACCATTATCCACTGCGGGTTTCCTGACAATGCAGCATGTCCACTGGCGCAGATTAAAGCGATATTTCCTGTCGCCGCTCCCGGCCCGCCAAATAGATCGTCAATGTCGTAACTCTCTATATTTCCCGGAACATATCCCAGACGTTCAGCCTGCTGAATTACACGCTGTAGCGACATTTGACACACACCTGACCGCCAGAGTGTGTGTGGTTCACCATGGGACAGTTTCCCCCAGCGCAGCACATCCTCCAGTGAACTCATCAGTTCTGTTGCCACTACCGGACGATGGATCAGTACCTCGGATTTAACGTTATGCCGGGACAACCATTCTGGTGTTGCCAGTATGAGTGCCGATACTGACTCAGACTGGCGATCCCGCAGCGAGTGAAAAAGATTGATTTCAACCGACAGCATGACGGTTGCTTCATCCTGATCAAGCAAGGGATCCAGCCACATGAGCCCAGCGTCCTCTGTGCTAATCTCAGGTAGGGAAAAAGTATGAATGGGTGAAATTATGCTCTGCCAGATCCGCCCCACCTGCGAATTAGTCAGCACACCATCGTGTTGAATACGTACAGAAATCTTGTCATCAGAGAGAGCTGACAACTCCGCTTTCAGCATGTGAAGAACATCATTGAGATAACCAGCCAGCCTTTTTTCAAAGGTCAGTATCGGGACATCCGGCATCCAGTCTGACAGACGTGCAGTGGTTACCGCACGCTGTAGTGCTGGACTGTATTGCGAGCACAGCATGCTGCCATGAGTGAGCAATACGGAGCTGAGTTTGTTGCAGCCGTAGGGCGTTATAAAAGACTGGCCCAAGACACCGACAGCGCGCTGCCCCTGCTCGACATACCTGTCATGCTGTTGCTGATGAAGCTGGTTCCAGTAGCAGGTCTTATCCCTTTCATTTTCATAAGCCTTTAGCCGGAGACCATAACACGCAAATCCGGCAGAGAGAGGTATTGCCAGGGTGCAAAACCAGAACCAGACAGAGTTTGTAGGCATATCCCTGGGCCACAGCCAGAGAGAGAGCATCACACCACTTAACGTGAGGAGTGCAATGACCAGGATCCATCGCAATGATGAAGGCGCCTCCGGCAGTTGCCGCTTTGGCGGGATTTTTTCCAGTTCAATGGGCATTACTGACGCCTTCCGGCAATGGGTAATGAGGAGATTAACGTGCAGCCACAACCACAGCGGTGCCCCTGAAGTGCAACAGGTTTACCGTTAATTTTTGCCACTTCATCGCCTTCTGCAATGGTCGTCCCGCCATGGGCCGAGCACATCACCTTATCCCCTGCACAGGAAACGTCCTTGCCCTGGAATCTTACCCCGGAACTGCCCTGCAGGACGGTGCCACCGCTGGACAGGGTATCCCCGATACGAATCACTCCTTTCACTCATTTCTCTCCTTAAAACAGGTAAACCACCAAACCACAGATCACCATTACCGCAATCAGAATGGTGAAAATGTGACACCCCACCTTGTCTGTTGCACTGAGTTTCAGGTGCCATCCTGAATTCTGCACAACCTTAAAAATTGGGTTTTTAATGTCTCGCGTTCTGAATTTGAAAGCATATTGCTGACCGAATGAACCGTCCTCTTTAATCCCCCATGAAGCTCCCTGACTGAATTCCTTACGACTTCCCAGGCGTACTTCTTTTTTCTTAATAAAACGTTTTAATTGCACGTCCCAGTTAATGTCTGTCGATTTTTCTGTGTAACGCACTGTTTTGTTATCCACATCAAAAATCAATTTCAGTTCAAACTGTTTTTTCAATCCCTCCATACCAAAAGGCTCTATTGCTTTGGCATCGACTATTTTCCACGAGGCGATTAGTTCATCCCTTGAAGAAACTATATTAAATGGAATATCAATCTCGTAATTTAGAGCCAACAACTCTTTTTTTAACATTAAAAGCGAATCATGCATTTCAGCATCACTCATTATTTCCACCTTCCGTTATAAGAACGTCATACCAGTGGGTCAACAGCACCAATTGATAATGAAAGGGAATCTATTATCCTAAGAAATTAAAGCAGGCCGGCTCAAGGTTGTGCTGTGTTAGCACTCTGCGGTGTCACATGACAGAGCGAGGCGTACCAGGGATTATCTTCGCTGTACAGGGGGCATACCGGGACGTAACAGGTTCAGTCCGGCATAATTTCGGTTTATTGATTGTTAAACCACAGAGGCTAATTCAGCAGTTCCGGCTCATTCACCACACAACGGGCCGTATGGCCGGCGGGATATCCCGGTTCCGGGATGTCATAACTGCGGCTGAACGTGAGTCCGGACGGCCATCCGGGCGATGGCCGGATGGCCCCGCGAAGCACCTTCCAGTATTGCCCTGTCTCTTCATCTTTAATCACGCCGGACTCCGGTTCATGAGGGTCTTTGACCGGAGATTTTTTGTACCAGTCCGGATCATACCAGTCCATGACCCACTCTCTGCCGTTCTCTGCCATTCCATAAAGCCCCGCCGGTGAAGGTGGGTACTTATCTACTGGCAGGCGGATAAGCGGTGAGTCGATTCTGTACTGCTGGGCGGCTATCTCACGATCTTCATCCGTCGCAAAGTTCTCACCACGCTCCGTTTTCCGGTTATAACGCAACGTACCGTCATCAGTGGCAATAATGACATACTGCCCTTTATTTCTGGCTGAATATTCCCACTGTGCTTCCGTCGGGAGCGAGAAATTTAAACCTGTGTTTTTCTTTAACCAACGGCAATACGTATCCGCCTCGCGCCAGTCAATTATTGCAGGGCTGTTATCTAATATCGTCATCTCCGAGAGCATCGTATCACTCACTTCATCATTATAATTTCGCGGAGAGCTCCCAGATAACCTCAGATACAATGCGTACTCTTCATGACTGATTTTATATTTTGAAATCGAATAGGCAGACAGCTCTACCATGTGAGCCGGCTTGTTGCTCTTATCACCCGTACAATACGCCCCGCCATTACGCATTTCCGAACAAAAGTCCCCCATCAGAAACGTCCCTGCCGGCATATAAACCATGTCCGCCCTGACGCGGCTGAGGAATACGTCCAGCTCTTTATTCTGCTCTGCCGTGAGGGGCGGCGTGACCACTTTTTTATCATCACACCCTGAAAGAATTATCAGGAGAAAAACAGCTAAATTTCTTTTCATTTTCGGGCCGACTCAAGGTTATGTTTTTTAATGGCACTCTGCGGTGTCACATGACAAAGCGAGGCATACCAAGGATTGTCTTCGCAGTAAAGGGCGTACTGCTTCGTGCAGTTGGGCGCAAACGGGTATCCGAAAGCTGGTTTTTCCTTTAAACGGCGATACACTTCGCGGAAGTCCTGCAGTTCCAGCTTCTGAATCAGGTCATTCAACTGCTTGTCATGATTAACAGCCGACGTCAGGAAAATGCGTATCATTTCTTCACCCCGTCTAATTAACCATTCCAGCCCAGAATAAAGAAGACTATGTGAAAAAATTTAACCACCACTGACTTAAAACGTTATTTATGCTTGCAAAAATTTAAGATTGGTCAATTTTTTTCATAGCCGCAGTTAATATCTGCTGATTTTTTTAATAAAGGTTGGGGCATACCCCATAATTATAAATTAGTGTATTTATTCCAGAGGAGCAGATTGGTTCACCACACAGCGAGCAGTAACGCCCGCAGGAAAATCCGGTTCGGGAATTTTGTAGCTGCGGCTGAAGGTAAGACCTGAAGGCCATCCGGGCGATGGATGGTCAGCCCCCTTTAAAACTTTCCAATACTGCCCAGTGGTATTATCTTTGATCACCCCTGAATCAGGGCCTTGAGGATCCTTTGTTGTCGATATCTTGTACCAATCAGGATCATACCAATCTATAACCCACTCCTTTCCATTATCTGCCATACCATACAAGCCTGCCGGTGAAGGAGGATATTTATCAACAGGAAAGAAAACATACTGGGAGTCGATACCCAATTGCTCTGAAATTGTCTGTCTGTCATAATCCGTAGCAAAGTTATCACCAACATCTGTTTTTCGGTTATGACGCAAAGAACCGTCATCAGTGGCAATACTGACATAACCCCCTTTATTTCTTGCAGCATACTCCCACTGAGCCTCAGTCGGGAGTGAATAATTAAAACCAGTTTGCTTCCTCAGCCAAGTGCAGTAATTATCAGCCTCACGCCAATTAATAATAGCTGGACCTTCTTTCATAGCCGTCATTTCAGAAAGAGCTTTATTTCTCCATGGTTTTTCAAATTGCTGAAGAGGACGTCCGCTTATTTTTAGATAAAAGCTATAATCTTCATGCGTGATTTTTTTCTTTGAAATTGAAAAGGCTGATAGCTCAACTTTGTGAGCCGGCTTATTATTCTTATCGCTTGTGCAAAACGCCCCGCCATTACGCATTTCCGAACAAAAGTCCCCCATCAGAAACGTCCCTGCCGGCATGTAAACCATGTCCGCTCTGACGCGGCTGAGGAATACGTCCAGCTCTTTCTTATGTTCTGCCGTCAGGGGCGGCGTGACCACCTTCTTATCATCACACCCTGAAAGCAGTATTAGAAGGAAAACAGCTAAGTTCTTTTTCATTTTCGGGCCGGCTCAAGGTTATGTTGTGTAATGGCACTCTGTGGTGTCACATGATAGAGCGAGGCATATCAGGGTTCGTCTTCGCAATTAAAGAGTGCGTACAGTTGGGCTGCACCGGTTTCAGTCCGGTATCATTTCGGTTTATTGATTTTTAAACTACAGAGACTAATTCAGCGGCTCCGGCTCATTCACTACGCAACGGGCCGTATGGCCCGCAGGATATCCCGGTTCCGGAATGTCATAACTGCGGCTGAACGTGAGGCCGGACGGACGGCCAGGTGCTGGCAGGATGGCTCCGCGCAGCACCTTCCAGTATTGCCCTGTCTCTTCGTCTTTAATCACGCCGGACTCCGGGCCATGAGGGTCTTTGACCGGAGATTTTGCGTACCAGCCCGGGTCATACCAGTCCATGACCCACTCTCTGCCGTTATCCGCCATACCATACAAACCTGCCGGAGACGGGGGAAATTTATCGACAGGTAAACTTAGAATCCCTGGGTCGATTCCAACAGGCCGGGCTGCAAGTTCCCGATCTTCATAAGTACCAAAATTCACCCCTAACTCTGTGTCTCTGCTGACGCGCAGGGAACCGTCATCCGTGGCGATACTGACGTACTTCCCACGGTTTCTCGCGGCATACTCCCACTGTGCTTCCGTCGGGAGCGAGAAATTTAGCCCAGTCTGGCTCTTAAGCCAATGGCAGTACTTATCTGCATTGTGCCAGTTGATAATCGCCGGGCTGTTTTTTAGCACCGTCATTTTAGCGAGTCTTTCATTCCTGTACTCTTTATTAAAGCTCTGCGCTGGCAACCCAGAAACTTCCAGGTAAAACTTATAGTCCTGATGCGTGATTTTGAATCTGGATATTGAGAAGGATGATAGCTCAACCTCATGAGCTGGCTTGTTGTTTTTATCTATAGTACAGAACGCCCCGCCGTTGCGCATTTCTGAACAAAAATCCCCCATCAGAAAGGTGCCCGCAGGCATATATACCATATCGGACTTAATACGGCTGATAAATGCGTCCAGTTTTTTTTGTTGTGGTGCAGATAATTCCGGCGCGACTATTTTTTTTTCATCACATCCGGACAGGATGAACAGTAATAACAATAAGATTTTTTTCTTCATTTATTCAAAAAGTTAAGTGCATTCGTGATTACTGGATTTGCTGGTGCAATATGGCAAAGTGAGGCGTACCAGGGATTATCGTCACAATACAGGGCGTATTGCTTCGTGCAGTTCGGTGCAAAAGGATACCCGAAAGCGGGCTTTTCTTTTAAGCGGCGGTAAACTTCACGGAAATCCTGCAATTCAAGCCGTTTAATCATCTCATTTAACCGGTGATCTTGATTAATACCGATTTGCAGAGCGGTGCGTATTAGCTCTTCCTGCTGTTTAATTAATCTCGCCTGCCCTAATTTAGAAATGGGAGCGCCTGCAACCTTTTCGCCGTTACCGGTCATCCTTATCAGTACTTCAGCCCACTCACGTTTCGTCTGTATGCTGCTTAGTATGGTTAGCACGGCTTTTTTCCGCTGATGCGCCGTATCCGGGATGGGCAACAGACCATTCTCAGAGTTATCGATTAAAGATGCTAATTTGTGATTACTGGGGTCAATCCGGTCATACATTCCCCCCTGTATGAGAAGATAAATTGAAATACCCTTTCCTTCAGGAGTGAAATGATAAACTTCTGACGGATTATTATTTATCTGCTCAGCAAACTGGTTTCTGCTATCGGATGCCTCAGCAGCATTCGATAGATTCTTTTTGATATTTTTTATGAAATCGTCAAAATCTTCTGACACTGTATAATATGTGGCTTTCATTTTATTGTAATAGTTTTCATAAATACTCTTCCCACCCATAAGAACTATCAGGGTCAGAGCCTTAAAAGCATCCTTAGCGAACACCTTAAAATAACGGTAATCCATCCCGTACAGCTGGTAAACCGCCCACACTGCAAACTCGGTAAACTGATGTGGTGTAACTTCTCCCTGAGCTGAGCCTTTAGCTCCGACACCAAGGCAAACCCCGCCGGATATCTGGAATTTAAACTTCCCATCTTCGAACCAGAACTCGTACTCCCCGGACCCGCCCAGCCCAGCCTGTAGCTCGCCACCCGCAATGAATGCGGCAAAATCGGTGAACTTGCCCACCCGTTGGGCAGACCCCGCGGATTTAGGGCTGATACTCAGCACTTTATCCAGCACCTTCGTGTCCGATATCGACGCCTCCATGCCAAACGTGCGTAACATATCCGGCAGGTGGTCTACCAGAGACTCAAACGGTTTCAGCCACTGCAGCGCGCCGCCAAAGGTCCCGCCGGCGGATACACCCGCGAACAACTCTGCCCTGACCGACGTTGCGGCAGATGTCTCCTTTTCCGTATCAACCATCACCCCTTTCTGACGCTGTGCAAAGCGGGAGTATGGCGCGCGGACACCCATCAGCTTCTGCTGTCCGTCACTCACCACAAATTGCAGATTCCCTTCTATCCTCGCTGAGGCGCCTGCAAATCCCTTCAGTCCCGTATCAATCCTTGAGCGCAGCACGCCCAGGTTCGCCTCTTTATTTTCATCGTTGATGATAAACTTCAACTGCCACCCGCCACGATCCGGCTGATAAAAGGTGGCTTTGACGTACGCCTCTGCAAGCGTCAGCATTGCCTCAGCCTCGCCGCTGATGCTTCCCGCATTTTCATTCCGGTTCCAGTCAAGCTGCGCACCCGCGTTAGAGGAAAAACGGAGAAACTGTGCGCCTGCGGAGACATCTATTACGCGCCCCTGTGCAGCATAGTCATCCTGCCCGTTCCAGGCCTCTGCCCACTCAGTCAGGCTGGCCTCATACGTTCCGTCCGCACCGAAGGCGGTGTTTCCTGAGGACATTTGCGTGAGCGACTCTCTGACCTTCTGAAAACGTTCCCGTATCGCTTTCGTGCTGATAGCAATGATGTTCCCGTCCTTATCACGCTGGTAAAAATCCTCTGCACCCAGGTTGTTCAGGCTGATGACCGTCATCCTGCCCGAGAAAGCCTCGTAGTCCGTTTTCTTCATGTAACAGTAGAATCGCCCGTAGATGCCCTTCTTAAGAGGCTCAAGAGGAATAAGTTCAACGAGACCGGCATAACCCGCTTGCTCATCAAACTCCCCCACCTCCTTCTGCAGCGCCTCTGTCGCTTTTTCAGTCTCTATTTCCGTCGACACGACCGCATCGAAATAGGCCGGTAGCGCTTCCTGACTGGCTATGTCATTACGCTTTTTATAATAAGCCTCAATCGCAGCTGAATGACGGACCCGTGCCTTTTCAAGCCTGTCCATCAACTCACTTAGCTTGCTGGTTAAATCATCAAACTCACCTGAATCAGATTCATCCAGGAAAATGACTTCCGTGGTTTCCGGTCGGAAATAGCACTGGCAGGAGGTGTGATGCGCATTAACAGTGTTACCGTCTTTTTTGCTCAGTGCATTTTCTGCCGCGGGAGGGTGTTTCGCGCTCATTGATTAAAGTCCCTTTATTCGTAATGCAGTGATATCGCCGCCTCGTTCAGGCCGTAGTGCGCTTGCGTATATCCCTGCTCGTCCGTCACGCCACGCAGGATTTGTCCGTCTGCGCTTTCAATTCGGTAAGGTATATAGGCTTTAGGCTGTTGTGTGGCCTGATCCAGTACACGGAATCGACCATTCATTGTGTTCGTAAACTGCGGGTCGCTAACGGGAACGGCTAAAAGTGCAGTTTCCAGTGAGGCATTACCACCCCACGCAATATCTCCACTTTTAAGAGATATCCTCGAAGGAGCACCTATTTCTACGGATCCGTTTTTAATTTTTATATAGGCGCCACCTTTGCTGGTCAGGGTAATTCCCCGGCTGGCATTGAGGATTATTTCCCCGCTGATACTGTTAACCGCCAAATTTTTGTTTGCCTGAAGACGCATGGCATCGGTTTGTGCCTGAATGTCGACATCGCCTTTTGCTGCATATACTTTTAGCCCCATCCGGTGCGCAAAAAGGCTGATGGCTTCACCCGCCGCAACAGTGAAACGTTTCACAATACTCATATCGACATTTTTGCCTGCTGTTGCCGTCAGGCTTTGGCCTGAAGAGAGTTGAATATTGCTCGCCGTTGCTGCGGCTATGCCTGCGGGTGCAGAAAGCAGAATTCCGGCATCTTTAAACTTATTAAGCGCTTCCGCTAATTTTTGTTGGGACTGAGCATCAGACTCAAGCGCACCGGATGTTTGAGCACTCTGTGCAAGCGCAGTGACCATCTGAAGCGCGCTCTGCAGTTCTGCAATTGCTGTATTCATATCCAGCATACTGCCCTGGGATTTTGGCTGTTTATCTGCGGAAATTAACACCCCTGCTCCGCCCCGAATCGCAATATGCTTGTCGGTCCGGAGTTCAGCCCCTTCACCGCGTAACTCCCGGGTTGCACTCACGTTATGCCCCAGATTCAGCTGCGTCTTGCCACCATACTCCGTGCTGAGCTTGATATGCTCCTCACCACGCTTGTCCTCCATGCGCAGTTTATTCAGCCCTGCCGTACGGATAACATTGCGGGTGCTGTTTTTCTCGGTGACGTGATCAACATGACGAGAATCATGCAGCGCATGAGCAATATACGGCTGGTCCGGGTCTCCCTCACGAAACGCTATTGCCACCTCCGTCCCCTGTATCAGCGGGAAGTGGAAGCCGTACATATCCCCGCCGTAAGGTTTCGCGAGGCGAACGGGCATGCTTTCCAGGCCGCGATCCTTGCCATCCTCGTCCGCATCAAACACCACACGATATAACCCGGATGCATCCTGCCAGGCATAGATGTCGTTGTCTTTCGCACTGGTCACACGCGCCGTCATGGTGCCGCTGACTTTAGGACGAGCAATCAGTGCGGGACGCCAGCAAAGCGTCTCACTGTAGGGCACAGCATTCAGCGTGGCCTGGAAGGCCTAACGTCGGCTCGCACTGACATTGATTTGGGTGATTAAAACGGGACTCTGCAACTGTGCAGGCAGAGTGGGTATGCCTGTTTCGGTAACAGATAAAACATGTCCGGGGCTGATAAAAGCATCGTTGCAAACACCGGATATCAGCGTCTGCCGGGCAAGAAAACGTTCATGATCGAGACGGGCATAAAAGTTTGCGGTCTCGGTCTCCGGGGCAAACTTATCGCCGCTGTAGGGATGGCGGGGACGATAGTGATAAACCTGCCCGTAAGAGATGTTGTCACCATCACCCCGCGTCATATCGGCCTTCACCGACCGCAGCATGCGCTGTGCCTCACGGTGGTTGTAATCCTTTGCTGTCACACCCGCTTCAACCACGTTGTGGGTCAGATTCAGGTTCCAGACGGATTCCTGAGCATTGTCTTCAAGACCCGAGGGACTGTTCAGCGGCAGCGACTTCTGATCGGAATAAGCGCTCTGCGCGTCACCAAAACGGATGACCTCAGTCTGAGTGTCTGGCTG
>NZ_OBEC01000009.1:0-230110 GCF_900215395.1 Pantoea sp. GL120224-02 | reverse complement strand
CGGACGAAAGCCTTCTCATTATCAGGTGTTTCTGGCGTGCGCCAGACAACGCCGTCAACAGCGTACAGCGTCAGACCACACCAGTCAGGGTGGGAAGTCTGTGCATTCCAGAGCTCGCTGCTCTGTTCGAAAACCCGCCGTACAGCGTCGTCCCCCAGCCGCTGCCTTGCCTGCACTACGGCACTGGGCGCAACGAAAGGACGGTTTCCCGGTAAAAGAATATCAAGGCGATTAACGATGGCGTGAAGGGGTTCTTTGCGCTCAAGGGCCATGCCGATGAGACACCAGACCATCAGATCTGTAGTGAGTCTGCGCTTACGGAGCGTGACCGTGCCAGCTTCCTCAAGGCAGCGGCTGATGAGCGCAGGGTCAAGAACATCCGCGAGCGTATTCAGAGGATTACGAAGAGAATCGTAACGAGAGACGATATCAAGGGCCTGACTGAGCTGCATAAAAAAATCCGGAAACGAAGCGTTTCCGGATTCTTACACAGCCACTGGATCGTTCAACTGATCCTTAACTGATCGGCATTAGGCCAATTGGCCCGTTTTTATTGCATGCGATTTACTTCACCACGCGCAATGAAGGACGTCCACCACGCGGTGGCGGTTCATCATCCGGCGAGTGATCGTTATCAGCCGCATCGTCGGGACGATCGCCATCAATCACTGACATCATCGTCTCTTCCTGGCCTTCCTGTTCGTTGGTTTCCAGCTCGTAAGCCGGTTCCGGTTCGAACATGGTGCCAGCACCGTTTTCACGTGCGTAGATGGCCAGCACAGCGGCCATTGGCACAGAAACCTGGCGCGGCACGCCGCCGAAGCGCGCATTGAAACGCACTTCGTCATTGGCGAGGTCGAGGTTACCGACAGCGCGCGGCGCAATGTTCAGAACGATCTGGCCATCACGCGCATACTCCAGCGGCACCTGCACACCAGGCAGATTGATGTCGACTACCAAATGCGGCGTCAACTGGTTATCGAGCAGCCAGTCATAAAACGCACGCAGCAGATAGGGACGACGAGCCGTTAGTTGCGACATTTCCATACATTAGCCCCGGGCTTGCAGGCGCATTTCACGTTCCGCTTCCGTTAATGAAGCGAGGAAAGAGTCACGTTCAAATACGCGCGTCATGTAGCCTTTCAGCTCTTTAGAACCGGCACCCACCAGCTCAACGCCCATCTGCGGCAAACGCCACAGCAGCGGTGCCAGATAGCAGTCGACCAGGCTGAACTCTTCGCTCATGAAGAACGGCGTGCGCGAGAACAATGGCGCAATCGCCAGCAGCTCTTCACGCAGTTGTTTGCGCGCGGCATCAGCTTCAGCGTTGTTACCAGTTTCGATGGCGCGCATCAGGGTGTACCAGTCCTGCTCGATGCGATGCATCATCAGGCGGCTTTCACCACGGGCAACCGGGTAAACAGGCATCAGCGGTGGATGCGGGAAACGCTCATCCAGGTATTCCATGATGATGCGTGATTCATACAACGTCAGTTCACGGTCGACCAGCGTTGGTACAGTGCGATACGGGTTGAGGTCAATCAGATCCTGCGGCAGGTTATCCGTTTCAACCTGCTCGATCTCCACGCTGACGCCTTTTTCAGCCAGTACAATACGTACTTGATGGCTAAAAATGTCAGTCGGACCAGAAAACAGCGTCATTACCGAACGTTTGTTGGCAGCGACAGCCATGAAAACCTCCAAGTTTGTTCACAAAAAGATACTGCGAATAGCCAACCACGCGGCGACTCACCTGCTCATCAGATTCGCACACAGCCAACGTCAGTGGCGCTTTCCCGTCGTCCCGACAGAAATAACACGCACAACGCTCCGGCTTGCGGGCGCAAAGTGTCAGTGAGTTTACCAGATTTTAAGCAGCTTGTGGGGCAGGGATAATGATTTGCGGGCAAAATGCGGGTAAAGCTCGCGTTTTTAGCGTGAAAAATCGTGAATGGCGACAATAAAAAACCCGCCGAAGCGGGTTTTTTGAGCAAATTGTGTCTGCCGAAGCAGCAACAATTAACGCTTAGAGAACTGCGGACGACGACGTGCTTTACGCAGGCCGACTTTCTTACGTTCAACTTCACGTGCGTCACGGGTAACGAAGCCCGCTTTACGCAGTTCAGGACGCAGAGACTCGTCGTATTCCATCAGAGCGCGTGTGATACCGTGACGGATCGCACCAGCCTGACCAGAAATACCACCACCTTTAACGGTGATGTACAGGTCAAATTTACCAACCATATCAACCAGCTCCAGCGGCTGACGCACGACCATGCGTGCAGTCTCGCGACCGAAGTATTGCTCCAGTGAGCGCTGGTTAATGACGATGTTACCGCTACCCGGCTTGATGAAGACGCGAGCGGCAGAGCTTTTGCGGCGACCAGTGCCGTAGTTTTGAGTTTCAGCCATTGCCTATAATCCCGATTAAATGTCAAGAACTTGCGGTTGCTGCGCCGCGTGAGTGTGCTCGTTGCCTGCGTAAACTTTCAGTTTACGGTACATAGCACGACCCAGTGGGCCTTTCGGCAGCATGCCTTTAACCGCGATTTCAATCACACGCTCAGGACGGCGCTCGATCATCTCTGCAAAGGTCGCTTGCTTGATACCACCGATGTGGCCAGTGTGGTGATAGTAAATCTTGTCAGTACGCTTGTTGCCGGTTACAGCAACTTTCTCAGCGTTCAGAACGATGATGTAATCACCGGTATCAACGTGCGGAGTGTATTCCGCTTTGTGCTTACCACGCAGACGGCGCGCCAGTTCAGTCGCCAGGCGACCCAAGGTTTTGCCCGTTGCGTCAACAACATACCAGTCACGCTGTACGGTTTCTGGTTTAGCTGTAAAAGTTTTCATTGAAAAGCTTACCCAAATAAAAAGTTACACGTTGGTGAAATCCCAAACGCTAAGTAAACGATTGAGGCTCACACGACCATTTTGCCCAGCAAGCCACCCCTTCAAGTGAGTTACCGGATCACATCGAGTTCTTGGGAAAGAAAACCGATGCTGTAACGTGGGGTCGCAAGATTATAGAGAAGTCGAACTCAAAGATCGAACCTTTTTGCATCGAAATCCTGCGATTTTTGCCCACGCCATCAGGGCAGATGCGGCAGACGCAAATACTCTTCGCTTTGCATCTCCTGCAAACGCGACAAGCAGCGTTGATACTCAAACTTCAGGCGCGTGCCCTGATAAATTTCAAACAGTGAGGTTTCGGCCGCCACCACCAGTTTCACGTGGCGTTCGTAGAATTCATCGACCAGCGCCAGGAAGCGGCGTGCCTGATCTTCGGTCTTGTAAATCATCACCGGCACATCATACAGCAATACGCTGTGGAAGCGGCGTGATAGCTCGATGTAGTCATGCTGACTACGCCCTTCGCCACACAGCGCGAGGAAATCAATCGCCAGCACGCCTTCATTAACGCCCAGCGTTGGCATCTGACGGTGGTTAATTTCCAGTACCGGCGCCTCTTCACGCGGCTTGCCGGACAAGGCGCGGAACATGCGCTCCATTTCAGCATGCGTGGCATCGTTAAGCGGGAAATTCCACAGATGCGCGGATGTCAGTGTACGCAAGCGATAGTCGATACCCGCATCCACGTTCATCACATCACAATGACGTTTGATCTGCTCAATTGCGGGCAGAAAACGCGGGCGCTGCAGGCCATTGCGATAGAGATCGTCAGGCGGAATATTGGACGTCGCCACCAGCGCAATGCCGCGATCGAACAGTGCTTCCATCAGCGTGCCCAACAGCATGGCATCGGTAATATCAGACACAAAGAATTCGTCGAAGCAGAGAATATCGGTTTCTGCTTTAAAGCGGTCGGCCACAATCAGCAGCGGATCGCTATGGCCTTGTAACTGGGTCAGTTCTTCATGGACGCGCAGCATAAAACGATGAAAATGCAGGCGGAGTTTGCGATCGCCAGGAATAGACTGAAAAAATAAATCCATCACCCAGGTTTTACCGCGACCCACGCCGCCCCACATATACAGCCCGCGCACCGGCGCTTCGTTGCTGCTTTTCTCTTTGGACATCAGCTTCGACAGGCGGCCAAATAGCCCTTTAGGGGCGGGTTCAGGCGCGGGCTTACGGGCAATCAATCCTTGCTGGATCGCATCCAGGCGGGTAATGGCTTCGCGTTGTACATCATCTGGACGAAACTCGCCCTGTGATAGCGCCTGCTCATAGCGGGCAAGCGGAGATGAGGTTTGCATGGTTCTCTCAGAATCCCTGAAAAAGTCCGATTCACGGGTCGGTTGGCGAAAATTAGGCCGCACTACACTAAGCGATGCAGCCCGAGAGTTCCACTTCCATAAGATTATTGGGTATAGTGGCTGCTATTGAAGTGGAAACAGAAGCAATGCCCTACGAAGCAACGGAAATTACACGGGAGTCATTATGACCTGGGAATACGGGCTGATTGGTTTAGTGATTGGCATTATTGTCGGCGCAGTTGTCATGCGTTTTGGCAACAAGAAGCTGCGTGAGCAGCGTAGCATGCAGTACGAACTGGAAAAATCGAAGGCTGAGCTGGCAGATTATCGCGAAGAGCTCACCAACCACTTTGCGCGCAGCGCAGAATTGCTAGACAACATGGCACATGATTATCGCCAGCTGTATCAGCATATGGCAAAGGGTTCGAATGACCTGCTGCCAAATCTGCCGGGCGAAAAAAATCCGTTTGCTTATCAGCTGACGGAAGCCGAAGCGGATAACGATCAGGCACCGGTGCAGATGCCGCGTGATTACTCTGATGGCGCATCCGGTTTGCTGCGCGGCAGCGACCGTACACCGCGTAAATAATCCTTTTGGGGCACAGCTTAGCTGTGCCCTTTTTGTTTTTCGAACACTTACGCCAAACTACTGTCACACTTTCTATCCCCTTTCTTCTTTCGCAGCGAGAGCGTTGTAGCAATGAAAAAACAAGCACGGCTGTTAAGCGCATTAGCCTTGAGTATTGGGATGAGTCTGGCGGCAACGCCTGGCGCGATGGCGACGCTGCCCGCTCAGGTTCAGGGACAAGCACTGCCGAGTCTGGCACCCATGCTGGAAAAAGTTCTGCCCGCGGTCGTTAGCGTGCATGTTGAAGGCACCGACAGCGGCCAGCAGGCACAGGATATTCCTGAACCGCTGAAGCGCTTCTTTGGCCAGGCACCGGGACAATCCCAGCCACAGCCGTTTGAAGGCCTTGGTTCAGGCGTGATCATTGATGCGGCTAAAGGCTACATCCTCACCAACAACCACGTGGTGAACGGTGCCGATAAAATCAGCGTCCAGCTCAGCGATGGCAATGAATATGATGCCAAGCTGATTGGCCATGATGAGCAAACCGATATCGCGCTGATCCAGGTTGAAGGCGCTAAAAATCTGACGCAGGTGAAAATTGCCGACTCCGACTCCCTGAAAGTGGGCGATTTTGCTGTGGCTATCGGTAACCCCTTCGGTCTTGGCCAAACGGCCACCTCCGGCATTATTTCGGCGTTGGGCCGCAGCGGGTTGAACCTTGAAGGCCTGGAAAACTTCATCCAGACCGATGCGGCGATTAACCGGGGGAACTCCGGCGGTGCGCTGGTGAACCTGAATGGCGAGTTGATTGGTATCAACACCGCGATTCTTGCCTCCAGCGGCGGCAACATTGGTATCGGCTTCGCGATTCCCAGCAATATGGCGATGAACCTCGCGCAGCAGCTGATTCAGTCTGGTGAAGTGAAGCGTGGTCAGTTGGGCATTAAAGGCACCGAAATGACGCCTGACATCGCCAAAGCCTTTAACGTTGACGCTCAGCGTGGTGCCTTTGTTTCTGAAGTGCTGCCTAACTCGGCGGCGCAGAAAGCGGGCATTAAAGCGGGTGACATCATCACCTCCATCAATGACAAAGCGATCACCAGCTTTGCCGAGTTGCGCGTAAAAGTGGGCACCACCCCACCGGGTCAGCAGGTGAAAATTGGTCTGCTGCGTGAAGGCAAACCGGTGACGGTGACCGTGACGCTGGAACAGAGCGCGCAAACCACCGCCAGCGCCCAGCTGATGTCACCGGCGTTACAAGGTGCCACCTTGAGCGATGGTGCCTCTAAAGCCGGCGACAAAGGCGTGAAAGTGGATGCCATCGAAAAAGGCACGCCAGCTGAGCAGGCAGGTTTGCAGAAAGATGATGTGATTGTCGGTGTGAACCGCGATCGCGTGACCTCGCTGGCTGAAATGCGTAAAGCGCTGGAAAGTAAACCCGCGATCCTGGCACTGAACGTGGTGCGTGGCGACGAGAGCATTTACTTACTTATGCGATAATCCTCGCAACAGGCGGACAAGCAGGTGTTTGTCCGCCTTTCTCATGTTATTCTGCCCAGCGATCCCACCTTTCCTGAAATAACACCATGTTTCTTAAACTTTTGCGTTCTGTGGTGATGGGCCTGATCGTAGCGGGTTTGCTGCTGGTAGCGATCCCTGCGCTGCGTATGAGCAGCAACGTCACCTTTGATCATGACAACAGTGATGATGAATCCCCCGTGAGCTTCAATCAGGGGGTGCGCCGCGCTGTGCCTGCGGTGGTCAACGTCTACAACCGCAGTGCCCATGGCAACAATAATCGCGGTATCACCACGCTGGGTTCTGGCGTGATCATGAACGTGAAAGGCTACATTCTCACGAACAAGCATGTCATTAATAACGCCGACCAGATCATTGTGGCGTTGCAGGATGGTCGTTTCTTTGAAGCCACCTTAGTGGGTTCAGATGCGATGACCGATTTAGCGGTGCTGAAAATCAGCGCCACTAACCTGCCGGTGATTCCGATTAACGCTAACCGTATCGCACATATCGGCGATGTGGTGATGGCGATTGGTAACCCCTACAACCTCGGGCAGACCGTCACTCAGGGCATTATCAGTGCCACCGGGCGCGTGGGCTTGAGCTCATCGGGTCGTCAAAATTTCCTGCAGACCGATGCATCCATCAATCAGGGCAACTCAGGCGGTGCGCTGATTAACTCGCTCGGCGAACTAATGGGCATTAACACCCTGACATTTGATAAAAGCAATGATGGCGAAACGCCAGAAGGGATTGGCTTTGCGATTCCAACCGCGTTAGCAACCAAGATCATGGATAAATTGATTCGTGACGGTCGGGTCATTCGTGGCTACATTGGCATCACCGGCCGTGAGCTGCCGCCGCTACACGGTCAGGGCAGCAGTCTGGATCGTGCACAGGGTATTATCGTCAGTGAGGTTACGCCAGGCGGGCCAGCCGATCGGGCAGGCATTCAAGCCAATGATGTGCTTTTACAGGTGAACGGCAAACCGGCGCTGTCGGCGCAGGAAACCATGGATCAGGTCGCCGAGATTCGTCCAGGATCGGTGATTCAGGTGCAGGTTCTGCGTAACGAACAAAAGATGATGCTGCCAGTCACTATTCAGGAGTTCCCCGAAGCGCCAGCCGCACCCACCACGCAGCAGTAACCCTTGAATGAACAACGGCGCAATACATGCGCCGTTGTTGTCTGAGACATCCTGCCCGAGCATAAATGATCAGCTGCGGTCCACCGGGAAGGCAATCACGTCGCTTAATGCATTGGCTTTCAACGCCAGCATAATCAAACGATCCACACCCAACGCCACACCTGAACAAGCAGGCATGCCATGTGCCAGCGCATCCAGCAGGTTGGTATCAATCGGGTGCTGCGGTAAACCACGCGCTGCACGGCGACGATTATCCTGCTCAAAGCGCTGACGCTGTTCGCGGCTATCGGTCAATTCGCGGAAGCCGTTAGCCAACTCCACGCCTTTGTAATACACCTCGAAACGCTCCGCGACGCGATGATCCTCAGTGCTGATTTCGGCCAATGCCGCCTGACTGGCCGGGAAGTGATACACGAAGCACGGTTTCTCGTTACCAATCTTCGGCTCAACACCCAGCATAAACAGCAGCTGCAACAAGGTATCGCGGTCTTCTTCACGATTCGCCAGTTCACCCTCACCCAACTTCGTCGCGGCTTCACGCAGCTGCGTTTTATCTGCTGACAAAGGATCAAGTTCCAGATGGCGAATAAATGCCTGCTGATACGATAAAGATTCGGCGCTATCGCACTCCAGCACCTGCTGCATCAGATCGTCGACTTCATTCATCAGGCGATACATATCGTAGTGAGGACGATACCACTCCAGCATGGTGAACTCAGGATTATGGTGGCGCCCTGCTTCTTCGTTACGGAAGCAACGTCCCATCTGATAGATTGGGCCACTGCCCGCCGCCAGCAGACGCTTCATATGATATTCCGGGCTGGTCATCAGCCACAGATCGCGCCCTTCCGCTGCACCTGGACCCACAAAGCGCGTCTGGAACGGCACCAGATGGATATCCGTGATGGTCGCCTGGCTCATCGCCGGGGTATCGACCTCCAGCACGCCGCGATCGGCAAAGAAACGACGAATCTCCGCCAAAATAGCGGCGCGTTTCAACAAATTGGCAATGGGTGCGCTCGGCTGCCAGCTTGCCGTTTCGCTCATGTTGGTGACTCCTTATACAGATAAGGGGGAGAAGTCTACCCGTATTGGCTACGGCAAACAACGGCGTGACGGGATCGAAGGCGTTAGCGGTGCTTTTTCAGACAAAGAAAGAGGGAATCAGGGAATCCGGTACGAAATCGGGTTTCGCACCGGTTTGGATCACTGTGCGCTACGCTGAATCGCTTTGCCACCGGCCTGAACGTCCTCGCCAACACCACGGGTGGTGTTGCAGGCGGTCAACACAGAGGAAAGCACCAGAACAGAAAGAATCGCGACAATACTTTTCTTTAACATAGCCATATCCTTGTTGGTTGCAGTAAAAGTACAGCCATTCAAGCATAGACCTTATACACAATCTTGCTGGCTAAGCCGCTGAGAAAAGGCGGCGCCCTCGCAATTTATTTATCAGCTGCGCGTGAAATGGCACCGCCCAAATGGGAGACGTCTTCACCAAAGCCGTGGAAAGTGTTGCAGGCACTTAAAGCAGAAGAGACCAGCAACGCAAAAACAGCCAATTTCGCCATCTTTTTCATTATTCTGAACTCATAGAGAAAAAAGGCGCATCGAGTGATGCGCCTGATTTGGCAATTATTTTACGCGAGAAACGTATTCGCCAGAGCGGGTGTCAACTTTAACCACTTCGCCAATCTGGACGAACAGTGGAACTTTGATCACTGCGCCAGTAGACAGGGTCGCTGGCTTGCCGCCGGTACCGGCAGTATCACCTTTCAGACCTGGATCTGTTTCGATGACTTCTGCTTCGATGAAGTTCGGTGGCTGAACAGCGATCGCTTTATCGTTCCACAGGGTAACGATACAATCCGCATTGTCCTGCAACCATTTGGTCACGTCATCCAGCACTTTAGATTCGATCTGATACTGCTCGAAAGACTCAGGGTGCATGAAGTAGTAGAAGTCGCCGTCGTTGTAAGAGTACTGCAGCGTCATATCACGAACGTCTGCGCCTTCGGCAGAGTCGGTAGATTTGAAGGTCTTCTCAACGCGAGAACCGGTCAGCAGACGACGCATTTTAACGCGTGCAAATGCCTGGCCTTTACCCGGTTTAACGAACTCACTGGCTTCGATGGCATATGGCTCGCCTTCGAACATGATTTTAAGACCGGGACGGAAATCGTTGCTAAGATAAGTCGCCATAAAGGCCCTCTGTAAATATTGAACTGGTAATAGCCAAAAAAATGGCAAACATTGTAACCCTAAATCCCCCCATCAGAGAAGATTGGTTGCAGCAACTTGCTGATGTTGTCACCGATCCTACTGAATTACTGCGACTTTTATCTCTCGAACAGCATGCGGATTTGGCCGCAGGCAACGATGCGCGCAAGCTTTTTGCGCTGCGCGTGCCGCGTGCCTTCATTCAACGCATGACGCCGGGCAATGCGCACGACCCCCTTTTGCTGCAGGTATTAACCAGCCGTCAGGAATTTGTCGATGCGCCAGGTTACAGCACTGACCCGCTGGATGAGCAAAGTAGCGTGGTGCCCGGTTTACTGCATAAGTACAGAAACCGTGCATTGCTGCTGGTGAAGGGCGGCTGTGCGGTTAACTGCCGCTACTGCTTCCGTCGCCATTTCCCCTATCAGGATAATCAGGGCAATAAGCGTAACTGGCAGGCGGCGATCGATTACATCGCTGAGCATCCAGAGCTGGATGAGATTATCTTCTCGGGTGGCGATCCGCTGATGGCTAAAGACCATGAGCTGGCGTGGCTGGTGGGCGCACTGGAGAAAATCCCCCATCTGAGGCGTCTGCGCATTCATAGCCGCCTCCCGGTGGTAATCCCGGCACGCATTACCGAAGGGTTATGCCAGATTCTGGCCGAGACGCGCCTGCAAGTGCTGATGGTGAGCCACATCAACCACGCGCAAGAGATTGACGATGAGCTGCGCTACGGCATGCAGATGCTGAAACGCGCGGGTGTCACCTTGCTTAATCAGAGCGTGCTGCTGCGCGGTATCAATGATGATGCACAAGCGCTGGCCAACCTGAGCAACGCGCTGTTTGATGCCGGTATTCTGCCCTATTACCTGCACGTGCTGGATAAAGTACAGGGCGCGGCGCATTTCTTTGTGCCGGATGAAGAAGCCCGTGCGCTAGTACGCCAGTTGTTAACCATGGTATCGGGTTATATGGTGCCGAAGCTGGCGCGCGAGATTGGTGGTGAGCCAAGTAAAACGCCGCTGGATTTGCAGTTACGCCAGGAATAAAAAAAGCCGCATCAGCGGCTTTTTTTACATCTCTTTCATGCCATTACGGGCACTTATACACCTGACCAGACATTTTGCTGTCAAGCGGTGCGAAAGCTGAAAGCAGGTTCTGCGTTGGGCTGGTTGCACCGTAAATCACGTTGCCACCCATCTCTGCCGCGCGGTTACGCAGGTCATTGGCTGCGCCACGCAAAGAACTGCCTTCACCGCCTGAACCGCTCAACCAGTTGCTCTGTGAGCCGGTGACATTGCCCAGCAGCTGACATTGGCTTCCAGGCTGTTGGTCAACGAAAGTGACACGCTGTCCGCCGGAACTCAGTTGATTGGAGCTGCTGCAGCCCGCCAGCAGTAAAGTCCCTACCGCCAGTCCGAGCAAGAGGTTAATCCGCATTGTAATCCCCATTTATTATCATCAGTGTCGGGCGGCAGCGTAGCAGAAAAGCGCACTTTTTTTCTGAACATTCATTGCCCTAAACCCGCAAAGCCGAAGTATTGCGCTCTTACTTATACCTTGTTCGCCACCAAAAGAAAAACCCCCGACCGTTTCCGATCGAGGGTTTTTCACATGACTTAAGCAGTCAGGGGCAAATTACATCATGCCGCCCATTCCGCCCATGCCACCCATGCCGCCAGCGCCACCTAAATCAGGAGCATCGCCTTTAGGCAGGTCAGTTACCATCGCTTCGGTGGTGATCATCAGGCCCGCAACAGAAGACGCGTACTGCAGCGCAGAACGGGTCACTTTGGTTGGGTCCAGGATACCGAAGTCGATCATGTTGCCGTATTCTTCAGTCTGAGCGTTGTAGCCGTAGTTGCCGTCGCCTGCTTTCACGTTGTTAGCAACAACAGATGGCTCTTCACCGGCGTTAGAAACGATCTGACGCAGTGGAGCTTCCATTGCGCGCAGCGCAACTTTGATACCCACGTTCTGATCTTCGTTCTGACCTTTCAGGCCAGAAGCAGCGATCTTGGCTGCAACGCGAACCAGTGCAACACCACCACCAGCAACCACGCCTTCTTCTACCGCAGCACGGGTAGCGTGCAGGGCATCTTCAACGCGTGCTTTCTTCTCTTTCATTTCAACTTCAGTGGCTGCACCCACTTTCAGAACGGCCACGCCGCCTGCCAGTTTCGCTACGCGCTCCTGCAGTTTTTCTTTGTCGTAATCAGAAGTTGCTTCTTCGATCTGCTGACGGATCTGAGTCACACGGCCAGAGATTGCACCCTGATCGCCCACACCATCGATGATGGTAGAAGTATCTTTGTTGATCACAACACGCTTAGCCTGACCCAGATCTTCCAGGGTCGCTTTTTCCAGCTCCATACCGATCTCTTCAGAGATGACGGTACCGCCAGTCAGGATTGCGATATCCTGCAGCATTGCTTTACGACGGTCGCCGAAGCCTGGTGCTTTAACCGCAGCCACTTTCACGATACCGCGCATGGTGTTAACCACCAGAGTTGCCAGTGCTTCGCCTTCAACATCTTCAGCGATGATCAGCAGTGGTTTACCGGCTTTCGCAACCGCTTCCAGTACTGGCAGCAGTTCACGGATGTTAGAGATCTTCTTGTCAGCCAACAGGATAAACGGTGCATCCAGTTCGATTGCGCCAGTTTCTGGCTTGTTGATGAAGTAAGGAGACAGGTAGCCACGGTCGAACTGCATACCTTCAACCACGTCCAGCTCGTCTTGCAGGCCGGTGCCTTCTTCAACGGTGATAACACCTTCTTTGCCCACTTTATCCATCGCTTTCGCGATCAGGGTACCGACTGACTCATCAGAGTTAGCAGAGATGGTACCTACCTGAGCAATGGCTTTAGTATCCTGGCAAGGAACAGACAGCGCTTTCAGCTCTTCAACGGCAGCAGCAACGGCTTTATCGATACCGCGCTTCAGGTCCATTGGGTTCATGCCAGCCGCAACGGCTTTCAGGCCTTCGTTCACGATAGACTGAGCCAGAACGGTTGCAGTGGTGGTGCCGTCGCCCGCAGCGTCGTTCGCTTTAGAGGCCACTTCTTTCACCATCTGTGCACCCATGTTCTCGAACTTGTCTTCCAGCTCGATTTCACGTGCTACAGAAACGCCATCTTTGGTGATGGTCGGTGCACCAAAAGATTTATCCAGAACCACGTTACGGCCTTTCGGGCCCAGGGTAACTTTTACTGCATCTGCCAGTACGTTCACGCCACGCAGCATTTTTACGCGCGCGTCATTACCGAATTTTACGTCTTTAGCTGCCATTTCAAATATCCCTTAAATTCGTTTCGTTCAGTGAATTACGCGTAATTACGCTTCGACAATCGCCAGGATGTCGCTTTCAGAGATGATCAGAACTTCTTCGTTATCGATCTTCTCAGTTTTGGCACCGTAGCCTTCGCTGAAGATAACCAGATCGCCAACTTTCACGTCCAGCGGCTTAACATTACCGTTTTCCAGGATGCGGCCATTACCCACAGCCAGAACTTCACCACGGGTTGATTTGCCAGCTGCAGAGCCGGTCAGAACGATACCGCCAGCAGATTTAGCTTCAACTTCTTTACGCTTGACGATAACGCGATCGTGCAACGGACGAATTTTCATTTGGTAGCTCTCCTTTGAGAAGTCCAATCATTCAGTTTTTTGGGTTGAACCGGACTGCATGGCTTCCGGCCTCGTGGAGAGAGAGATAGGGTCACTAAAAAAGGCTTTCAAGGGGCAAAAAATAAAAAATTTTCGTTTTTGTAACCATTGACGAAAAAGACAGCAAAAAGGGCGACTCTCGCCGCCCTTCTCTTCTTATCGATCTTTATCGTGTCCGATTTGATCCTGATCTTTACGCTCGTATTCGCCATCCATGGTATAGCCACTGTCCGGCCCGGCGCCGGGTCCGCGCCACACACGCAGATGCGGCATTAATTTCAGCGTCAGATGTTTCTGCACCGGAGGCAACAGCAGCAACAAACCGAGGAAGTCAGTAAAGAAGCCCGGCAACAGCAGTAAGAAGCCCGAAATAATCAGTGAAACGCTTTTGGTCATCTCCGCCGCTGGGCTTTCATTGCGCGCCAGCTTCTCCTGCATCAGACGGAAGTTCTTCATACCCTGGTTTTTCACCAGCGACACACCGATGCACGAGGTGAAGATCACCAGTAGCATGGTAAGCAGCACGCCGAGGGCATGTGCAACCTGAATGAAAATTGAGATCTCAATCCAGGCCAGAACAAAAAAAATCACGAACGGTATCCAGCGCACCGATATCTCCTGTGAGTAGGGCTGCCTCGCTTCTTGCCAGGCAGCAGAAAGGGATGGTCTGTCTGACCGTATTGATAGAGATGGGCATCTCAACCCGCGATTTCAACCGATCCTGCCAAATTTTTCCCACTGACTTAAAATTGCGAACTACATCACATATCGTTATTACCGCTGGGCCAGTAAATGCCCGTAAAGTGATCTGTGCACAAACAATTCTGTAACAACAGAATATGATCGTGCCCGCCAGCCCGAAGATGGATAAAATGTCGGTGCTGGTAATCCACGACAATATAATTGCTTCACCTGCACAGTGATTGCCGCCCGACCATCCCGGTCGCCCGGCAGTGACACCGCAGAAATAATAAGAAGGTAATCATGGCGAACAACATTCGTATCGAAGAAGACCTGTTAGGCATGCGCGAAGTTCCGGCAGACGCTTACTACGGTGTTCATACTCTGCGTGCGATTGAGAACTTCTACATTAGTAACAACAAAATCAGTGACATACCGGAATTTGTCCGCGGTATGGTGATGGTCAAAAAAGCAGCCGCGCTCGCCAACAAAGAGCTGCAAACAATCCCTCGCAACATCGCAAACACCATTATTCAGGCCTGTGATGAAGTGCTGAATAACGGTAAATGCATGGATCAGTTCCCGGTTGACGTCTATCAGGGCGGCGCGGGCACCTCGGTCAACATGAACACCAACGAAGTGCTGGCAAACATCGGTCTGGAACTGATGGGCCACCAAAAAGGTGAATACCAGTACCTCAACCCTAACGATCACGTGAATAAGTGTCAGTCGACCAACGATGCTTATCCCACCGGATTCCGTATTGCGGTTTACGCTTCAATTCTGAAACTGCTGGACGGCATCAGCCAGCTCAGTGAAGGCTTCCAGCGTAAAGCGGTCGAGTTCGAAAATATCCTCAAGATGGGCCGTACCCAGCTGCAGGATGCCGTACCGATGACGCTGGGCCAGGAATTCCACGCGTTTAACGTGCTGCTGAATGAAGAAACCCGCAGCATCCTGCGCACCGCAGAACTGCTGCTGGAAGTAAACCTGGGCGCGACGGCCATCGGGACTCGCCTCAACACCCCGGATGGCTATCAGCAGCTGGCCGTTCAGCGTCTGGCGGAAGTCAGTAATCTGCCTGTCGTCCCGGCAGAAGACCTGATTGAAGCAACCTCTGACTGCGGTGCTTACGTGATGGTGCACTCTGCGCTGAAACGTCTGGCGGTGAAACTGTCGAAGATCTGTAACGACCTGCGCCTGCTCTCTTCCGGCCCACGTGCGGGTCTGAACGAAATCAACTTGCCAGAATTGCAGGCCGGTTCATCAATCATGCCAGCCAAAGTGAACCCGGTGGTGCCAGAAGTGGTGAACCAGGTGTGCTTCAAGGTTATCGGCAACGACATTACCGTGACCATGGCATCAGAAGCGGGTCAGCTGCAGCTGAACGTGATGGAACCGGTGATTGGCCAGGCGCTGTTTGAGTCGATCAGCATTCTGACCAACGCCTGCTTCAACCTGCTGGAAAAATGCGTCAACGGCATCACGGCTAACAAAGCGGTATGTGAAGCTTACGTGTTCAACTCCATCGGTATCGTCACTTATCTCAACCCGTATATCGGCCACCACAATGGCGATATCGTCGGCAAGATTTGTGCGGAAACCGGCAAGAGCGTACGTGAAGTGGTATTGGAGCGCGGTCTGCTGACCGAAGCGGAACTGGATGACATCTTCTCCATCCAGAACCTGATGCATCCGACCTACAAAGCCAAACGCTACACCGACGAAAACGAACAGTAATCCGTTCCGGATCAAGTTGCCAAAAGCACGCCTGTATACAATACGGCGTGCTTTTTTCTTATTGGCGGCTACAACTTTAAGAGTCGAGATTTCCCCCACGGCTCAGGAGCGGAATGAATGGTGTTAGTGGAATTATTGATTGTCCTGCTGGCGATCTGGCTGGGTGCACGTCTAGGCGGCATCGGAATTGGATTTGCCGGCGGATTGGGCGTACTGGTGTTGACGCTGTTCTGCGGCATGAAGCCGGGCGCGATTCCCTTCGATGTGATCGAAATTATCATGGCAGTGATTGCCGCAATTGCCGCGATGCAGATTGCAGGCGGACTCGATTACATGGTCGGTTTGGCCGAGCGCCTGCTGCGCCGTCATCCGCGTTACGTCACCTTCCTCGCCCCACTCGTCACCTATGTGATGACGCTGCTGGCGGGCACCGGACACACTGCGTTCTCGACGCTACCCGTCATCGCTGAAGTGGCCAAAGAGCAAGGTGTACGCCCTTCACGCCCACTGTCGATTGCGGTGGTCGCCTCGCAAATTGCCATTACCGCTTCGCCGCTCTCTGCTGCAGTGGTGTTCTTCGCGTCGATTCTGGAACCGCGCGGTGTCAGCTATCTGGCGCTGCTCGCGGTATCGATCCCGTCCACCATGGCTGCCATCTTCTGTGCCGCCGTGATCACCAGCTTTCTTGGTAGAGAGTTAAAAGAAGACGAGGTGTATCAGGCGCGCTTAGCCAAAGGTGAAGTCACACTGCGCGGAGAACGCGTCTATGACATTAAGCCTGGCGCCAAACGTGCGGTCGGGCTATTCCTGATCGGCATAGCGGCAGTTGTGCTCTACGCCACGGCGATCAGCGACAGCGTTGGATTAATAATTAACCCAGTGCTGCCTCGTAACGAAGCGATTGTGGTGTTTATGCTCACCGTCGCCACACTGATTTGCCTAACCTGCAAAGTCGATACCGGCGAAATCCTCAGCGCCAGTACGTTCAAATCCGGCATGAGCGCCTGTATCTGCGTGATGGGTGTGGCGTGGCTGGGCGATACTTTTGTCAAAGCGCATTTGAGTGAGATTCAAACCGCTGCGGGTGACATGCTGCAGAGCTACCCGTGGATGCTGGCGTTAATATTGTTCTTCGCTGCTACCCTGCTCTATTCACAGGCAGCGACCACCAAGGCGTTGATGCCTGCCGCCCTCATGCTTGGCGTATCCCCTCTCGCCGCCGTTGCCTCCTTTGCCGCCGTTTCAGCCCTGTTCGTGTTGCCGACCTATCCCACCTTATTGGCAGCCGTAGAAATGGATGACACCGGTTCGACCCGAATCGGCAAGTTTGTGTTTAATCACTCCTTTATCATTCCCGGCGTGTTGGCGATTGCCTTCTCCGTGGCGTTTGGCTTCCTGTTTGGTAGCCTGATTCTGTAGCGCCGTTACATCCTGAAAACCTCGTGGCGAGGCGGCCGTGCTATCATCGCGGCTCATTCGCCACCGGAGCTGATTACATCCTCATGGCTGCACGACTTTCTCGCCTGATGGGCCTTTGCCTCGCATTGCTGTTTTGCTTTTCAGCACAGGCCAATATCTTCTCACCGAACAATAACAGCCGCTTTGTGCCGGTGGATCAGGCATTTGGCTTCGATTTCAGCCAGCAGGGCAACCAACTCACACTGAGCTGGAAGGTGAAGGACGGCTATTACCTTTATCGTCAGCAGATTCATGTGACGCCGCAAAAAGCACAGATGGCACCGCTCGCTCTGCCGCCAGGACAGCCGCATGAAGATGAGTTCTTCGGCAAGAGCGAAATCTATCCGCAGGATTTACAGGTGCCGATCACTCTGCATCAGGCTGAGTCCGGTGCCACGCTCACGGTGACCTATCAGGGCTGTGCGGCCGCTGGTTTCTGCTACCCGCCCGAAACCCGCTCAGTGCCGCTCACTCCGGTTGCTGCCAATCACGACGCAACCGCCGTTAACGCGCAGCCTGCGCAACAGCGTACGCCACTGCCGTTTTCACCGCTGTGGGCGCTGCTGATTGGCATCGGCGTTGCCTTCACGCCGTGCGTATTGCCGATGTATCCGCTGATCTCCAGCATCATTCTCGGTGGCCAGCGTCGCTACTCTGCTGGACGCCTGTTCGCACTGGCGATGGTCTATGTGCAAGGGATGGCGCTGACCTACACCGTGCTCGGCATGGTGGTGGCCGCCGCAGGTTTACGTTTCCAGGCGGCGCTGCAGCATCCTTACGTGTTGATTGGCCTGTCAGCGCTGTTCATCGTGCTGGCGTTGTCAATGTTTGGCCTGTTCTCACTGCAACTGCCTTCCAGTCTGCAAACGCGCCTGACACTGTGGAGTAATCGTCAGCAAGGCGGTTCATTGCCGGGCGTGTTTATGATGGGCGCACTGGCGGGATTGATCTGCTCGCCCTGCACCACCGCGCCGCTGAGTGCCATTCTGCTGTATATCGCGCAAAGCGGTAATCTGTGGGCCGGTGCGGGCACGCTGTGGCTCTATGCGTTCGGCATGGGCCTGCCGCTGGTTGCCGTAACGATGTTCGGCAACAAGCTGCTGCCGAAAAGTGGCCCGTGGATGCAGAGCGTCAAAGAGGGCTTCGGCTTTGTGATTCTGGCGCTGCCGGTGTTCTTACTGGAGCGTGTAGTGGGTGATGTCTGGGGCTTGCGTCTGTGGAGCCTGCTCGGCGTCGCGTTCTTTGCCTGGGCGTTCAGTCTCAGCCTGCGCGCTAATGGCAAATGGCGCATTCTACAAATCATCATGCTCGCTGCTGCACTGGTGGCCGCTCGCCCGCTGCAGGATTGGGCTTTTGGCAGTAGCGCCAGCGTGCAGTCTGTGGCGCATCTGCCGTTCAAAACCATTGCCAGCAGCGCACAATTGGATAGCGCGCTACAGCAGGCACAAGGCCGCATTACCATGGTCGATCTCTACGCCGACTGGTGCGTCGCCTGCAAAGAGTTCGAGAAGTACACCTTCAGCGATGAAGGCGTGCGTGCCGATTTGAGTCAGGTGCAGTTACTGCAAGCCAACGTCACCGCGAATAACGCGCAGGATAACGCCCTGTTGCAGCATTTACAGGTATTAGGCTTGCCCACCATTCTGTTCTTTGATGCGCAAGGCAAAGAAATCCCTGACTCACGCGTCACCGGTTTCCTTAACGCTGCCGACTTCCGCGCGCATTTGCACAAACTGTCGCGTTAAACGACACTGGTTGCAGGACACTGCCCGTTCGTGCGCGAGCGGGCCCGCACTCCAGAGGAGAGTCACTTGCAACGTGAACAGATTCTTGAGCATGCGCTGAATGTGCTTGAGCAAAGCGGCCTTGCCGCCACCACTTCCCTGCAGCAGTTGGCCGGTGAGACCGGACTTGATGCAGAACATCTTGAACGTTTCTGGCCCGACCGTGACGCATTATTGTATGACGCGCTGCGCTATCACGGTCAGCAGATTGACAGCTGGCGCCGCCAGATACAGCTCAATGAACATCTCACAGCCCAACAAAAATTGCTGGCGCGTTACGACGTGTTAAGTGAGCACGTGAACAAAGGCCGCTTTCCCGGCTGCCTGTTTATCGCCGCCTGCAGCTTCTATCCGCAGCCTGACCAACCCGTACATCAGTTAGCAGAGCAGCAGAAACGCAGCTCATGGCAGTTCACTCATGAAATTCTGGTGGATTTGGCGCTGGATAATCCGACGATGGTGGCCGATCAAATGGAGCTGATTCTCGAGGGTTGTCTGAGCAAGCTGCTAGTGAAACGCAACGTGCAGGATGTGTCCACCGCGCGTCGTCTGGCAGAGGATGTGCTGAGTATTGCGCTGTGCCGACAGAACGGGGCACTGGCCTAAACTTTCGCAGGAGGCCCTTAAGCCCGTGCATCATGCAGGTCACGCAGGTCACGCAGGTCACGCAGGTCACGCAGGTCACGCAGGTCACGCAGGTCACGCAATCCTGAATACTGCTTTACCACCAGCGGGCACGATGAGATTTTGCACACCCTGCCTGAAAAGCAAGCAATCAGTCACGATTGCTACGCTTTTTTGACGAAAGCCGTTGACGGCTGAAAGCCATTAGGGTTTAATGCGCCCCGTTGCCCGGATAGCTCAGTCGGTAGAGCAGGGGATTGAAAATCCCCGTGTCCGTGGTTCGATTCCGCGTCCGGGCACCAACATTCTGAAAACCCAGCTTATGGCTGGGTTTTTGCTTTTCTGCGTTTGACGTTTTCAAAACTTAATCCCTTAGCCCCCCCTCAACTTTATTATGTCCCACTTTAAGGACTTAAATCACCTTTAATCCTCATAAAGTACTATATAAGGGACTCTACAATACATCCATTTATCATGACAATGATCCGATAGAGTCCTATAATTTGGACATTAAACGCATGACCGACGATAAAGTGTCTACATTGGGACTTTAAAGATATGACTACTCCTTCCGCATCTGCACTGGCTGAAGAAATTGGCCAGCGACTCAAGCAAGCCCGTCTAAATCGTGACTTAACGCAGACGGAGGTTGCTGAGCGCGCAGGTGTTGCACGTAAGTCTGTGCTCAATGCTGAAAAAGGAAAAGTGCCGTTCGATGTCTTTATCGCCATCATGGTAGCGTTGGATCTCACCGAAAAGCTGGAGCTGTTTCTGCCGCGTCAGGAGATATCCCCGATTCAACTTGCAAAGCTGCAGGGTAAACAAAGGCGTAGAGCTTCAGGACAACGAAAAGATAAACCGCTCAGGGAGGAGAAATCAGAATGGTAATGGAAGTTATCAATGTTACCTTTGCACAACAAGAAGTGGGTGCTTTCTGCAAAGCCGCTGTCTTAGATATTTAAACAGCATCAATGAACATAATCGCATCTAGATAAGCTGCAGGATGCCTCACGGCATCCTCAAACGACCTGCAACCGAAAATCTTCACCATTCATCCAAATGAAATAGAGAAACTTATTAATGTCAAAGCAGAAAAGTTCGCCCATCGCCCGTAGGTAGTTCAACGTTCAAGCTCAGCTTTCCGCCTAATGCCTCAACATACTTTTTTAGGCTTGAGAGTTTTATATCATCGCCTCGGGCTTCAATAGCTGCTATGGCTGGCTGTGAAACGCCCATTTTCTCGGCTAACTGTACTTGTGAGAGCTCAAGCTCTTCGCGTAAGTGTCGTAATTGAACCTCAATAATTTTATCCGCGACTTTAGCCTTAATTCTCTTCTGTGATTCTGGAGATCGTTGTGCAATGAGTTCTTCCAGTTTAGGCATGTATTATTCCTCTCAAATGCTTGCTGTATTCTTGATCTGCTAATTTGATCATTGATCGGTAAAACCGCTTCTGATTGATCCCCGTTTTGTCCCCTGCACACAAGACGATCCCCTTCCTTCTGGGATCGAATGCGAAGAACGCCCGAACAGGCCTACCATTACTTTGCACGCGCATTTCTTTCATATTTGCATATTGAGAGCCGATGATGGTGTCTACATCAGGCCGCCCTAAATGAGGGCCGAAGATTTTCAACACTTCCAGGCTTGCGAGTACATCTTCAATCATTTCATCATCCTGCGCTTTTAGCCACGCTGCAAAATGCTCCGTTGTATCAACGCTCCAGTTGTTCAAAAGTCCCTCACATGAACTGTAGTTTATACGCCTTGGATATAAACTAGAAGTTATATTTGAAACTTACCTTTTTTCAATACCTGAACGCTTAAGTGAGTTTGAAATAATGTTGAACTGAGATACATCGCGAATAAAACTGCAAACAGCCTGCAAAGTGCAGTTAGTCATAGGTCCCGCCCCTAAAGCTCAGAACCCATGAGCAGCATTCATAAGCTCATGCCAATTGGCCCTACAGTCATCAATGGCCTTCCCCGCTATGCTTGCCGCATCACTTATTCCTCAAGGCAGGAGAGACAATGAAAGAGATTATGGTGGTTATTGGCGCGGGTGCGACTGGACAAGCCATCGCGCGTCGCGTGAGTCAGGGCAAAACTGTGCTGCTGGCGGACCTCAATTCGAGAAAATGTGCGGCTGCCGCACAAACCTTACGTGATGCCGGCTTTACGGTAGAAACCAGCCAAGTCGATGTCAGTTCGCGCCAATCGATTCAACATCTGGTGCAGCAGGCCACTGCGCTGGGTGTTATCAAAGGAGTGATTCACTCGGCTGGAGTCTCGCCTTCTCAAGCCAGCCCCGCCACCATTTTACAAGTCGATCTTTACGGTACTGCCGTGGTGCTGGAAGAGTTCGGTCCGCACATGGCGTCAGGCGGTTGCGGAATCGTGATTGCCTCTCAATCCGGCCATCGACTGCCTGCGCTCACGGTTGAACAAAATGAAGCGTTAGCCATCACGCCAACAGAGGATTTGCTCAGCCTGCCATTTTTGCAGAACACCGCTTTCAGTGATCCTCTGTTGGCCTATCAATATGCCAAACGCGGTAACGCTCTGCGGGTTATGGCCGAAGCGACGAAGTGGGGCCAGCGTGGCGCGCGTGTCAACAGCATCAGCCCCGGCATTATCTTTACACCCTTAGCGAATGATGAGCTAAATGGCCCACGCGGCGCGGGCTATCGCAATATGCTGGCAAAATCACCCGTCGGTCGCGGCGGCACCGCCGACGAAGTTGCAGCGCTGGCAGCCCTCATAATAGGACCAGAAGGCGGCTACATCAGCGGCAGTGATTTTCTGATGGATGGCGGCGTGACGGCATCTTATTGGTACGGTGATTTGAAGCCTTGATTGATTTCCCCGCCGTACATGTCCTTCGGCGGGTTAAATATAAAATATGCAATACACCTGACCATACTTTAAATATATCTAGCCATAACCATATCCAATAAAATTATTAATCAGTAAGTTAAATACGGTGTGAATATTATTCCGTGATCCTGATTTTGTTAGCTGTAACAACGCATTCGTAACACATCACTAATCCTTTACACTCTCCTGAATTCAGAAAATCATTCATCACATGATCATCTACAAATAAAGTTAAATTTATTAACCGGCGAAATTTGCTGGTCATCCTTTATCGATCACAAGTTAATAACCCTGACAGGAGAAATAAAATGACCGCAGGAAATCGTATTTATTTACGCCGTCCCTCCGATGCTGAACCCTTACTGGAAGCGTTCCGCCGTTTACCCGCGGCGGTAGTCGCCGACTGCATGAGTCGCTTGCCTGCGCTATCGGCAGAGATCAGCCTGAAAACGGCGCCTAAAACCCCCATCATGTGCGGCCTGGCGGTGACGGTAAAAGCGCGCTCTGGCGATAACCTGATGTTGCATAAAGCGCTGGATATGGCCGGGCCGAACGATGTGATCATCCTGTCGAATGAGGGCGATCGTAGCCAATCGCTGATGGGCGAAGTGATGGCCACTTATGCCAGACAGCGCGGTATGGAAGGCATCGTGCTGGACGGCCCGGTGCGTGATATTGAGGGCTTATCACGTATGGATTTCCCGATTTATGCCGCCGGACATACGCCAGGTGGCCCTTTCAAAGATGGCCCAGGCGAAATCAACGTGCCGATTGCCTGCGGTAAAATTCACGTTTCACCTGGCGATATCGTATTAGGCGATGCCGACGGCGTGATCGTCATTCCCCGGCAGGATGCCGCGCGCATTCTCGAAGCGGCACAAGCTTACTTGATTGTTGATGAGCATAACTTTGAGCTGGCGAAAACCGGTTCACTGGAACGCGGTTGGCTGGCAGAAGCACTGCAAAACAAGCAGGTAGAAATTATCGATGATGTTTATCGATAAGCGCACGAGCGCTGTGTTATCCAGGTCGCCCGCTATGGCGACCTGGTATTGCAAACTGCGCAGCGGCTAACACACCGCATCACGGTGTACTGCTCACCATCGCCAATTTGCGCTGACGGTTTTCACGCCATACCGCAAAGATTCCTGCCAGTGCCACAATCGATGCACCGAAGAGGGTTGTCGTGCCTGGCAGACTATTAAGGAACAGATAGCCAATCAGCATCGACCACACCAGCGTAGTGTAATCAAACGGTGCCAGCAGCGAGGCATCAGCATAGCGCAGGCTAAGTGTCACCAGAATCTGTGCCAGACCGCCAAATAAACCACAGCCCACCAACAGCAGCCACTGCAAGCCAGTGGGCTTTATCCAGCCGAAAAATACCGTTGCCAGGCCAATCAACGTCGTCATCAGCGAAAAATAGAACACGATCGCGCCCGGTTTTTCGATGCCATTCAAAAAACGGATTTGCACATTCGAGGTGGCCGTACAGAGTGCGGCAATCAATGCAAAAGCAACACCAAGGCTGGCCGTGGTACTGCTGGCGCCACCTGCCGGCACGCCGCCGCTAGCCGCAAGACTGGAGGAGAGCATAATCAGTATGCCCGACAATCCCACCACCACGGCCACCCAGCGCGACACGCGCACCCGTTCCTTCAATAGCATCGCCGCCATGATTACTGTGAAAAGCGGTGCGGCGTAACTCAGTGCCGTGGCATCAGCCAGCGAGATATACACCAGCGCCAGATAGTTAAAATACATGCCGCCTGTGCCGGAGAAACCGCGAATGAAATGGCCAAACAAATTGCGCGTTTTGAGATTCTCCAGCACGTTCCCCTGCACTCTCAGCCAGATTAACAGGGGAAATAGCGCGATAAAGCTGCGGAAAAAAATCACTTCGCCGGTGGGGATAGCACCGTTCAGACCTTTAACACAGGCCAGCATCAGCGTAGCGCTGAGTGCGGCGAATATCTTTAATAACACGCCTAATCGGGGATTCATGCTCTCACTCTTCTCTCTCTACCACGTGCAATCGGCGGGGTTGCCGAGAGGACAACGCGGCTTACACTAGGGAGAAAAATGTGCGCTGGATAACACTTTTTCGCTCTGCCTGAATAGAAATAACTTATCGCCATCGGTCATATCATTTCCCTATTGCATAACACGCTTTCCCTCTTTTTCGCCGCAAAACAAAGCCGATATAGTCCAGAAAAGCGAGATTTTGCGCTCCCAAGCAGTATCCACCATTGAGGGAAAGCACATGACCATGAAAAGAGTGACCACCATTGGCTTGGCAATGCTGCCGTTGCTGGCTGTTTCGGCGGCGCAGGCAGATATGATGGCGAACATTAAATCGAGCGGTGAATTGAAATGCGCCGTTTACTCCGACGTACCGCCCTTCTCTTCGCCGGATCCACAAACGCGCCAGCTGGCTGGCATGGATATCGACCTGTGTCACGCTCTGGCCAAGCAGATGAACGTCAAACTGACTCTGGTGCCGACCTCTGTTGAAGCGCGTATCGCGGTGATCGCCACCGGCCGTGCCGATGTGTTGATTGCTAACCTGGCCTACACCAAAACGCGTGGTAATCAGATCCAGTTCAGCGATCCTTACTACGTGGCGAAAGAGATGCTGCTGGTGAAAGCGCCGCTGGCAGATAAACCACTGCACTATTTCAAAGGCAAACGTATCAGCGCCACCAAGGGCACCACGTCAGAGCAATCGATCCACATCAAAGGCGGTAAAGCCGTCACCTTCCAGGATTCTGCCTCCGCCTTCCTGGCGCTGGAGCAGAACAAATCGGTGGGCTTTGTCACTAACACCATGACCGGGATGAAAACCATCGCCCAGGCGAAAAAAGACGGCATCAATCTGGCGATGGTGAAAGAGCCGATGGCGCTGGAACCGATTGGTGTCGGCATGAAAAAGGATGAACCGGCCCTGCTGGCCAGCGTTAACAGCGGCCTGAAAGCGATGGACGACGATGGCACCATCGACAAAATCTGGAACACCTGGATTGGGCCAAATACCGAATACAAAATGGTGCGCGAAGAGCGCGTACAGCCGCTCTCCAGCCTGAAATTTGAACCACTGGAATAATCATGCCCGTGATGTCGCACTCTGATATCCAGCCCGCCAGCGCACCCGCGCTGGCTTGTTCCTCTTCGATCACCCTTTCCACCATTGGCGCCCGTGCGTGGCTGGTGGAAGCTCCGGGTGGATTTGATCTTTCCGCCCAGCGACGCATCTGGTCATTAGCGCGTTTGCTGCAGTCGGATGCGGCGGTTGAAGCCTTGATCCCCGGCGTCACTAATCTGCTGGTGCTGTTCCGACACATCCCCGAGGACGAAGCCGCCGTTCGTGCTTCGCTGCATGCCGCCTGGGATCAGGCACAGGCGATTAGCCCTCAGGGCAAACTGATTGAAATCCCGGTCTATTACGGCGGCGAGCACGCCACCGATCTGGATGCGGTTTGTCGTCACACCGGGTTCAGCGCACGCGAAGTGGTGCGCCGTCACCATCAAAGCGAATACACCGTGTTTGCTCTTGGCAGCGCGCCGGGATTTGGTTACTTGCATGGGCTCGATCCGCAATTAGCCACGCCACGCAAGAAAGTCCCCTCGCTCAGCATGTTGAAAGGCACCGTTACCATTGGCGGCGCCCAGGCCGGTGTTTCAGCGCTGACCGGCCCCAACGGCTGGAACGCCATCGGTTTTGCCGAGCTGGAAGTGTTTGATCCAATGGCAGAATCCCCCGCGCTAATGGCACCGGGCGATCGTATCCGTTTTCTGCCGCAGAGGATTGAACTGTGATCGAAATTGAACAGAGCGGCGCCCTGAACACGGTTCAGGATCTGGGGCGTTTCAACTTCCGCCATATGGGCGTCTCGGTGAGTGGTGTGATGGATCCGCTGGCACTGCGCGCCGGAAATCTGCTGCTCGGCAATGAAGAAAATGCCGCCGCCATTGAAGTTCAGCTGTTCCCATTCCGTGTGCGTTTTTTGCAGGACAGCAGCATTGCGGTAACAGGTGCGGATTGTCGCGCCACTTTAGACGGTGCGCCGTTGCCGCCCTGGTGGGGCTGCGGCGTGCGTGCCGGACAGGTGCTGGAAATGCGTTACCCGCGCAGTGGCGCACGCGGTTATCTCTGTATAGCAGGCGGCATTGATGTGCCAATGGTGCTGGGTTCGCGCAGCACGGCACTTCGTGGTGGCTTTGGTGGCCTGGAAGGCCGCCCGCTGCAGCGTGGCGATCGGTTGGCGCTGGGTGAAACACAGGCATCCCCGTTGCCCAGCAGCGGTATTGGCATTGAGCCGCCCGACAGCGCCCTGCGTGCACATTTCCCGCGTAACAGCGCAGGTGAGATTCAGCTGCGCGCCATTCCATCCGGCGAATATCCCTTGTTTGCTGCCGATGCCGGTCGCTTCTGGCAGCAATCATGGCAGGTCTCCAATCAAAGCAATCGCACCGGATATCGACTGGCGGGCGATCCGATTTTCCCGTCAAAAACCATTGAGATGCGTTCTTACGGGCTGATTCCCGGCATTGTGCAGGTGCCGCCCGGCGGCGAGCCGATCATTCAGCTCAGCGATGCCAACACGGCGGGCGGTTATCCCAAGATCGCCGGGGTGATTGAGCAGGATCTGTGGCGTTTAGGACAGGTATTACCCGGCCAATCGATCCAGCTGATCCAGAGCGATACGCGTGAGGCCATCGCCATCGAGCAACAGGTCGCAGGCTGGCTGAGCCGCTTACGTGTGAGCTGCCCACCGCTGCGTAAAGCGTTAACCGCATAATTTTCCGAAGGAACCCAAACCATGAAGATTGATGTGAACTCCGATATGGGCGAAGGCTTCGGCGTTTATCAACTGTGCGATGACGCCGCGCTGATGAAAGTGGTCTCCTCAGCTAATATCGCCTGCGGATTCCACGCCGGCGATCCGGCGATCATGACCCGAATGGTGCGACTGGCGAAAGAGAATGGTGTCGGCATTGGTGCGCATCCTGGCTTGCCCGATCGTCAGGGTTTTGGTCGTCGCGAGCTGCCGTTCTGTGCCGAAGAGATCTGCCAGCAGGTCGCTTATCAACTCGGCGCGCTGACAGCGATTGCTCAGGCAGAAGGCACGAAGGTGTCGCACTTCAGCTTCCACGCTGCGATGGGCAATATCGTCAATCGCGACGAGGCATTAGCGCAGCAGGTCATGACGCTCGTCGCCCGTATCAATGCGGATCTGATTGTGTTCGCACAACCCGATACCATCATTGAGCGAGCGGCACAGGCAGCGGGCCTGAAAACCCTGACGCTGTTCCTCGCCGACCGCGCTTACGATGCACAGGGCCGTTTAGTGCCGCGTGGCATTGCCGGCTCGGTGATCAAAGAGGAAGCGGCGCTGCGTGCCCGCGTGCGGCAGTTCCTGCAGCATGGCACCGTCACCACCTTCGAAGGGGAAGTGATAGCCGTGCGTGCCCGGTCGATCCTGGTGCACAGCGATACGCCAGGCTCACTGGCCCTCGCCACCATCGTACGCAGTGAAATCGAAGCCAGCGGCCATCAGGTGGCGCCGGCGGCAGAGGTGCTTGCTCAATAAGTTTTTTGAATCGCCCAAATAAAAATGGCTGCCCCATCGGCAGCCATTTTTTTCGCCTTTCGTTTAACGGCAGCCAGCGCAGAATGCCGCAATACGATCGCAGCCCGTCTCTAAGCGCTCCATGCTGGTGGCGTAGGACAAGCGGAAATACGGGCTCATGCCATAAGCCGCACCCTGCACCGTCACCACGTGCTGCTCTTCAATCAGCGCCAGCACAAAATCGGCATCGTTGCTGATGAAGCGTCCACCGTCACTGGTCTTGCCGATCAGCCCTTCAATGTTCACAAACAGATAAAATGCGCCTTCTGGCTTATGGCAGCGCAGGCCATGAATCGAGGTCAGACGCTCCAGCACGTAATCACGACGTTCACGGTAAATGCGCGCGCGCTCCTGCAACAGATCTTGTGGACCTTCCAGCACCGCCACTGCTGCCGCCTGCGTCAGGGTACAGACGCCGCCGCTGTTCTGGGTGTTCACATTGCTCATGGCTTTAATTAATGGCGCAGGACCACCGCAAAAGCCCAGACGCCAGCCTGTCATCGAATAGGCTTTCGACACGCCGTTCACCGTCAGCACACGGTCATACAGGCGCGGTTCAACCTGCGCCAGGGTATAGAAACGTACATCGTCGTAGATCAGATGCTCATAGATATCATCCGTCATGATCCACACCTGTGGATGGCGCAGCAGCACGTCACCCAGCGCCTGCAACTCGGCTTTGCTAGCCACCGAACCGGTTGGGTTGCTCGGATAGTTCAGCAGCAGCCATTTGGTCTTGTCAGTGATCGCCGCATCCAGATCCGCTGGCAGTGGTTTAAAGCCATTCTCCTGCGCACACGGCAGCGGCACCGGAACACCACCGGCAAATTTCACGATATCGGCATAGCTGATCCATGACGGCGTGGGGATCACCACTTCGTCGCCCGGATTGATGGTCGCCAGGATGGCGTTAAAGATGATCTGCTTAGCGCCACCGGCCGTCAGAATCTGGCTGACGTCATACTCCAGTTGGTTATCCCGTTTGAATTTCAGCTGGATAGCTTTGCGCAGCGCAGGCGTACCGTCGGTCGGTGGATAGCGCGTGTCGCCCGCGCGTGCAGCGGCGTAGGCGGCTTCAATCGCATGTTCCGGCGTGGGGAAATCCGGTTCGCCGGTAGAAAGTGCTACCACATCAACGCCCTGCGCCGCGAGATCGCGCGCTTTTTGGGTCATGGCAACGGAGGCGGAAACGGTCACATTCTTTAAACGATCGGCTATCTCGGGCATGTTCAATCCTGGGTTCGGGGGATGTCAGTTTTCCCTGAGCATAGGATTAGGGCCGAAGCCACGGATAATAGTGCTTTGTTGTGGTGATATAACACAAAGCGATGACTGGACCGACTGCACACTTCTGCCATAAAGGCGGCAGATTGACTCAGAATTGCGCGACAGGTCACGCCCGCACGCCTGACGGGATGTTAATAAAGTGTTACTTTCTTTCCCAGATTACATCCCGAACCCACGATTTTCCTTGCCCGTCACTGGCAATGCTGATGGGTCAACTGCACTCATTAGGTGCAGCGCTGCATTTTTCAACACCCGCCATGCCGGCGGCTCACTAGCTCAGCACCAGCCTCAGGAGGCCCGGTAGCCGTACCCTCCTGTCTGAGTTCAATAACGAAAGCTTATCCTGGCATCAACTTTGCTTGATGAGCATATGCGTTCTGTTTGAGGGAAGTGTCCATGAATCTTCGTCGCCTGAAGTACTTTGTTAAAATTGTTGACGTCGGAAGCCTGACGCAAGCTGCCGATATCCTGCATATAGCCCAACCCGCGTTGAGCCAGCAGCTGGCTACGCTGGAAGGTGAAGTCAATCAACAGCTGTTGATTCGCACCAAACGCGGTGTCACGCCTACTGAAGCCGGGAAAACACTCTATTCCCATGCACAGTCCATTTTGCGCCAGTGCGAACAGGCGCAAAGTGCGATTGATCTGGTCGGCGCTGCGCTGAGTGGCAGCGTTTCCGTCGGGCTGGCACCGGGCACAGCGGCGCAAAACCTGGCGCTACCGCTGATGATGGAAGTGCAGCAGCAGCATCCTGGCATCGTGCTCTATTTTAACGAGAACTTCGGCACCACCCTGAGCGAGCTGATCATGAACGGGCGTATGGATATGGCGGTGATTTACGATCATCGCACCATCCATGGCCTGCGCTTCATGCCGCTGATGAAAGAAGATCTGTGCTTCGTTTGCCCGTTCAGCCTGGCAAAACCGGTGAAAGAGATCCCGCTGTCACAGGTCGCGCAATATGATCTGTTCCTGCCACGTATCTATAACATCATGCGCAAAGTGCTGGATGACGCCTTCGTGCAGAACAATCTGCAGTACCGCGTGAAGTGCGAAATTGAGTCGCAAACCACCCTGAATGCGGCGTTGAGTGCCGGTCTGGGCACCACCATCATGCCGGAATCCGCCGCACGCGCGATGCTGAAAAATGGGGATACCTGGATGGCGAAGATCATCGAGCCGGATGTGCAGGCTTCGCTGTCGTTCTGCATGTCAGATCATCTGCCGCTGTCCCAGCCTGCTGAAGCAGTGAAATCCATTTTGCTGTCGCTAATGTCGCGCCGCAACGTGGAGAATCATCCACTGACCCTGGTGGGATAAGACCCGCTTATCACCGCAAAGCGAAACCCTCTTACTGCCCGTCTGACGAACGCGCTAGATTGATTCGGTCTGTTGCCCGCTTCGGCGGGCGTGTTTCGCTTTGACGGGAACCCCATGGAAAAAACTGCGATACCGCTGCCGACGCTGCGTGCGTTGGCGCGCAAGATGCAACGATCCGGCCTTAACAGCCTGGCGTTAGAGGGCAAACAGTGGTCGGTGCGTCTGACGTTTGACCCGCCCTCCTTCTCATCCCCAACGGAGATCCCAACGCAAGCGTGCCCGCCCGTGACGCATCGCATTGGCGCGCCCCTGCCCGGCACACTGCTGCGTCGCCACCCACACAGCCAGCAAGATTTTGTCCAGCCTGGACAGCAGGTAGAACCTCAGGATCTGCTGGCGATGGTGCAGGTCGGCCTCCTGTACGTGCCGGTGCTCAGTCCCTGCAAAGGGCGGGTGCAGCCATTCCCCTCTGCAACGCGATCTGCGGTTGAATATGATGAAGAAATTCTTATTCTTCAATCGGATAATTAATCATTAATCCGGTTATAAGGGGCTCTTATCGCCTCACAGTTTTTATGTCTTATGCCCTTGCGGCATAACTGCATAAAGTCAAAAAAGACCCATTACGCCGGACACACACCTGGCGAGACGAGGAAACACAAATGCCATTCTCAGATTACAAAACCGCGCTGGTGACCGGCGCATCGGCTGGTATGGGCGAAGCGATTGTTGAGCGCCTGTGCAAAGAAGGGATCACCGTGCACGCGGTGGCACGTCGTAAAGAGAAACTGGCCGCGCTGGCCGATCGCACTGGCTGCATCCCGCATGCCGTGGATGTCAGTGACGTCAATGCGCTGACCGCGCTGTGCAAAGACCTGGAAATCGATATCCTGGTCAACAATGCAGGTCTCTCTCATCCTGGTTCGATTCTTGATGCCGACGAAAACGTGGTAGAAACCCAGGTCGATGTCAATCTGCGTGCCGTGCTGCACCTGTGCCGCTTGCTGGTGCCGGGCATGATGGCGCGTGACCGTGGCCACGTGTTCAACATCACCTCGATTGCCGCCATCTACAACTTCAACGGCAACTCGGTGTATCACGCCACCAAAGCCGGGGTGCATGCCCTGTCACGCCAGCTGCGCGTTGACTGCTATGGCAAACGTGTGCGCATCACCGAAATCTGCCCAGGCCGCGTAGCCACTGATATTTTCGGCAACGTTTCAGGCGATCACGATGAGGCGCGTCGCCGCTTTATCGATGGGTTCGAACTGCCGCAGGCCAAAGATATTGCCGACTGCGTGGCCTTTGCGCTGTCTGCGCCAGTCGCCGTCAACATCGGCAACATCGAAATTACCCCGACGCTGCAGGTGCCGGGCGGTCTTTCCACTATGCGACCGGGCGACCGCACCGCGTAAAACCGTACAATGAGGTAACTGTATGGCACTTGATTTCAGCAGTGTGATAACCGGCCATTACGGCCAGATGATCGTTGACGGAACGGTGGTCACCCTTGAACTGGCATTGGGTGCCTGGCTGCTGGCGATGGTTCTCGCCCTGCTATTGGTGGTGGTCCGCCTGACGGAGAATCGTCTTGCCGTTGGGCTGGTTAAGGCGTATGTCTCCTATCACCGCAATGTGCCCACGCTGATTCAGTTGATGATGTGGTACTTCGCGATCCCCACCCTGCTGCCGGAATCGCTGCAGATGATGATCGTTGACTACAACGCCGAGTTTTTATTTTCTCTTATCGCGCTCGGGCTGTGCCAGGCCGCTTACTTCTCTGAAGATATCCGTAGCGGCCTGCGGGCCATTCCAGACGGACAGAATGAGGCCGCCCGCGCGCTTGGCATGAGCTATGTCCGCGCCATGCACTCGGTGATTTTGCCGCAGGGTGTGCGCAATGCGCTGCCATCCGTGGTCAATCACACCGTGCTGCTGTTCAAAAACACCAGTCTGGCAATGGTGATTGGCGTGGCAGACCTCACCTATGTAACGCGTGATATCGAGAATCAAACCTTCCGTACCTTCGAATCCTACTTAGTGGCAACCGTGGGTTACCTGTTCTTCTCCCTGCTGCTGATGGGCTTGGGCGCGCTGCTGGCCCGCCGCTTCCAGCGCGTTTACGCGAGGTAATGGCGATGTTTGAGATCTTCACCATTTTGCATGACAACGGCATGCTGCTGTTAATGGGCCAGTATCCTAACGGTCCGCTGGGCGGCGTACTCTGTACGCTTTTGATCTCCGTGCTGGCAGTACTGCTGGCCTTCCCCATCGGTGTGTTGCTCGGCCTGGCGCGTCTGTCGCCGTGGCGCTGGCTGAGCTGGCCCGCCACCTGTTGGGTGTATCTGCTGCGCGGCATTCCGCTGATGATGGTGGTGTTCTGGACCTACTTCTGCGTCCCGTTGCTGATTGGCCACAACATCAGCGGCTTCGCCACCATGCTGTGTACGCTGGTGATTTACGAAAGCGCCTACATCGCTGAGATCGTGCGTGGCGGCATTCAGGCACTGCCGCACGGCCAGTATGAAGCGTCACGCGCGCTGGGTATGAGCCACCTGAAAACCCTGCGTTTAGTGATTCTGCCGCAGGCGCTGTTTAACACTTTGCCGAGCCTGGTGAGCCAGTTGGTTTCGATCATCAAAGACTCCACGCTCGGCTACGTGATTAACGTGCCGGAGCTGACCTTTGCCGCTAATCAGGTCAGCAATCAACTGCTGACCAAACCGTTCCAGGTGTTCGCCATTGTGGCGCTGAGCTACTACATCATCTGCTTCAGCCTCACCTGGCTGGCTAACAAACTTGAAGCGCATATTGCGCAGAAACGTCGCCAACCGCCGCAGGCGAATCCCAGCGTAGCGCCCGCGGTGATGCTGACTAAAACCTCTTCGCAATAAGGAACCACTATGAGCCCGATGATCATGTTTAACCAGGTCAACAAATGGTACGGCGCGTATCAGGCGCTGACTGACCTGAGCGCCGAAATCAATACCGGTGAAGTGGTGGTGGTGTGCGGTCCTTCCGGGTCGGGGAAATCCACCTTGATCCGCACCGTTAATCGCCTGGAACCGATTGATAATGGCCAGATCGTGTTTGATGGCACCGACATTCACGGCAGCAGTACACGCCTCAACCATCTACGCACCCGCATTGGATTTGTGTTTCAGAGCTTCAACCTGTTCCCCCACGTCTCGGTGGCAGAGAACATCATGATGTCACCCATGAAAGTATTGGGCGTGAAGCGTGCCGAAGCGCGTAAACAAGCGGGTGAGTTGCTGGAGCGCGTTGGCTTATCACACAAAGCAGACGCCTATCCGGCGCAGTTGTCTGGCGGCCAGCAGCAGCGCGTGGCGATTGCACGTGCGCTGGCAATGAAGCCGCCGGTGATGCTGTTTGATGAACCGACCTCGGCACTCGATCCTGAAATGGTCGGTGAAGTGTTATCGGTGATGCGCAGCCTGGCGCAGGAAGGGATGACGATGATGTGCGTGACGCACGAGATGAATTTCGCGCGTGAAGTGGCGGACACCATCTGGTTTATGGATCAGGGGCAAATTCTGGAAAAATCGACGCCAGAGAAGTTCTTCACCCAACCGCAGCACCCACGTGCCCAGCGCTTCCTGAGCGATTTGCGTTCGCATTGATGCATCCCGGTCGGCAGAGCCGCCGACCGGTTTGTTGACTTCATCTCAATCAGCAATCCACCCACACCGCACCGGCATCCGCTGACTTCACGCACTGCTCTACCCAACGCACGCCCATCAATCCGGCATGCACATCGGGATACCAGAAGTCAGCCAGAAACGCCTCATCACCGCGATCGGTGGCATCCATCGCCAGCGCAAAACGGCGATAGAGATTTGACCAGGCTTCAAACAGCCCTTCCGGATGGCCGCCGCCGATACGGTCATCAGTCAGCGCACTTTTGTGCAGATAGCCCATACCACGCTCCAGAATCTGCAGCGGCTCACCCTGCACTTCATAGCGCAATTGGTTCGGCTGCTCATCCCACCACTCCAGACTGGCCTTCTCACCAATCACCCGCACTTTCTGGCCGTGCATCGAGCCACAGTTCACTGCCGAGGCCCACATGGTGCCGACGGCACCGTTGTCGTACTCCATCATCACAAAGGCGTTATCTTCCAGCGGCGCACGGGTTTTCACGAAGCTCTGGCGGCTGCACAACAGACGTTTCACCTGCAGTTTCGGCACTATGGTTTCGGCGATAAACAGCGGGTGCGTCGCCAGATCGCCCAGCACATAGCTGGGGCCAACAAAGCGTGGATCAACGCGCCACCTGGTACTTTCGTTTTGCAGTTCGACCGCTTCGTTATGGAAGCCGTGCGCGAACTGCATATTAATAATGCGGATCTCACCCAGCAGCCCTTCCGCGATCATCTCGCGCGCGTGTTGGATCAGCTGATGGCCGGCATAACCGTAAGTCACACCGATGATCTTTTTCTTCTCGGCGCAGAGTTTTTCCAGCTCGTCCGCTTCTTCCGTGGTGAAGCAAAGAGGCTTCTCACACACCACATGCAGACCGGCATTGAGTGCCGCACGGCAAATGGTGAAGTGGGTATTGTTCGGCGTGGCAATCGAAACGGCTTCGATGCCGTCTGCACGCGCCGCTTCCGCCGCAAACATCGTTTCATAATCCGGATAGCAGCGATTCGCGTCGACGCCCAGTGATACGCCAAACGCACGACCGCGTTCGGCGTTAAGATCAAATGCCCCCGCCTGCAACACAAAGTTGCCATCACGCAGTGCCGATGAACGATGGATGTAGCCAATCTGACTGGTACCGCCGCCGCCCACCATGCCCCAGCGCAGTGAACGATCCAGAGCTTTAATGCCGTTAATCATGATGATCTCCTCAGAATCCGACCGATTGCAGGTAGTGAAGGCTGGCAGTGACGTCGCGCAGGCTAGTGTCGGCGTTGCGCGGATCGCGCTCCTGCTCGATGGTGATCCAGCCCTGATAGTTGCGCTCAGCGAGAAACGCGCGCACTGCCGGATAATCAATCGCGCCTTTGCCAATCGGGCACATCACCCCTTCGGCGCAGGCGGCAAAGAAGTCCACGCCACGCGCAATCACATCGCGCCAGACTGCGTCATTCACATCTTTAAAATGCAGGTAATCGATGCGATCCCAGTAACGGCTCAGATAAGGGATCGGATCCATACCGGAGTAGTAGAGATGCCCGGTGTCGAGACACAAACCGGCTACCTCGTGTGGAATGTCCTGCACCAGTTGCTCCAGCTCGTCGGCGAACTCAATACAGCCGCCCGCATGCGGATGGATCACCGCGCGCACGCCATACTCATCCCAGGCAATCTGGCTCAGGGTGGTGATGTGCTGCATCATGCGCTGCCACTCTTCACTGGAGAGGCGCGGCGCTTTATCTAACTGCCCGGCAAATCTGGCACGCTCAGGGTTACCGAAATCGATAATCACCAGGTAAGGTGCGGGCAGATTATCCGCGTGGGTTTTCTCGGCAGTAGGAACCTGCGACAGGTTGCGACAGATGTTGTGTGTCAGTTCAACCATCGCCGGGAAATTGGCTTCGCTGACCAGATCGTCAAAGATCGTGCCCGCCACCAGTGAAAGCTGATGGGCTTCCAGCTGGTGACGCAGTTCAGCGGCATCGGTCGGCAGATAGGTCCACGGACCCAGCTCAATGCTTTTGTATCCGGCCTGAGCGGCTTCCGACAGGACTTTCTGCCAGGGCGGCAGGAAAGGGTTTTTAGGATCGTCGACACCCCAGCTGCAGGGCGCATTAGCAATGTGAATCGTCATGATCGTTCCTTGCGGTGTTGGATAGCGCAAGTATCAAATAAAAATTTCACCCACGGCAATCATGAAACATTCATTTTTTGATAGCGATCATGTTATTTTTTATCATTAAAATGATAGATAATCTATCAAATTCATAGCTGGCGCCACTTTCAGGCCAACCACTCAAGTACTGCCAACGCATTCCCGGTCAGCCAGCCGGAGAGCGAATCAGGCTGACGCTTCTCATCGCGTCGCCAGATTTCGGTGCTTAGAGGCTAAAGATTCTCACGCGTGATGATCTCAAACGGCAGCGTGACCTGAGAGAAATGCTCCCCTGATTCGACAGTTTGTTGAGTCGTGCGGACAAATTGCCGCACCATTTCCTCAATTTCATGGCGAATCATCACGGTGATTGTGCCGTCAATCAGTGCCAGTTCGCCCTCTTTCACCGGGCCGTGACAGATTAACGCCACCTTGCGCTGCGGCTGCTGGCGTAACGCATGAATCACGCCTTCAATACCGCCACAGGGCGCGTAGATTAAGGCGAGATCGGCATGCTCTTCCAGCAACTGACGCGTGGCGTGATAGCCGCCATCAATCGACTCATGGGTTTTCAGCGGCTCTAATACGCGTCGGGTGCTGTCCTGCTCGCGCAGATAGGAGCGGAAGCTGATTTCGCAGCTCTCCTGACAGGTAAAACGATGGTCGCCCACCAGCACGCCCACCGATCCCGGCTGATGCAGCAAATGCGAGGCCACCCAACCGGCAGTGCGTCCGGCTTTCTGATTATCCAACCCGAAATACCCCGCATGTCCGCAGGGCGAGAAGTTGGAGAACAGGGCGTAAACCCGCACGCCCTGGCGTGATATCTGCTCGATGGCATGGCGGATCAGTGGGTGATCCAGCGCGACTAAGCCAATCACATCCACCTCTTGCGCCAGCTTGTGCAGTGAGGCCACCACAGCTGCCACATCATCAATGTCATGCCAGTAAAACCGTGGCTCACTGCCCGCAGGATGCAACGGTTGCGTCTGTTGTCTGAGGGCATCTGTCAGCGAGTGATAGAACGAATACGATTTTGATAGCAGCACAAAACCCATGCGCAGCGTCACGTGCGCGGACTGCGACTCAGCGCTGACAGGCATAACCGGCGCCATGCGATAACCCAGTCGGTTGGCAGCTTCTAACACCTTCTGCTCGGTGGCCGCTCGAACCGGAGCCCGCCGATTCAGTACCCGATCCACCGTGGCGACGCCAACGCCAGCCGCATTGGCGATAGCGTTCATGGTGATTTTGCTCATCAACAGATTCCAGTTTGATAGTAAGTTATCAAAATAATGCCCGAAATGGACCGGGAGTGCGAAGACATTGCGGAGTAAATCGTCATCAAATCTCAATATTTGATAGAGAATCTCTCAGTAATTTGATCGTTATCGCAAAAATGAAATGATTCATTTCATTAAATTACCTACCGGAATAAATGTTTGATATTTTCCTGTTCGAGGACAGAGGTGAGGGCTGATGGATTTGCATCAGTAAATCCATAGAGGCGGCGGTCGCGCCTTTCTATAGTGAAAGCGATCTGCCTTATCGGCTCCCGGCACATGAACGACTCAATAATAACGGAGATGATATGTTCCCTCAGACCCTACCTGCACCTCGCCGTCCCCTTGAAAACCAGATCCCCGCGCTGCGCTGGGGCATTGTTGGACCCGGCTGGATCGCCGACCACTTTGCCAATGCGTTGCGTCATCATACTCAGCAACAGCTGGTGGCCGTATCGTCACGCAGTCTGGAGAAAGCACAAGCTTTTGCCAGCAAATGGGATATCCCGCACGCCGTTGAAGGCCTTGACGCACTGCTGAGCCGCCAGGACATTGATGTGGTGTATATCGCCACACCGCACAATCATCACTTTCCTGATGGGCTGCGCACGCTGCAAGCGGGCAAGCATGTGCTGATTGAAAAGCCGCTGGCGCTCAATGCACAGCAGGCGTTGCAGTTACAGCAGGAAGCGCACAAACAACAACGCTTGTGCGTAGAAGCGATGTGGTGTGATTTTGCGCCGAAATACGATGTGATCCGTCAATTGCTGGCCGATGGCGCGTTAGGAGATGTTCATACATTGATCGCCGATCATGGTGAATATTTCACCCAGGATCACCGCATTTTCAATCTCGATCTGGCGGGCGGGCCGATGCTGGATCTTGGCAGCTATTTGATCGGCTTCAGCGTGCTGGTCGGCGGCGCACCCGACAGCATTGTGGCGCAAGGCCAGCCTGCACCTGGCGGTGTGAATGGGCAAACATCAATGCTGCTGACCCACGGCAACGGCATGCACTCAGTGCTCAACACCACGCTGTTCAGCAACACACCGGGCACTGCCGTGATCGCCGGTCGTGATGCCACGCTTTATCTCGACGGCCAGTTCTATGCGCCGGGCAATTTCCGTCTCACTTCCAGCGATGGCCGCCATACGCTGCGCTGGGAAGAACCGACTAATCGCTATATTCAGCTCTGTCATGAAATCGAACATACCGCCTGGTGTATCCACCAGGGGCTGCTTGATTCGCCTGTCCGTCCGCTGGCCACCTCACTGGCCACGCTGCACGCCATGGATGAAGTCAGGAAGCAGATCGGTGTGGTGTTTAATGAAGAGCGCACCGCTTAACGATCAGGAGAACAATATGAAAATCGCTTTTGATGTAGATGTCATCAGAGAAATGGGCATCACACGCATGGTGCATCAGGTGGCCGAATGGGGTTACAAGTACATCGAACAATCGCCCCATCCACAGATCAATCCGTTTTATAAACACCCGAAAGCCAGCCGGGAAATCATGCGCGAGTACAAAAATGCGCTAAATGCCACTGGCGTGGAAATCTCATCGTTTATCACGGTTTATCGCTGGTCAGGCCCGGACGAGTTGCGTCGTCAGGCGGCGGTGAAGAACTGGAAACGCATGATCGAGATCGCCGTCGAGATGGGGGTGCAGGTGATCAATACCGAACTCTCCGGCAACCCGAACGAGCCGGAGATTTGTGAAGAGATGTTCTATCGCTCGATGGATGAGTTACTGCCAATTATCGAACGTGAAGGTATCCGCGTCGAAATTCAGGCACATCCGTGGGATTTCTGCGAACAAAGCAACGAAACGGCAGATATCGTCAAATCGTTCCGCAGCGACAACGTTAAATACATCTACAGCGCGCCTCATACCTTCTATTACGACAAAGGCGTGGGTGATGTGAAAAACATGCTGCACTACGCGGGCGACGATCTGTCGCATATGCTGATTGCCGATACCATGAACCACACCAAGCACTGCCGCTATATCGTCAACCCCCCGGGTGTCGATGCCACCATCCACCAGCACGTGGCGGTGGGTGAAGGGGAAGTGAACTTCGATGCGCTGTTTGAAGCGCTGCGCGAGATGGATTTCGCCCACCGCACCTATAAAGTCGGGGGAGAGTCGATTATCTCGGCGGCGCTGTTTGGCTATCCGGAAAAGATGAAGTATCAGGCGGTGGAAACGCGTGAATTAATTGAGCGTGAGCTGCTGAAATAGACCCGGCCCACGGCACTTTCCCCCCTCTCTCTCATCGTGAGAGGGGGAAGAAATCGTGCCAGTGCTCAACACATGAGCTGAATGGAAGATTCTCTCCACCAACAAGCACTCCCGCCTACGAGAGTGCGTTGGATTAGATTGCCACCCTCTCCACTTCTGTAAATTCACCTCGCGTCAGCGATAACTGTGCCGCCTCGGCAATCGCCTGCGCGCGCAGACCGTCGATCAATCCCGGCAGCCCTTCGATTTTCTCTCCGCCGATGTGGCGTACAAACGCATCCAGATGGGTGTAGTAGGTCTCTTTCACCCGACTAAACCAGTCTGCATACAAGCCGGGCTGAGTGATGCCTTTACCCTGATAAAGGGTGGCACCCCGCGCTGACTGGCTCTCTGAAGCCAGCATCCCTTCACTGCCCATCACGCTGATGCGTTCGTCGTAGCCGTAAGCCGTGCGGCGCGTGTTATCCAATTGCGCCAGCGCGCCCTGCTGCATGCGCATGATCAGCACCGAAGTATCGACATCAAAATCACGGATCTCCGGCATCGCCAGTGCGGCACCGAGTGCGCCAACGGTGCTGACTTCATCTTCTGTCAGCCAGCGCAGCAGATCAAAAAAGTGGATCGCCTGATCGCGCATTTGGCCGCCAGAAGCTTGCAGATAACTGATCGGCGGTAATTCTGACGCGCGGCACACCATCTGAATCAGCTCGGTACGACCAATCAGCCCCTGTTTCAGCTGGGATTTAAGTTGCTGATGACTCTGGTCGAAACGACGGTTAAAGCCGACGGTAACGGGAACCTGCACCGGAGTGATTTTTTCCACGACTTCCCGCGCGCGCTGCAACGACAGGTCGATCGGTTTCTCGCAGTACACCGCTTTGCCCGCCAGCACCGCCTGCTCCAGCAGTTCGGCATGGGTTGGCGTAGCGCTGGCGATCAGCACCGCGTCGATCCCATCACTGCTCAGCGCCTGCTGCACGCTGGCCGCTTTTGCGCCATAGCGCTGTGCCACCGCTTCGGCACGCGACGCATCGATATCACACACCAGCGCCAGCTCAACGCCGGGATGCGCTGCCAGGTTGGCAGCGTGCACCTGGCCGATAAATCCACTGCCAATCAAGGCAAAACGTTGCGGAGTCCGCATTTTAACGCTCCTTTTGTTCACACTTCGGAATAGCCGATGTTGTCAAAATAGCGCTTTCTGGCAGGCTAGCTGTACGCGGTTTTTGATGGAATTACCTCAGATGAAAGCACTGACGCTGGCGGAGCTGGCGAAGCAAGTAGGCGTGGGCGTGGCCACGGTTGATCGGGTACTCAACGATCGCGGTGGTGTGTCCCCGGCGATGACAAAAAAAATTCTGCAGGCGGCGCGGGATGCGGGTTTAAAGCGTATTTTGCCAGAGGAGCATCGCCACAGCTGGCAGATTGAAGTGCTGCTCAGCGGCAATGGCTCGTTCTTCTTCCAGCAGCTGGCACAGGACTTTGCCCGACTGGCTGATGAGCTGGGCTATCGTCGCCTGCGCCTGCATCGCACGCTGATCCCGGAAAACGCCCCCGAGAAGCTGGCGGCACACATTGCGGCCAGCAGTAAAAAGATGGATGCGCTGATCGTTTTCGCCCATGAAAATCCGTTGATTTATGATGCCTTAGCGGCGTGTCAGGCACGCGGCGTACCGGTGATCACCATGGTCACAGATCTGCCCAATGCGGCACGCCTGTGTCACGTCGGCATCGATCAATACAAAGCCGGACGCACCGCCGGGTTGATGCTGGGCAGTATGATCAAAGCACCGGGCGATGTGGTGCTGGTGAGTGGCCGCGCCGACTATTCGGCGCATCGTCAGCGCATTGAAGGTTTTCAAACCGTGCTGGCGGAGCGTTTTCCGCAGCTCAGGTTACGGGAAGTTTTGGCCGGGCAGGATGAACGCGATCGCATTAGCCGCCTGCTGGAGAAAACCCTGGCCGGATCGCAAAATATCGTCGGACTCTACAACACCGGCCTCGGCAATACGCAGATTCACGATGCGCTGGCACGCCATCGACTCGGCGGCAAAGTGGTGTACGTGACGCATGAACTTTATGCCACCACGCGCCAGCTTTTTGAGAAGCGCGTGCTGACGCTAACACTCGACCAAAACACCCTGCGCCATGCCCAGCTGGCGCTGACCTTATTGCTAAAACATCTCGAAGAGAGCGAACAGCCCGATACCTACCAGTCCGGCAAAGTCGACTTTATGCTGTTTACGCAAGAGAACTTCGCATAATCACACTTTGCATCTCACCGCCAGCGCGGTTAAATCGCCTTCATCTGTCGCTGCTACACTCAGTAGCAGCAAAAAACGCAATCACAACAAGGCGAAATCATTATGTCGGAAAATCAGTATCAGCCCGCGAAAGTCTGGACCTGGGACCCGGAAGCCAAAGGTAACGGCGCAAAAACCAACCGTCCGTTCGCCGGGCCGACGCATGAGAAGACCCTGCCGGTGGGCAAACATCCGCTGCAGCTCTATTCACTGGGGACGCCAAACGGCCAGAAGGTCACCATCCTGCTGGAAGAGTTGCTGGCCGTCGGGGCAAAAGAAGCCGAATACGATGCCTGGCTGATTCGCATCGGTGATGGCGATCAGTTCTCCAGCGGTTTCGTTGACGTGAACCCGAACTCCAAAATTCCGGCACTGAGTGACCACTCAGTCACGCCACCGCTGCGCGTGTTCGAATCAGGCAACATTCTGCTGTATCTGGCCGAGAAATTTGGTCACTTCATCCCGGCGGATATTGCAGGCCGCACCGAAACCCTGAACTGGTTGTTCTGGCTGCAGGGCTCTGCGCCTTACCTTGGCGGCGGCTATGGTCACTTCTATTTCTACGCACCAGAAAAAATCGAGTACGCCGTCAACCGCTTCACGCTGGAAGCCAAGCGTCAGCTGGATGTGCTGGATCGTCAGCTCGCCAATAACCGTTTCCTCGCCGGTGAGGAATACACCATCGCCGATATCGCCACCTGGCCGTGGTACGGCAACCTGGTGCTGAACAACATCTATGGCGGCGGCGAGTTCCTTGATGTGCAGTCGTACAAAAACGTGGTGCGCTGGGCTAAAGAGATCGCTGAGCGTCCAGCGGTGATTCGGGGTCGCAAAGTGAATAAGGCATTTGGTGCCGAACCACAGGATCAACTGCTGGAACGCCACGATGCCTCTGATTTCGATACCAACACCGAAGACAAACGTCAGGCGCGAGGAGAGCAGTAATGGCCGCTTATGTGGTGATGATTAAAGACGAAACGCTGGATAAAGATGAGCTGACGACCTACGCGCAGAAAGCCGGTGAGGCACGCGGCGATCATCAGATCACGCCGCTGGCATTTTATGGCGATCTTGAAGTGCTGGAAGGCCGTGAGGCGGAAGGCGTAGTGGTGCTGGAATTTGCGGATATTGATGCAGCAAAAGCCTGGTACCACAGCCCGGCGTATCAGGAAGCGAAAGCCCATCGGGTCAAAGGCGCGAACTATCGCGTGTTACTGGTCAAGGGTGTGGCTTAATCTGCCAACAGGGGCGCACTTCAATCGGTGCGCCCTGCCAGCCAGAGAGGTCGAGATTTGCTCGTCTCGCCGATCAATCCAGTCTGAATAGCGCAATCGCCTGCTGCAACCGATTCGCCTGCTGTTGCTGCTGATGCGCCACTTGCAAGGTTTCCGCCACGTGCTGAACGTTGTGATGCACGCTGTGATCGATGCTGTTGATGCTCTGCTGAATCTGCTCGATGCTCAAATTCTGCTGTTCACTCATCTCAGACAACTCGGTGACCAGCTGTGACAATCCGCTGATGCTGCTGTGAATATCACGCATGGTCTGTGCAGCATGTTCAATCTGCACGGTGCCATGTTCGGTGCTCAGGCTGCTGGCATCCATCAGTTGGCGAATTTCGCGCGCAGCATTCTCGCTGCGCATCGCCAGATTGCGCACTTCGCTTGCCACCACGGCAAAACCACGCCCCTGACTGCCGGCGCGCGCCGCTTCTACTGAAGCATTCAGAGAAAGAATATTGGTCTGGAAAGCGATGCCGTCGATCAATGCTAAAATCACTTTCACCCGCTGTGACTCTTCGCTGATTTTCGCCATTGAGCTCATCGCCGACTGGATATTTTCCTCTCCGTGCGTGGCCACCGCACGTGCATCCCGCGCGAGTTCGCTTGCACTCTGTGCTTTGTCACGCGTTAAGCTGGCAGCAATGCTGATTTCCGTCATCGCACTGGCCGCGACTTCCAGTGCCTGCGCCTGTTCATCGGTGCGGGTCGACAGTTCAGCGTTGCGTTGCAATATACTTTCAGACTCCGTCAACAAGGCGCTCACGCCGAGACTCACCTGATGAAGCGTGCCATGCATGGTGCCCAACGTGGTACTGAAGGTGCGGGCGAACGGGCTTTCACTCTGCTGGCTATCCGCATTCAGCGTCAGATACCCGGCCTGCTGATTGATCCGTGAGGCTAGCTCCGCGACTTCACTCGCGGAACGTGCATCGGCGGCCATCTGACTCGCAATCACCAGCAAGATGGCGGTCTGCGCCACCACAAACAGGGCATGAAACACCACCATGTCCCAGCCCGGATGATGGAACACCACCACGCCGAAAAGATCGTTTTCCTGCAGATAATTAAACAGAATGTGATGCGTGGCCGCTGCCGCCGCGCCCATGATCAGTGGACGGATGTCGCGCCACGCCAGCAGCACCGACATCAACACAAATACCGAGAAGTGATATTCGGTTTCACCACCGCCGAGTTGAATCAGTAAACCTGCCCAGCCGATCAACAGGGCTGAGAGCACCAACCTTGAAGTCAGCGTGCCGCTCAGGACGGTGCCAAAGAAGGTCGACAGCAGTGCCAACGCAAGGCCAGCAATCAGCGCTACGGTTAAACTGTCATTCATCCACCCAACGCCGAGTGCAATCGGCCACAATCCCCAGTTGAGGATCACCGCAAGGCTATCTGCGCGCTGTGCAATACGTCGCAGCGAAACCATCTCCACCGGCGCGGCATCCGGGCCTGACAAGGGCGTTGCGATCATGGCAATTTTCCACACCAGAGGTTGATTAAGATGCCCAAACGTCAGGGCAAAGTGCTCAGACTGAGTGGTGAAATTATCGGCGCGTTAATGGGAAAGTTTAGGACCGTGAATAATTGAAAGAGAAGGATGTGAGCAGGTTCACTTGAATGCGATGATTTCCCGGGCAGCACAGGCGCAACGTCGTGCGCCTGTGCCATGACGCTCAACTTACTTTGCAGCAAACTGCGCGTAGTTTTCCGGAGTGATGGTCTGATACGGCACCCAGTTGTACTCCTGCACTTTCTGTTTATCCAGCAGTGCCTTCGTCACCTGTACTGCACCGGTTGCCTGACCTTTAGCGTCCTGGAAAATGGTCAGTGTCATCTTGCCGTTCTTCACAAACTGCTGTCCATCAGGCGTGCCATCGATTCCCGCGACCAGAATTTTTTCATTTTTCGCCTGACTGAGCGCCATGATGGCACCAATCGCCATTTCATCATTGTTAGCGGCAATCGCATCGATCGGACGCTGGTTCAGCAACCAACTCGATACCACATCCACGGCTTCATTGCGCTGCCACTTGGCGGTCTGCTTCTCAATCACCTTCATGTCTTTATATTTGGCGATCACCGCTTCGACCGCACGGGTGCGCTCGCGCGCCTCTTCATTGGACAGTGCGCCCATCAGAATCGCCACATTACCTTTGTAATTCATCTTCTTCGCTAACGCTTCCATCTGCATTTCCCCGCCCAATGCAGAGTCAGAACCCACATAAGCCATGTCGCCCGGCAGTTTCACTTCTGGCTTACGATTGACGAAAATCAGCGGGATATTGGCGTTTTTCGCGGCGGTGATCATCGGCAACACGCCCTGCGTATCGACGGGATTAAGGATGATGGCGTCCACGCCCTGGTTAATAAAATCATCAACCTGCTGTACTTGCAGTGCCACATCTCCTTTGGCATCCACGAACTGGCCGTTGAGCTGATTGGCTTTTAGCTCTGCCTGCATCTGCGTACGCAGAATCGAGACAAAGTTAAGGTCGAAGTTGGCCAGCGCAACGCCGACGGTGAAGGTTTTCGCACTGACGCTCAAACTCAGCAGCAGCGAGCACAGACAAAGCACGATGTTTCGGATGTTCATGAGGTGATTCCTGTAGGTTGAGGTTTTATTGTTATGACGCCGGGCAACAGGCAAATACCCGGCGGTAAAACGCTTAAATCGTGAAGTGATCGCGGAACTGCTCTAGCGCGGCGGTGCTGTCACCGCTGGCCCAGCCCTCCATCGCCACCGTACCGCTGTAACCCACTTCCTGCAGTGCACGCGCGATGGCGCGATAGTTGATCTCGCCGGTGCCCGGCTGCTGGCGACCCGGTACATCCGCCACCTGAACTTCACCAATGACGGAACCGCTGCGGCGAATCAGCTCAATCAAATTCCCCTCGCCAATCTGCGCATGGTAAAGGTCGAGATTCATCTTTAGCGCCGGGCTGTTGACCGCTTCCACCAGCGCCAGGGTATCGGCGGCCAGCGCGAACGGGGTGCCGGGGTGATCGACCGGCAGGTTGAGGTTTTCCAGGGTGAACACGCGCCCGGCGCGTTCGCCCAGTTGCGCCACTTTGCGCAAGGTATCGACCGCTTTCAGCCACATCGCACCGGTTACCACTTCCACGGGTTTGACCGGCAAGCCTTTGTCATCCAGCCCGGTGCCGTGCAAATTTAATCCAGGGCAGTTAAGCCGTTCAGCCACCGCCAGCGAGGCTTCGGCACTCTGCAAGAGCTGCTGGATCTCGTCATCATCGGTGAGATTGCCAGTGAGGTAGCCGGTCATGGAGGTGAATCGCGCACCGGTCGCCACCAACGCATCAATGTCTTTATTGGCCCATCCCCAGATTTCAACGCCAAACCCCAGCGCGTGAATGCGTTTCACACGCTCAACAAATGGCAGATCGAGGAACACCATTTCGGCACAAACCGAGAGTTGATAAGCAGCCATTAGCGCGCTCCTACTTTGACAGGCAGGTTGTGGGTGACCGATTCAATACAGGCCAGCGCAATCTCCAGCGCATTGCGCGCGTCTTCGCCGGTGGCACGCGGTGTTTCGCCGGTGCGGATACAGCGGGCAAATTCGATCATCTCCGCCACATAGGCATCGCGCAGCAGATCCGAATCCATGCGCGAGGTCTCCATGCTGATGCCGCTGGCGCTGTAGCGCACACAGTTAGAAGAGGTGATATGGCCCGCCTGCAACATCCCCTTACTGCCAAACACTTCGCCGCGCACGTCGTAGCCGTACACCGCCTGGAAGTTGGCCTCTGCGATGGCAATCGCTCCGTTATCAAAGCGAATGGTCACCACCGAAGTATCCAGTAAGCCTTTATCTTTGAAGTCCGGCCGCACCAGCGCATCGGCGATGGCATACACTTCCACCGGCTTCGCCCCGTGGTTGAAATGCAGCAGGGTGTCGAAATCATGGATCAGCGTTTCGAGATAAATGGTCCACTGCGGGATGCGCGACGGATCGTGCAGCGCCGGATCGCGCGTTACAGAACGGCTCAATTGCGTAATACCGTTCTCGCCTGCCTTCACTGCCGCAATCGCCGCCGCAAAACCCGTATCGAAACGGCGATTAAAGCCCACCTGCAACACTACGCCTGCGCTTTTGGCGGCGGCAATCGCGCGGTCAGCTTCCTCCAGCGTGACCGCCATTGGCTTCTCACAAAATACGTGCTTACCGGCATTCGCAGCGGCAATCACCCACTCGGCATGGGTGCGAGCGGGCGCCGCAATGGCAATCGCATCAATTTCAGGATCGAGTAGCAGCGCATGCAAATCGCTATAGGCTTTCGCGACACCCAGCTTGCTGGCGAGCTTTTCCGCTGCACCGGGCTGCGGATCGGCGACAGCTGCCAGCGTGGCGCCGGGGACGCGATATGCCAGATTCTCGGCGTGGAAGCTGCCCATTCGCCCTGCGCCAATCAGACCAACACGTACCGGTTGAAGATGAAATGTCATAAATCATTCCTTACTGTTTTGGATATGTCCGTTCGGGACAGGTGAGATAGGCATTTCATTGCAATCCAGATGCCAACTAAAAAGGGGCAATTTATGTGAGGAACCACACAGCGTTGCGTTTTGAATTGGTCATAAACTTTACATGTCAACTTCACATGTCAATAAAATGGACATTCCAGATTGACCAGGAGCCTCTGATGCGCGCCAGCGAACGTTTGCCGTTTAAAGATGAAAGCGACCCGATTTTCAGCCTGCCGGAAGGGGCTGAAGCGGGCGAATGGGATACCTTGCTCTGGCAGGGCTGGCACAGCTTTGTCCGGGGGGAACAACCGGGCTGGATGCGGCGCAGTATTTTGCAGTCATGGCAGCGATCGCAGCAGCGCGCCATCGATCCACACACCTTCATCTACACTTCGCCTCCTGCGGATGAGCTGAAGGCCATCCTGGCGCACAATGCCGAGCTGATTGCGGTGGCGCGTAACGTAATGGAAAACCTGCTGGCCTATAACCCGGATGGCCATATCAACCTCACCGACGCGCAAGGTGTCACGCTGCATTTTTGCGGCGCTGATTTGACGCCGATTGGTAGCATCCTGAGCGAAGAGGTGCTCGGCACCAACTGCACAGCTCGTTGCCTGATTGAGCAACGGCTGGTGTATGTGTTGAGCGGGGAAAACTGGAAGATCGATCTGCGTAAGCGCCACTACCAGTGCGCAGCCGCGCCGATTCGAGATGCCAGCGGCCAACTGCTCGGCGTGCTCACACTCACCGCCACACCGGATAACTTTAATGCGCACACGCTGGGCACGGTACAGGCCGCTGCAGAAGCGGTGGGACAACAATTAATGTTGCGCAGTTTGCTGGCAGAACAACAGTCGATCCTGGAAACCCTGAATGAGGGCGTGATCGTCTGCGATCGCCACGGACGGATCAAAACGTTAAACCGCTATGCGCGGCAGATCTTTAGTGGTCTCGATCCTCAAGCCGGGCCGATTGATGTGTTACTGCAACCCCAGGGAGGATCGCTGCTGACCATGCCATTCTGTAATGACCGTGAGTTGCAGTTTATCCCGGACGGCGTGCAGCCCCTCTCCTGTCTGATTTCATTGATGCCGGCACCCGATGGTGGACGTGTGCTGTCTCTGCGCGAGAACCAGCGCATCCGGGCGATTACGCGGCAGGTAATGGGCGTCAGCGCCAGTTATACCTTTGAGATGATCCGCGGCCACGCTCCGCGCGTGCAGCAAGCCATTCAGAAGGCACGCGCCAGCAGCCGCACAGATAGCACCGTGCTGTTAAGCGGTGAAAGCGGCACCGGCAAGGAGTTGTTCGCGCAGGCGATCCATAACGCCAGCCCACGACATCAGGAACCCTTTATCGCCCTCAACTGCGGCGCCCTGCCGCGTGACCTGGTGCAGAGCGAACTGTTTGGTTATGTCGATGGCGCATTCACCGGTTCCCGGCGCGGCGGCTCCGCGGGAAAATTCGAGCTGGCGGATGGCGGCACGCTGTTTCTGGATGAAATTGGCGAAATGCCGCTGGAGGCGCAAACCAGCCTGCTCCGCGTATTACAAGAGAGTGAAGTGGTGCGTATTGGCGCCGCGCATCCGCTTAAGGTCAATGTGCGCATCATTGCCGCCACCCACTGTAATCTGCTGGATGCGGTGGAAAAAGGCGCCTTTCGCCGCGACCTGTATTACCGTCTTAACGTGATTTCATTAGCCATTCCGCCGTTGCGAGAACGTCAGGAAGATATTCCAGGTCTGGTGAATACGTTTATTCAGGCGCTCTGTACCCGCTTGAAACGTATCGCGCCGCAGGTGTCGTCTGAAGCCATGCACTGCTTGCAGACGTGGCACTGGCCGGGCAACGTGCGTGAACTGGAGAACCTGGTCGAACGCATGGTGAATTTGTGTGAAGGGCTGGAGATTGGCAAGCCGGATTTGCCGGAAGAGATGACGCAGCGCGTCTCGCCGCCACAATCCAGCGTTTTAACATCATTGCAGGAAAATGAGCGTCAGCATGTATTGCAGGTGGTGAGTGAGCAGAAAGGCAACCTGCGCCAGTCAGCACAGCAACTGGGGATTTCACGTACCGCGCTGTATAACAAACTGAATGTCTGGCAGGTGGATGTCACGGCATTGCGAGGGAGATAGGTTAAAAAGGGTTCATGTGCTTCCTTTAGCCCACCCGCTCTCGTCCCAACACTCCCTGAACCCCGGACGGGATTCAGGGAAGACGGATGAGGGGGGAGCATATTGACCGCTATCTACAATGACGCTCTACCGTAAATCATTCACTCTTGCCCGGTGATTGCATCAGCTGCGGATAACAACACGAATCGCTATTTACAACGACGCTCCACCGCAGATAACCAATTCCTGCCCGGTTATTGCATCAGCAGCGGGGGACAGCACAAAACCCGCCAGCGCCGCCACTTCCTCCGGCTTGATGTAGCGCCCAATGGGCGGCAGCTTGGGTGGTGAACTGGCACGGCCAGGTTGCAGCAACATGGGCGTTTCAGTGGCACCGGGCGCGATCACATTCACGGTGATCCCCTGCGGCGCTAATTCAGCCGCCCAACTGCGCGCCATCCCAACCATTGCCGCTTTGGTGCTGACATACTGGCTGCGATGAGCGGCGCCGCGTGAGGTGCGACTGCCGATCAGCAAAATACGATCGCCCTGCGTCATCTGCGGCTGCAACGCGTTCGCCATGATCTGCGCCACCTGCACATGCAGATACCACAGGCGCGCGCTCTGCTCCTCATCGAGATCGCCGAGCGGCGCTGCCGCCATCATGCCTGCGGCATGCACCAGCGCATCCACCTTTGGCAAAGCGGCCAGCGCCTGCTTCAGCAAACTGGCATCGAACAGATCCACGCTCACCGAGGTAAAGCCCGGATGATCTTTCTTGACCAGTGTGCGACTGAACCCCGTCACCTGCCAGCCCTGCGCCAGCAGATGATCGGCAATCGCCGCGCCAATACCTGAACTGACACCCGTGACCAGCGCGTGTCGACTCATTTTTCGCCCCTCACCCACGCTTCGTTAACGCGGACGTACTTAATCGCCTGACGGAAATAGGTGTAGGCGATATGCAGTGCGCCGTCCTCACTTTGCTTGATGCTGGGATAGGAGAACTCGCGGTTGAGCTTCTGCTGCGAATTGTTGGTCATGCAGTAGCCGTCGCCTTCATCGAGATGACGCTGCCACGGCCAGCTTTGGCCGCCATCCGGGGAGATGGCCAGCGTCATCGGTGCACGCGGTGCGCCCCAGAACGCGGTACGTCCGCTATGCACCACCGGTTCAGCGGCCACCGCCACATCGTCATCCTCATCCTCATCTTCGATTTCGTCATACAGCGACAGGCGACGCTCGCTGGCATCTTTGGCACTCATGGCGTTGAACACCAGCGCCAGATGGCCGTTGTTCAGCGTGGTCACCTGAATTGAGGAGTTGTTGTTCGGCAGTTCCGTCGCCGCCGGCGCAGTCCAGCTTTCACCACCGTCTACAGAACGACTTTGGTAGATAAAGTCTGCCCAACGACTGCGATACAGCGCCAGTAAACTGCCATCCTGCAATAAAGTAATGTTCATGTGCACGCAGCCGAGGCTATCCGGCACCGCCACATCGCGCCAGCTTTTGCCTTTATCGCTGGAGATTTTTACCGCGCTAATGTCGTCATTACCGACCCATTTTACGCCCGGCTGAGTGCGGCAATAGAACACCGGCAACAGCCAGTTGCCATTCGGTAACACCGTAATCGGCTGGCGAATAAAGGTGCCGGGTTGATCGAGCAGCGTGTCGATGGCGCTCCAGCTGCGGCCAAAATCACGTGACTGGCGATAGCGCACAATCGCCGTGTCCTGATTACCGGACTTCTGCGCTGTCCATAACAGCCACAATACCTGGTCAGGATCGAGGAACAGCACCGGGTTCTGCTCAGAGCGCGTCGAATCATCAGAAAGTTTCTGCGCCTCACTCCACTGGCTGCCGCCTTGTTCCAGGCGCGAGCACCACACGGAGATATCGGCAATCCCTTCCTGCGTACCACCAAACCAGACACACAGCAGATCGCCGTTGGGCAGCGGCAGCAGATTAGCGGCATGATTCTGCGGACAGACCGAAGGCAGCATCGCCGTGAGCTGCTGCGCATCCTGCGCGTGCGGATGAAGGTTACCGTTACGTTCGACGGTAATCGTTGAATCGGTCATTTCAGGCTCCACTGTTTTGCATTGAAGATTTTGGTGCTTTTTTGTCGTGCGTTTGTACCGAAGGGATCAGGCGATCAATCACCATGATCACTGCAGGCGTAATCAACGCCACGTACATATTGTTGATGCCGAACGGATCGCCGAGCAGATACCAGACGGTGGTGACCACGCAAGCCCCAATCAGACCGGCATTCGCCCCTCGGGTACTTTTATAGAACGGCAGGTAGAAGGCAATAATCGCCACCACCGAGATCGACAGACGAATCGCGCGGGTGAAGAAGGAGAGCTTCAGCACCTCGGGGACGAACAGCACCAGAATTAACGGCAGGAAACCAATCAGCAGCGACAACCAGCGCGTCATGCGGAATTCACGCTCTGGCGTCGGGTTGCGATACGGCACATAGAAATCTTTAACCACCAGCGAGGCAATCGCCAGCGCCACAGTACTGACACTGACGAAGATGGAGGCCACCAGCGAGGTGGTCACAATCCCCGCCAGCCATGGGCTCATATCCTGCAGAAACACCGGCAGTGCATACAGGCTTTTGATATCCGGATGCAGGTACTTCGCCGCCACGCCAATCAACGCAATGGCAATCGCAATCGGCATGCAAAAGAAGAAGGCAACCCAGGTTGCACGCTTAGCGGATGCGGCACTTTTGGTGGAAGCGATGGCCTGAATCACAAACTGGGTGCAGAAAATCGAACCGATGGTGCCAATCATCCAGGCAAATATGGTGCTGGCCCCGATATTACCGTCCCACGTCCAGTAGAAATGCGGCATCTCTTTGATCATCGGGCTAACGCCGCCGGTCATATGCAGTGCGACGCCGAGAATGATCAGGATACCGATATATTTCAGTCCGCTGTGCAGCAGCGTGACCCAGGCAATGCCCTTCATGCCACCGAACATAAAGTAGAAGGTACTGACGATTGCGGTGATCACGGCCGCCGTGGTGAGATCGAGGTTCAACACGGTCGAGATCGCCGCTGCGCCGCTCACATAGTTCCCCACGTTCACCAGCAGCAGCGCATAGATCATGATGAGGGAAATGATGTTCTTGGTTGAGTTGCCGTAACGTTCAGCAATCGCACCCGAAATGGTGATTTTTCCGGTGTTATAAATACGCTTAACCAGCAGGAATCCAAACAGCGGGAAGCCAATCGCGGCACCAATCACCGACCAGGATGCGGCAAACCCACCTTCAAACGCCGCCTGGGCGGTACCAATGGTCGATTTTGCGCCAATGTACTCAGACATTAACATCACACCCACAACAAAAGCCGGCATCACGTTGGATCCCGCCATAAAGTCGCCGCTGTTTTTACTGCGCAGGCGCCAGGTCAGCCAGGTGGTAAACAGAATATACGCGATGACGATCCCGACAATAATCATCATCCCTTCTGCAGAAAACTGTTTCATTTTAGCCTCATTGATAACGTAGGGTCGTGGCCTGCGCTGGGCTTCACGCTTGCCGTTAATGAGGTTGCCTGTTTTGTTATTTTAGTGTCTGTGCACAAAGGCAACCCTGTTTATGCTCATTGATTTATTTCACTCACATGAGAATGAATTCACGCATAAGCAGGGCAATTTATAGGCTAAATAGCCAATGATTTGTTTGATCATGCTCACAAACAGTCAATGATGATTATAAATAATCAAATATTATTTAATAGTTACAAGGCGGACTGCAAAAAATCCACAAAGGCGCTAATGCGGGCGGGTAACTGACGCTGTGGCCGCCATACGGCAAAAATATCCCCGTCCGCGCTGCTCCATGCGGGCAGCACATGCAGCAGATCGCCACGCTCAATCATGTGCTGGGCATCCCACCAGGATCGCAACAAAATGCCGTGCCCATCCATCGCTAACTGCATCGCCACTTCACCATCGTTGGTGATCAGGCTGCCCTGCACTTTTTGCGTCACCTGCTGCTGGCCATCACTCAATCGCCACAATGCGAAATCGCTTTCGTACTGGCGTAGCAAAATACAGTTGTGCTGCGCCAGCGCCACAATACTGTCAGGCAGGCCGTGACGTTGCGCATAAATCGGGGCGCAGCATAGCACGCGTGGATTGGTGCGTAACTTGCGCGCGATGAGTCGCGCATCGGGCGGTTCGCCTATGCGGATATCAATGTCGATGTGTGAATCGATGAAATTCAGTGGCTGGCTGCTGAGCTGTAGTGATAACGAGACTTCAGGATGCAGCGCCGCAAAGCGCGACACGCAAGGGGCAACATGGCGGCGTCCAAATCCAAACGAGGCGTTGATGTTCAGGCTGCCACGCAGCACCGCCGCCTGGCTGCTGACCGACTCCTCCAGCTCCGCCAGTTGATCGAGCAAAGGGCGAGCCCCTTCCAGATAGCGTTTTCCTTCAGCGGTGAGCTCCAGCCGCCGCGTGGTGCGTTTAAGCAGTTGCACCCCCAGACGCTGTTCAAGGTGGCTGAGACGTTTGCTGACGGCGGGCAGCGACAACCCCAGCTCACGCGCCGCAGCGGTTAAACTCTCCAGCGCGGCGACGCGCACAAAGAAGGCCAGATCATCAGTCGAAGTGCGCGATTCTCTACTTTTATTCAACATTGGCTTGCCGCTCAGGCTAATTATTTCCCGGTGATGCATGGTTATACTGCGTTCAGAACATCAACAGCAACCTGTGAGAACCCTATGAGCGGCAAAACCTACAAAATCGCCGTCATCCCTGGCGATGGCATTGGCAAAGAAGTGATGCCAGAAGGCATCCGTGTAATGGATGCAGCGGCAAAGAAATTCGATATTTCTCTGGAGTGGCAATGGTTTGACTTCGCCAGCGCTGAATACTGGCAAGAGCACGGCAAGATGTTGCCGGATGACTGGTTCGCCACCCTCAGCCAGTTTGATGCCATCTATTTTGGCGCGGTGGGCTGGCCGGATGTGGTACCGGATCACGTGTCGCTGTGGGGATCGCTGCTGCAGTTCCGCCGCGAATTTGATCAATACGTCAACCTGCGTCCGGTTCGCCTGATGCCGGGCGTCAAAGCGCCGCTGGCCAATCGTCAGCCCGGCGATATCGATTTCTACGTGGTGCGTGAAAATACCGAGGGCGAGTACTCGTCCGTCGGCGGCACCATGTTCCCTGGCACCGACCGCGAAGTGGTGATTCAGGAAACTGTGATGACGCGCGTCGGCGTCGATCGCATCCTGAAGTTTGCCTACGAGTTAGCGCAGAAGCGTCCGAAAAAGCACCTGACCTCTGCCACCAAATCCAACGGCATTGCCATCACCATGCCGTATTGGGACAGCCGCGTTGAAGCCATGGCACAGAGCTATCCGGAAGTGAAAGTCGATAAGTATCATATCGATATTCTGACCGCGAACTTCGTGCTGCATCCGGACTGGTTTGATGTGGTGGTGGCCAGCAACCTGTTTGGCGACATTCTGTCGGATCTCGGCCCGGCCTGTACCGGCACCATCGGTATTGCGCCCTCCGCGAACATCAACCCGGAAGGGAAATTCCCGAGTCTGTTTGAGCCGGTGCATGGCTCAGCGCCGGATATCGCGGGCAAAGGCGTGGCAAACCCGATTGGACAGATCTGGTGTGGTGCGATGATGCTGGAGCACCTCGGTTACGCCGAAGCGGGTGCCGCCGTGCTGGATGCCATTGAGCGCACCCTGGCCGCCGGTTCTAACCTGACGCGCGACCTCGGCGGCAGCGCCTCAACGGAAGAGTTGGGTGCGGCGATCGCAGCAGCGCTTTAAATAGGCTTAACGGATGCGCCCGCTATCAACTCGGGCGCCCCAATGGCCACGGCCTGTAATGTTCGCAGTTGCAGGTGCTCACAGAGTCGTGCTCTGGCGCACCCCTACTTCACCGCCCCTTCCGTCACTCCGCTGATAAACTTGCGCTGGAACACCAGAAACACCGCCACCAGCGGCATGATCACAATCATCGCGCCCGCCATTAGCACTGGAATATCAATGGTGTTTTTGTTCTGGAAAAACATCATGCCGATTGGCAAAGTGCGCAGTTCATCCTTGTTGACCAGAATCAGCGGAATCAGGAACTCATTCCACGTCCAGATAAACAGCAGCAGCGCCAGCGTTGATAGCGTGGGCCAGATGGCGGGCACCAGAATGCCCCACAGGATTTTGCGCCGGGATGCGCCGTCCATCACTGACGCTTCCACCAGTTCGCGTGGCACCTGCTGCAGTGCAGTGGCAATCATCAACGTGGTAAACGGCAGTGATAAGGCAATTTGTGGCAGGATCAGCGCCAGATACGTGTTCGTCAGCCCCATCCAGCGCAGTTCGTGGTAGAGCGGGATAATGAAAGCCTCGCTCGGTAGCACCATGCCCAGACCCAGCATCGCCGCTATCACCTTCTTACCAGGGATTTTCAGCCAGGCAAAACCAAATCCCGCCAGAATCCCTAGCAAAATGCTGCTGATTACCACCGGAATCACTACCAGCACCGAGTTCATAAAGTAGACGTTGAAGTGCCCCTGCTGCCAGGCCGTCACGTAATTTTTAAAGTTCAGCGATGAAGGCAGCGTGAACACGCCCTGAAACAGCTCCATCTGCGTTTTGAACGAAGTCATCAGCGCCATTAAAAACGGCAGGATGGTCATCAGCGCGACAATCCAAATCAGTGCGCGTGAGACAACAGGCGTACCGCGCATCAGTGACGCTCCCGAATAGCAAAATGAATACAGGCGTTGATCATCAGCACAATCAACATACTGAACACGGCAACCGCAGACGCGTAGCCAAAGTAGTGCAGATCAAAGCCCTGCTTATACATAAAGATGTTGGTCACCATGGTCGAGGTGCCCGGCCCACCTTGCGTCATCACATACACCAGATCGAAGGCCTTCAGGCTGGCAATCACCGTCAGCAGCAGCGCAATGCGCAGTTCCGGGCGCAGTGAGGGCAGCGTGATACGCATAAACTTCTGACGCCGTGAAGAACCATCCAAATCGGCGGCTTCTAATAGCGAGGGATCCATGCGCTGTAATCCAGCCATAAACAGCACCAGACAGAATCCAAAGAAATACCAGGTGGCGACAAAACCCACGGCCGGTAACGCCCAGGTGAAATCCCCCAGCCACGACAGAGCCAACTGCGGCAAGCCAATCGCGCGCAGGAACTGATCGATAGGACCAAACGCGGGGTTATACAGCCAGCGCCACACCACGCCCAATACCGCCATCGGCATGATGTAAGGCAGGAAAAACAGAATACGCAATACGCTGCGCTCTTTGCCGTTGCGCGTTTCATACAGGAAGCTGCACAACAGCAGACCGACGCCAATCGGCAGTAAGGTGTAAAACAACATCAGCAGCGCGTTGTTACCGAGCGCCACCCAGAAAACCGGATCCTGGAACATGCGCACGTAGTTGCTGATACCGGTGAAAATCGGCAAGGAGGTGCCATCCCACTCGGTGAAACTGATGCCGAGCGAGGCCAGCAGCGGCAGGAGTAAAAACACCGCATAGACCAGTACGGCAGGCAGAAGATAGAGCGCATTGCGCCAGGCAGATTTGTTCAGCATAACCTTACTCGCTTGCAGGCTAATTCACGGCCCGGCATTGCTGTCGGGCCGGACGTCATCAGTGCTTCAGGGTTTTCAGGTAACGTTGATAGTTGTTGTCGAAATTGGTGACCATCTGCTCCGGCGTCTGTCTTCCGGCCAGTAACAGCTGCACGTTCTGATTCAGCTCAGCATTCATGGTCGGCGTGGCCCAGTCCAGATAATGGCCGAGGCCATCATGCTCGTTGAGGGTCACCCATACCTGATACGTCTCCGCCAGCAACGGGTTATCCGCAGGGATTTGTGCATTCTTGCTGGTACCCGCCGGCAGGAAGCCCACTTTCAACCAGCGGTTAGCCATCTCATCGGAAACGATGTAGTCGATAAATTTGGCCGCCGCATCCTGCTGCTCTTTGGTTTTCGCGGTGTTGGTGATCGAGAACGCCAGATCGGTACCGCCCACCATTAGCGCATGCTGTACCCCCTCACCCATCGGCATCGCCGCGAAGTGCACATCTTTATTGTCTTTAAACTGGCCGAGATACCAGGTGCCGCTCACCAGGAACGCGGCCTGACCATTCTGGAACAGCGTGGCCGCATCATCATGGCCAATGCCTTCGAAGCCAGGGAAGAAGTAGCCTTTGTCTTTCCAGCTTTTCATCATGCTCGCCGCTTTCACCAGCTTGTCGTCTTTGAAGGTGCCGCCGACGTCGTAAATCAGATCGTCGAGGGCTTTGCGATCTTTACTCTCAATCTGTGCTTCCCATACGGTACTCAGCAACTGCTGGCCCATATTGCCATCCAGCAGGCCGAGCATCATCGGCGGCGTACCCGCGGCTTTCAGTTTCTCCATTGCCGCTTCCAGTTCAGGCAGGGTTTTCGGTATCGCAACACCCGCTTTGTCCAGCAGCGCCTTGTTGTAATACAGACCCACCATTTCACCGAGACTCGCCACGCCATACAGTTTGCCGCTACCAAAGTCTTGCTTATCAGACCAGCGGTTACGCTTGAGGATCGAATCCGGGAAGCGCGTGGTCCAGCCGTAAGTTTTGGCATAATCGTCCAGCGGCCACAGCAGTTTGTCTTTCACCAGCGAACCCATATCGCCACCGCCCTGATTGACCTGCGCGATTTGCGGGCCATCACCGGCAGTCAGCGCCAGCTTCAGTGGAATGCGTGTGTCTTCAAAAGAGTGCACCGAGCGCTGGATGGTAATGCCCGGATTCTTCTGCTGGAACGCTTTAACCGCTTCATCCACGGCTTCGGTTTGCTGCGGATAGTTATAAATATCCCATTCGTTCAGCGTGACCGCTTGTGCCGTCGCCAGGGTCGCACCGAGCAAAATCCCGGCTGAAACCAGACGCGACACACTGCGCAGTGAGCTTTTCATACGGGACGGACGTTTGGTTGAATCACACATCATGCTCGGTTTCTCCAACAGATGACTGGCATCCCTTCATCGCGACACCTGCATGTCCTGGCAGGTTGATTCAGCAGCAATAATAACGACGTTAATTCATACTTACTTTATGAAAAAAAGAAAGTCAAACACCCTCACTGCGGAATTTTTGCTCTGTGATACAGTGCAAACTGTGAGAAGAAAAGCGGGCTATGCAGTAGAGAATTCTGCATGACAGCCGCTGAAGCGCACACCATAAGAAGACATGCCTCTGCCGACAGCACAAATCACTCACGCCATTCCGCCGCATTAACCCACTGACAGACCATATGAAAATTCTATACTTATTGAGAGAGGTGAGAGGCCTCTGCGGCAAAATCATCCCAGAACACAGGCACCACAGGCTCTGCGCCGCTTCACGTGGCCGTTCAGGCCACCGTCCCCCCTCAGGATTTACCTCGATGTTGTGCGGTAGCGCAATTATTACACCTTGAAAACTAAGTCAGCTTTATTTACCGTAAAATCTGTTCATCTCATGACCACAGAGGCATCACCATGACGGCTAAAGGTGTTATTCGCCGCGCCAGCGAGAGCGATTTTCCGGCCCTGTCGCGCATCTGCTTAGAAACGGCCAATGCGGGCACTGACGCCACCGCGCTCTATTCCGACCCGGCACTGCCCGGCCTGCGCTTTGTCATTCCCTACGCGCGCTTTGCGCCTGACTTCGCTTATGCCCTTGAAATAGAAAGCGAAGTGATGGGTTATGCGGTGGCAGCACCGGATACACGCGCCTTCGAAGCAGAACTGGATGCGCAGTGGTGGCCGCCACTGCAACAACAATATCGCGACTACACGCCGCGAGCCCCCCTCGACAGCAAAGTGCTGGACGCCATCCTCCAGCCAGATGCCGCTGCAGAACAACTGGTAGCGCAATGGCCTGCACATCTGCACATCAATCTGCTGCCGCCAGCCCAGCAAGGCGGCTGGGGACGAAAACTGATTGAGCAGTTGCTGCAGGATCTGCGTGCCGCTGGCGTACCGGGTGTTTATCTGGGCGTAAGCCTGCAAAACGAGAAGGTGTGCGGCTTTTATCAACGTCTCGGTTTCACGCCCATTATGCGCAGCAACGCCATCTACATGGGCCAACTACTCTGATTGAGGCATCACCATGACCAGCCTGCATCTGCAAAGCGTTAAAAAGTCCTACGACCATGTGAATGTGATTCACGGTATCGATCTCACCATTAACAGCGGCGAGTTCGTGGTGTTTGTCGGCCCTTCCGGCTGCGGTAAATCGACCTTGCTGCGCATGATTGCCGGGCTGGAGGAGATCAGCGACGGCAAGCTGTTGATTGAAGGCGCAGACATGACGCACCAGCCCGCCACCGAGCGTGGCATTGCCATGGTGTTTCAGTCCTATGCGCTCTATCCGAATATGACGGTGCGCGGCAATCTGGCTTACCCGCTGGAAGTGATGAAGAAATCCAAAGCGGAAATTGAGAAAGCGATTAACCAGACGGCGGCGCGTCTGCATCTGACGGAACTGCTGGATCGCCTGCCACGTGCGCTCTCCGGCGGCCAGCGTCAGCGTGTGGCCATTGGTCGCGCCATCATCCGCCATCCACGTATTTTCCTGTTTGATGAACCTCTCTCCAATCTGGATGCTGAGCTGCGGCTACAGATGCGCATTGAGATCGCTCGCCTGCACGCCTCACTGGGCAACACCATGATTTATGTCACGCACGACCAGCTGGAAGCGATGACGCTGGCCGATCGCATCGTGGTACTTCGTCAGGGCAAAATTGAGCAGGTAGGTGCACCGATGGCGCTGTATCACGATCCCGACAATCTGTTTGTCGCCGGGTTTATCGGTTCACCGAAGATGAACTTCCTGCAGGCGGAAATCGCAACGATCGCGCCAGGTGCCGTGCAGTTGCGCGTGCCCGCATTGGGCATTCACACGCTGACCATGAAGATCGACGCAGCCTGCCATGAAGGACAAAAAGTCACGCTGGGGATTCGCCCCGAACATTTCTCACCGGCGCAGCAGGAAACCGATACGCTGAGCTTTAGCGCTGATTTGTCATTCAGCGAGATGCTGGGGCATACCAACTATCTTTACCTGGATATCGGTGAGGAGAAGTTACTGGTGATTGAGGAGCGTAACGCGGCAGAACATGAGATTGGCGACCGCGTCAGCTATCAGATCAATGCTGAGCGCGGAATGTTGTTTGATGAGCAGGGATTGCGCCTGCGTTAAGCGCCTGAACGAAGCAAGCGCCGTAGTTATGCTACGGCGCTCTCCTTATAACGAGTGAACAACGTCGATGCAGATCTCGCCACTACCGTTATTGCTGCTTTAAGACACCGTCTCTTCATCAGCCTGCGCCGCCAGTAAATCCAACAGCTTATTCACCGCAAAACCTGCCGCACCCTGTGCCCACATCCGATTCGACTCAGTGAGGAACTGCAGCGGCGTCATCTGCGGCGTGATCTTCAGGCGATAGGTCTGGAAGCTCTGCGTAATGTGGTCGAGCAGGATGCGCGAGGCCATCTGCGGCTCCATCGCCAGATACACCACGTCAGGATCGTAAGCCACCGACAGATTCGCCAGCGACATGCCCAGATGCTGCCCGGCCTCCGCCAGCGCGCTAAGCACTTCAGGTGTGGGCTGGCTATCCAGATCGCGTAACGTCTGCGGCAGCGCCTCTTTCAGTGAAACTGCCACACGCTGCAAAATCGCCTGTGACGAGGCGACATCTTCCAGCAAACGTTCGGAGCCATCACCGAGCAATGACACACCAATCTCACCGGCTTTGCCATGGCGGCCGCGATAGAGCTGGCGATCCAGCAAGATTCCGGCCCCAATCCCTTTGCCAAAGGTGGCGATCACTGCTGACTGCGCATGGCCCAATTGACCAAATACCAGCGCGGCCATGGCTAAGGCATTGGCATCATTTTCGATAAAGACCGGCAGTGAAAAACGTTCTTCCAGCAGGCGTGCAATCGGCACGTTGTTCCAGCCCAGCGCGCGTGACAAGACGCAAACGCCGTTGCTGGCATCCACCAGCCCCGAGAGTGCAAGCCCAATGGCACCGACTTTCTTTCCTTCCACACCACGCAAAAACTTCGCCAGCGCATCACCCAGTTGCTTGGGGGTCATCGCGCCTGAAGGGATCTGCTGTTCGCCAATAATGTTGCCGCTGAGATCGGTTAAGACGATCAAATTACGTTCGGCGTTAAGCTGAATGCCCACCACACTGGCGTGATCCGGGTTGAGGCCGAGCAGGGTTTTCGGTCGTCCCATTGATACACGACGCAACCCCAGCTCCTGCACAATACCGCCGGAGAGCAAGCGGTTGGTGGCCTGCGAAACCGTGGACATACTCAGGCCGCTACGGACTTTGAGGTCAGACTGGCTGATTGGCGCATTTTCGACAATCAGCCGCAAAATGCGTGCAGTTACGTTGGGAGCGCTCATGGATCTCTTTTTTAAGTTAGAAGAGGCTAAGCCGGTTGCTGGCTGAACTGGCTGGCAAGGCGCAGTGCGCCGCTTAAGGCATCGCCCTGCGGCGGCACAAGCTGTGCAGCAATCTCGGCCGGTAACCAGGGCTGAATCGGCACCGCAAGCCCCCCCATCAGGGCCAGTTTGCCGTGACTGCGTGCCAGCAAGGGTTGCACCATCTGCACGATATCGGCAGCGGCCTGCTGCACCAGCGCAATGCCATGGGGATCGCCCTGCTGTGCAGCGGCAAAGACTTCAGGTACCACGCTGCCCCACTCGGCGGGTGTTGCCTGCTGTGACCAGAGTAACATCTGTTCCGGGCTGTGTTGATGCAACGCCATAATACGTTCAGTCAGCGCTGAAGCAGGCACGATAGCTTCGTGCGCCAGCAACGCTAAGCGCCGTGCACGGCGTCCAAGGATGGCGCCTGAACCGGCATCCGACAGGGCAAAACCCCAGCCACCCAGCAGGGTAAACTGCGCGCCGTCCCAGGCTGCGCCCTGGCTGCCCGTCCCGACAATCAGCACCGCGCCTGGTGCACCATCGTGCGCACCCGCGCAGGCGATTTCGACATCGGTAAACAGATAACGCGCCTGACAACGAGGCTGCCAGCTTTGCAGCCGTGAATGCACCGATGCCACATTGGCCCCCGCCAAACCCGCCACCAGCAGGGTGCGGTCACGCGCATCAGCAGCCAGCCCCGCTTGTTGAAAGAGCGTGTCGATGACCGATTCAATGGCGTTGATGGCGGCATCATACTGCGACCAGACATTGGCGGGCCCGCCCGTTGCTTCCGCCAGCACGTGGCCAGCGTGGTCCGTCAGGCGCCCGCGACAGTGTGTACCACCGCCATCAATACCCAGCAAAAGTGATTGCACGCGCTTCCTCCTGCCTGCCACGAACGGCATGATGCTTATAGATGTGCGAAAGATAGGGGAAAAAAACTTAAATCGCAATCACAAATAAATACGCATTCCGTATAGTTAATTAATATTCATTTAAAACATAAAGATAACAAAAAGTACCAATTTGAGATCGGCGTTACGGATTGACATTAGTTTTTCTGCCGTAATAAGTTAATGGTCAGATTATCAGCAGCCTGATGGGTCGGGCAGCTAACAAGCAACGGGCTTCAGGGGTACAACATGAAAGTGGGCATTATTGGTCTGGGCTTTCGTCTTTCCCATGTGGTGAAAGAGTTCAACAAAGCTGACGCAGAGTTCTCCGTGGTGGGTTACGTCGATCCGGCTCCCGCTGGCTTGCCAAATCTTCACACCTTCGGTATTGATGCCGGGAAGGCGTTCGACAGCGTGGATGCGCTGCTCCAGCACGGTGGTTTCGATCTGTTGCTGGTGGGGTCACCCAACTTTATGCACCTCGAGCATATCCGTCAGGGGCTGGCCGCCGGTTACACCGTGTTTACCGAGAAACCGGTGGTGATCAATGAAGAGCAGACGATGGCGATGGCGCAACTGGTACAACAATATGGCCATGAGCGCATTCTGGTCGGCCTGGTGCTGCGTTACTCACCGCTGTATCACGATCTATTGAACGCACGCGATGAAAATCGTCTCGGTGAAATCACCTCAATCGAAGCCACTGAACACATCAAGCCTTATCACGGCGCCTTCTTCCAGCGCGACTGGCGACGTCTGGAAAAATACGCCGGTCCTTATATTCTGGAAAAATGCTGCCACGACATCGATCTCTATCAGGGATTGGTCGGTGAACGCCCGGTGCGCGTTGCCAGCTTTGGTGGACGTAAGAACTTCACCCCGCAGCATGCACCCACCGGGGCTGTCACGCCGCAATCAGAGGTGTATCACGTGAAGCCCAGCGGCTGGTCGAGCACGGATGCGGTGTTTGACGGCGACGCCGATATCGTCGATTACCAGACGGCGCTGATCGAATACGCCAATGGCGCAACTCTCGCCTTCCACGCCAACCTCAACGTGCCGGATGAATTTCGTCGTTTCTGCGTGATGGGCACCGACGGCATGGCCGAGGGCGACTTTGTGCGTAACTTCTTCCGCGTACACAACGCCCGTACCGGCGAGCGTGAAGTCGATACCACCTACAGCGGCAATGCTTATGACGGTCACTATGGTGCCGATGCGTTGATGGCTGAAGAGATCGTCAAACACATTAAACAGGGAACGCCACTGAAAGTATCCGTGGTGGATGCACTGGAAGCGGGTCTGACCGCGATCAAAATCGATGAAGCACGAAAATCGAAAACCGTGGTGGATATGACAGACAGCTGGAAACAATTTGACGCCAGCCTGGGGAAAACCGCGACCGTATAAGGTCAACCTCCCCCGCGCAGATCCCCCTTTGCGCGGGGCTTTTCATGGCAGTGCAGAGTGGTGACATCATTAACCGGCCCGCGAGCCGGTTTTTGTTGGCACTTAACCTGCGTTTTCATTCTCCAGCTTCTGCCGTTTGCGCAGATGCGGGAAAATCGTCATCCACACCGCCACCACCACCAGCGTGCCGATCCCGCCAAGTGCTGCGGCAGGCACCGCCCCCATCCACGCCGCCAGCAAGCCTGACTCAAACTCGCCCAGCTGATTTGAGGTGTTAATAAAGATGGCGTTGACCGCATTCACGCGACCGCGCATGTCATCCGGCGTATCCAGCTGCACCAGCGCGCCGCGAATCACCATGCTCACCATGTCGAACCCACCCAGCGCGGCCAGCGCCAGCAGAGAGAGCCATAATTGCGTGGAGAGCGCGAACACCAGCGTGGCGACCCCAAAGCCCGCCACCGAACCAAACATAATCATGCCGACGTGTTTTTCCAGCTTGTGACGGCTGAGCCACACGCCAACAATGAGCGCCCCTACAGAAGGTGCACCGCGCAGCATGCCCAATCCCCAGGGGCCGGTATGCAGAATATCCTGCGCGAAGATCGGCAACAGCGCGGTGGCACCTCCCAGTAACACGGCGAACAGATCGAGAGAGATCACACCCAACACATCTTTGCGCTCACGAATAAAACGCACGCCCGCAAACATGGTGGTGAGATTCATCGGCATCCGCGTTTGGGGTGGACGTTCATAGCGAAGGCGGCTGACCAACACCAGAGAGAAGAGATAAAACAGGGCGGAGACGCCGTAAACCACCTCGGGACCGGCCACATACAGCAGGCCACCTAAGGTTGGGCCGACGATCACTGCAGCCTGGCCGCCCACTGAACTCGCCGCCATGGCACGCGCGAGAATCGGTGGAGGCACCAGCGCAGGAAGCATCGACGTGATCGACGGCCACTCCAGCGCTTTGGCCACGGAGATCAGAAACACCAGTCCCCAAATTTCAATTTTATCCGCCCAGTGCATCAGCGTCAGTGCCACCAGGCCAAGCAGAGCTAGCCATTCAATCAATTGCCCGACCAGCACAATGCGGCGGCGATCAAACTGGTCGGCAAGATGGCCGGCCGGCAGAGCCAGTAATACCGAAGGCAGGAACTGCATCAGGCCAATCATCCCCAACGCCATCGCGCTGTGCGTAAGGGCGTAGATTTGCCAGCTAACCGCCACGGAGAACATCTGGAAACCAAACGATGAACAGGTGCGCGCCAGCCAGAAGGCGACAAACGACCTGTGCCGCAACAGAGAGTCTTCTGCTGCGGATAACGGTGAAGCCATATTTTATCCCATCCTAAATCATCTTCCGGCCAGCATCATTGCACCAGCCTGGTGAAAAGCCGTTTACCGACTCTCATTATCATTTTGCGGCCACAGAGTGCGACATCTGACGCTGGCAAGCAATGGCTAGCCGTGCGCTTTAAAAACAGTTGCTTATCTAAAATTTAACTAAGCATAGAGTTCTGAATATTAGCAGGCTGATTGTTTTCACCTGAAAATATCTGAATCATGCCAGAAATTCCAATAACTCAATATTAAATACATCTTTTAGCCGCCATATCTCTCTATCAGAGACAGCTAAAAAAGGTGACCTTAACAAACATTTCGATCTATATTGGAAGCGTAAAGATCACAGCAACCTTGCCGTCCTTATAATAATTAAGACGTTCCAGTTAATTAATTTATTCATAGAGATAAATGGAAAACAGTTCATACAATCCTTATGTTACTGAGCGTATCCGTCGCCTCGACGGGGCACTGATGGGCGTGTGTTATTCAGCACCCTTTATGCATTGTGAACAGGAAAGCACAGTATTACTTAACGGAAGCAACATAATTTCACTGCACAATCAGTTGCCCGATGCGCCCGAACGAATAATTATCCCTTTAGTGGGAAATAGTCTTGCGCGCTTTTTAAAGGCGCCAGAAAATTATCCCAGCCTGCAAATGGAAAATGTCTCCCTTGCTATCAATTATGCCAGTTTAGTTAAGCATGAAGCGGCATTGCGAGAAGCCGTACAGCATCACGCATTCTGGCTTTATGATTTGGCTCCGCCAGGAACGTGCTGGAAGAATATTGCCTCTTTTCCCTTCAGTGGAATTGTCCTGAACGATGATTTCTTCAATGATAATTATCTCAAGTTCAGCTTTCCCTTTTTGCTCGGATCCTGCCGGGAAAGAGAAGCAGAGGTGATATTACGCACTCCGCAATTAACTCTGCCGTTGTCTGTCTATGAAGACCTGCAACTTTCTGGCTGTCAGGAACAACGCACCAGCAACACCCTGTTTGAAGTGTAAACGCTTACACGAAATGCCGCCTCTTGCCGTTATGTCCCGATCTCTTCGGGCATAACGTTAGAATCTCCTCATAAAATGTCGCACTACTACCATTCCACAAGCGCAAAGCACTAAAAAAATCAAACCCGTTAACGTTTTTAAGATAAAATTTAACGCAAAGGGATCATCTGGCGTAACGGAAGCGCTGCGATCGAACATTTTAAGTCACTTCGTACTCTATGTCGGGAAACAACCTAATGCGTTGTTTCCTTTTAAGTTTATGGCAAAGAAAGAGGTTAATATTATGGGGAAAGCTTCCTCATCTTTTGGCGTGATTCGCTTTTTGACGGTGCTGTTCGCACTGCTCACAGGCGCATTTATGCTGGTAGGCGGTGTATGGCTAGCCGCAATTGGTGGTTCCTGGTACTACGTTATTGGCGGTGTGATTATGTTGATCACCGCTATCCTGCTGTGGCGCCGTAGCGGTGCAGCGATCATGCTGTATGCACTGTTGCTGTTGGCAACGCTGGTGTGGGGCGTTTGGGAAGTTGGTTTCGACTTCTGGGCGCTGGCACCACGTACCGATGTGCTGGTGATCTTCGGCATCTGGCTGATTCTGCCGTTTGTGTATCGCGGTCTGAATCATGCAGGTAAAGGCGCGCTGGGTCTGATGGCCGTTGCGCTGATTGCCAGCGTGCTGGTGCTGGCGTGGGCAGTGTTCCACGATCCGCAGGAGCTGAACGGTGAAATCCCAGCGGCGGCAGATAATGCCCCGCAAGCGCAGCCGCTGAGCAACATCAAGGATGCTGACTGGCCTGCGTACGCGCGTGACCAGCAAGGCACGCGCTTCTCTCCACTGAAGCAAATCAACACCGGTAATGTGAAAGAGTTGCAGGTAGCCTGGCAGTTCCAGACGGGCGATCTGAAAAACCCGAACGACCCAGGTGAAATCACCGACGAAGTGACGCCGATTAAAATCCGCGACACCTTGTATCTCTGCTCACCGCACCAGATTCTGTTTGCGCTGGATGCAAAAACCGGTAAGCAGAAGTGGAAATTTGATCCGGGCTTAAAACCGAATCCAACCTTCCAGCATGTGACCTGTCGTGGTGTCTCTTACCATGAAATGCCAGCAGCAGCGGATGCGTCTAACACCCAGCCTGCGCTGTGTTCACGTCGCATTTATCTGCCAGTGAACGACGGTCGTCTGTTCGCGCTGGATGCCGAAACCGGTGAACGTTGTGCCGCGTTTGGTAACAACGGTGAGCTGGATCTGCAGCACAAACAGCCGGTACTGACCCCAGGCCAGTATGAGCCGACTTCACCACCGATCATCACGGATACCACTATCGTGATTGCCGGTGCGGTCACTGATAACTACTCTACCCGTGAACCGTCAGGCGCTATTCGTGGCTTTGATGTGAACACCGGTAAACTGCTGTGGGTGTTTGATCCGGGCGCGAAAGACCCCAACGCGATTCCAGATGATGAACATACCTTCACCATGAACTCGCCGAACTCCTGGGCACCGGCAGTATACGATCCAAAACTGGATACCGTATTCCTGCCAATGGGCGTGACGACACCAGATATCTGGGGTGGTAACCGTACGCCTGACCAGGAACGTTTCGCGAGCAGCGTACTGGCACTGAATGCCACCACCGGCAAGCTGGTGTGGTCGTATCAGACCGTGCATCACGATTTGTGGGATATGGACCTGCCGTCACAACCGACGCTGGCCGATATCACTGACAAAGATGGCAACACCGTTCCGGTGATTTATGCCCCGGCCAAAACCGGTAACATCTTTGTCCTGGATCGTCGTACCGGTAAGCCAGTTGTCCCCGCACCGGAAACTCCAGTGCCACAGGGCGCTGCGAAAGGTGATCATGTATCCGCAACTCAGCCGTACTCCGAACTGACCTTCCGTCCGAAGAACAATCTGACGGACAAGGACATGTGGGGCGCAACCATGTTCGACCAACTGGTGTGCCGCGTGATCTTCAAGCGTCTGCGCTACGAAGGTCCGTTCACCCCGCCGTCTGAGCAAGGTACGCTGGTGTTCCCTGGTAACCTCGGTATGTTCGAGTGGGGCGGTATCGCGGTAGATCCACATCGCCAGATCGCGATTGCTAACCCAATGGCGCTGCCGTTTGTCTCTAAACTGGTGCCACGCGGTCCGGGCAACCCGATCGAGCCACCAGCCGATGACAAAGGCGGTTCAGGTACTGAAACCGGTATTCAGCCACAGTACGGTGTACCGTACGGCGTCGAGCTGAATCCGTTCCTGTCTCCGTTGGGTCTGCCATGTAAACAACCGGCCTGGGGCTATGTCTCAGCGGTTGACCTGAAAACCAACGAAACCGTGTGGAAAAAACGTATCGGTACCGTTCGCGACAGCGCGCCGGTTCCGGTTCCGTTCAAAATGGGTATGCCAATGCTGGGCGGCCCAATTACCACGGCCGGTAACGTGTTCTTCATTGGTGCGACTGCCGATAACTATCTGCGCGCGTTCGACACCAACACCGGGGAAATGCTGTGGCAGGCACGTCTGCCAGCCGGTGGCCAGGCAACACCGATGACCTACGAAGTGGATGGCAAGCAGTACGTTGTCATTGCTGCGGGTGGTCACGGTTCGTTTGGTACTAAGCTGGGCGATTACGTCATTGCCTACGCACTGCCAGATGCTAAATAAGTTTCTGATTTGATGTGACAAAGGCGGGCTGCGAAGCCCGCCTTTTTTATTGTCTCACTGCCTGCGCTCTGGCGTATCGCGTCATTATGAAGAAGCTAAAGGTTGTTCGAAGCGCCATACCTGTCGCCGTTACGGCTTCTTTAACACCCGCGCATTTAACAGCGCGCACAGCGCCATGATCACACAAGTCGCCAGAAACACTGGCCGCATGCCGAAAGCACCGCCAACAAATCCGCCAAATAACGGACCTGAGACCTGACCGACATACTGGGCCGAGGTCGAATACCCCAACATTTTCCCCACCTGCCCTTGCGGCACATTGTGGCGAATCAGCGCCGTTACACACGGCATCAAACCGCCCAGCGCCATGCCCATCAGGAAACGCAGCACCACTAACTGCCAGGCTTCGGTGATAAATGCTTGAGGTATTAGCAGCACAGCACAGGCCACCAGGCCATACACCAGCACGCGGCCATGCCCTATTCTATCCGCCAGGCGCCCCAAACGCGGCGCAGAGAGAATACTGCCCAGTGCAGCCGCCGCCATCACCACGCCCGCCGTCACCGTAATCGCATGATCGCCCTGCACGAACTGACCGATATACAGCGTGATAATCGGTTCAATCGACATATTGGCAAAAATCAGCAGCATGCCGGACAGCCACATCAGTCGCACCAGTGGCAGATTGACCGGCTTCTCACTCTCATCGTGAGTTTGCACCGTCTTTTTACCCGGCTGACGCGGCGCTTCTTTTAATAAAAAGGTGGTGGCAAGGAAGGCGAGGAAAATCACGGCGCCGGTCAGCCAGAAGGTATGGCGAATACCAATCAGCGGTGGCAACACCCCGCCCAGCAGTGGCCCCACCACGTTACCCGCCATAATGCCGGAAGACAACACACCCAGCGCCCAACCCGTCTGCTCTTTTGGCGTTTGCGCCGCGACCATGATGGTTGAACCCGATGCGTAGCCCCCCAATAATCCCGCCAGCAAACGCAAGGCAACCAGTTGCCACGGCGCCGTCGCCATGCCAATCAGCGACATGGCAATCGCCATTCCGAGGCTGGCACGAATCAACATCAGTTTGCGGCCATAGCGATCCGCCAGTTTTCCCCACAACGGCGCGGTTAACGCGGCGCTGAGGAAAGTGGCACCATACGCAGCCCCCGACCAGCGTGCAATCGCGGCAGGTTCCTGCACGCCAAGCTGCTGCACATACAGCGGCAGAAACGGCAGCAGCAACGTCATCGCCACAATGGTGCTGAACGAACCCAGCACGCAGACAAACAAATTACGTTTCCAGTGTTGCTGCTCAGGCGCTAACACTGTTGATGATTGCGACATAGTCATTCCCTGTTTTTGCTTTTTTAGCAGGCTAACAGCGGAGCACGACATAAAACAGGGAGAGAGAGATATTTGCCAACCAGCGTAATATTGTTGTCAGGCAACAACAATTAACTGCCGCTCAAGGCATTGATTAACGCATCACACAGCAACGTCACGGGGGATGAGGGTTGCGGCAGCTCTTTGAGCAGCAGATAACTGTGTAAACGGTCCATTTGCCACTCGGGCAACACCTGTTGGATCTCGCCGCGCCCCAGCGCCTCTTGCGTCATATACGCTGGTAAATAAGCGATGCCGGTGCCGGCCAGCGCCGCATTCAGCAGCGCCATGCTGTTGTTGGCGCGGAAACGGCTGTGCACATCCAGCGCCAGTCGCTGTTTATCGCGGCGAAACGGTAGTGCGGCCGTATGCGCGGGTCCGTGGAACAGCAACAAATCGTGACGTGTCAGGCGCTCTGGATGGTCGATAGCGGGATGCGCTGCCAGATAATCCGGCGTGGCATAGAGTCCCCACTCGATGGTGCTCAGTTCGCGATAATTAGCGACTTCCGGCGCACGCGCACGAATCACTATTGCCACATCCGCGCTGGGCTGTGGATCGTCACTGGTGGTGAGGTCGAGATCGACGTTGATATGAATGTGGCGGCGGATAAAGTCATTCAGAGTGGGAACGACGCACTGGCAGCCATAGGTGATTGGCGCCTGTAAGCGCACATTACCTGCGGGCAGTTGATGAACCTGCTGCACAAACGCATCGGCGCGGTGCATCTCTTCCAGCATGCGGGTACAAAACGGATAGTAAGCCTGACCCAGCTCGGTCAACGCCACTTTCCGCGTGGTGCGCTGCAGCAGTTTGATGCCGAGTCGCACTTCCAGCCGCGCGATTTCGCGACTGACATGGGATTTAGAGACGCCTAAGGTTCGCGCGGCTTCACTGAAACTTTGCCGCTCAACGACGCGCGCAAACAGCATCATGGCGGTGAGATTGTCGCTGTTGTCCATGTTCTCTGATGAGTAACAAACTGAGAACAGCAGCTTAAAAGTAAAAGCAGCAATAAGCACCGAATTTAATCAGCGCACATTGCGGAGCGGCGTAATTTATCGTGTAACGCCTTCGCGATTCACTGCGCAATAAATTGCGCCGCTACGTCTCCAGTGCGAGCTAATCTTAGCGTCATCGATCAACTGGCCACCGCTAAGGGGAACAATAAGCGTTCCTGTTCAACGCGGCGCTGGCGGCGTAACTGGCCCGGCGTGACGCTGAAATAGTTTTTGAATGTACGTGTATAGGCCTGCTGGGTATCAAACCCGTAGCTCATCGCCACCTGCAGAATCGCTTCATCGCTGTTGATCAGCGTGAGCGCGGACTCAGTCAACCGGCGCTGACGGATGTACTCTGCCAGAGAAAAACCGGTGTGCTGACGGAACAGACGTTGCAGATGCCAGCGGGAGTATCCCGAGCGGCGTGCTACTTCATCCAGATGCAAATCGTGCCCTAAGTTGTCTTCAATCCAGTCCAGCAAACTACGGATAAATTCGCGCTGATTCATGGGAACCTCCTGCTTCGACAATATGTCCAGTGCAGTCACTGTAGCGCGCTAAATTTATCCCTTAATTAGCAGAAAATTAGCGCAGAATTAGCAAGGGGGAAAGTGGGTGCTCCGCCTAAATAAGTTCAGCGGCAGAAAGGCAGCAAGAGCGTGAATCCTCAGAGGCTTGCATAAGTCAGTGAGGGGGTGAACGCTCGCAGCTCACGCCTCTGCAGCGGGAAGTATGACGGAGGGTAATTCTAGCCTAATTATCTGGCGCTACACTGCGTCCATCAGTTTGGGAGAACTCTATGCGTGTGCTGCTGGTAGAAGATGATGAAATGATTGGCGCCAACTTGCAGCAGGCGCTGGAAGCGGCGGGCTGGTCGGTGGACTGGGTGCGCGATGGCGTATTTGCCACCAACGCCTGGGCCGAAGGCGGTTATACCTGCGTGCTGCTCGATCTCGGTTTACCGCGGGAAGACGGTATTCACGTATTGAAGCGTGCGCGTACGCGTGGCGATATGACGCCCGTGCTGGTGCTGACTGCGCGTGACACAGTGCAACAACGCATTCAGGGACTCGACAGCGGCGCCGATGACTATTTGCTTAAACCCTTTGATCTGCAAGAGGTACTGGCGCGCATGCGTGCAATCACCCGACGTCGTCACGGAGCGGCGGATTCCCTGTTAGGCAGTGGCGATGTGCAGCTGGATATGATGACGCGCGAAGTGCTGTACAAAGGCCAACGCGAACAGCTGACTGCACGCGAATATGCCCTGCTCTACGCTCTGCTGGAGCGACCAGGTGCCATCCTGTCACGCGAACAATTAGAGAACCGCATTTACGGCTGGGGTGAAGAAGTCACCAGCAACGCCGTTGATGTGCTGATCCACGGCATGCGCCGCAAGCTCGATAACGAAGTGATTCGCAACGTGCGCGGTTTGGGCTGGCGAGTACCGGCAATATGAAACCTTTCACTTTTATGCGCTCCCTGCGTAACAAACTGCTCGCCACGCTGGTGCTGCTGCACCTGGCGATGATCGGCGGCGTCACCTGGTATTTCTACCATTGTTATGGCGACATGATGGGCACCATGAAGGACGATCAGCTCGCCAAGATTGCTGATGCCTGGTCCTCCAGCCAGCGCATGCCTGCGCTGATGCCAATGGTGATGCAGCAAGAAAAGCTGAAGAGCACCTACATCGTTCAGCTGTGGGACACCAACAATCATCTGCGCGCCAGCTCATGGCCTGCTTTACAGGCGCCGCTGCAGGCAAAAAAAGGCTGGTCCGATTTAAAAGTTGGCGACTGTGGCGATGACTGTGACTGGCGCGTGTATACCCGTCCCGGCGAACTGGGCAGTGAAATCGGTAATATTCAGGTTTTACACAACATCGGCTACATGAAAAGTTTGATGGTGAAGCGGGTGCTGTCCGCCATCATTCCTTTAATGCTGATGATGCCGCTGTCACTGCTGGTGATCTGGCTGGTAGTACGTGCCATCACGCGAGATTTGCGCGTTGCCTCGCGACAGATTGCCGCACAAGAAACATTGCATCCACACTCGGTATCGCCGGATGGCTTACCGGATGAAGTGCTGCCGCTGGTCGCTGCTTATAACTCTCTGCTCGATAAGCTACGGGCAGCCTGGTCATCGCAACGACAGTTCCTTGAAGATGCGGCACATGAACTGCGCACGCCGGTTACCGCCGTCACCTTGCAGCTGGAAAATCTGCGCCAGCATATTCAGCCTGGTGAAGCCAGTCGCCAGTTTGATCAGCTGGAAGCCGGCGTCACGCGGACGCGCCATCTGGTGACGCAGTTGCTGAATATCTCGCGCCAGGAAGATCAGTCAGTGGTGGCCACGGTGGAAACCATCCAGCTCGATGATTTGCTGAAAGAGAGCATCGAGCAGTTGATGGTGGTCGCCGATAAACGCGGCATTGATATCGGTTTTAATGGCACCACGCACTATCGCCTGCACGCCAGCCGTTCCGATTTGCGTAGCCTGTTTGATAACCTCATCGGCAACGCGATGCTGCACACGCCGGAAGGCAGCCTGGTGGATGTGCTGCTGCATCGGGTGGGCAATCACACCGTGGTGGATATCGTCGATAACGGGCCGGGCATGCCGGAGTCCTTTATCGAACGCGCCTTTGATCGCTTCACCCGTTCGCCAGATGTTCAGGCGCAAGGCAGCGGTTTGGGTCTGTCGATTGTGCGCAGCGTAGCGCAGAAGCATCAGATGCAGGTCGCGCTGTCGAACTGCCATAACGCCCAGGGACAAATTTCCGGCCTGCAGGTGCGTGTTACCCTGCCATGATCAACGTGCGCTACTGTGTTGAATAACAAACACGGTAGCGGCACAACGTATTGAGTCTTTTACTCTTCAAACTCGCAATCCCCGATAAATCACACATTTTTCCGCTTCAAATTCCTGGGCGCGATGCACCGGACATTTCTCCGCCATCAAATGCCAAAGGCGCGATGAACCCCGCATTTTCTGCCGCCAATTCCAAAGGCGCGCCGAACCACGCATTTTCTGCCGCCAATTCCAAAGGCGCGCCGAACCACGCTTTTTCCAACGTCATATTTTAAAGGCGCACGATGAATCGTGCCGCTACGTTCTTTTTCTTCATCTGAGATCTTTGCGGTTGTACGCGACAACGTAAACGGTTGCGGGGTTCCGTTCGCTACACGGCAACTATGTGATCATAGTCACATTTTTAATGAATCAAAATGCAACATTTTTTGACAAACGTGATCAAAATCTATTTCCTATCGCTGTGTTACAGGCACATTACGCACACTTGAAAATTCGGCGAATTAGACCGGTTAAAAAACAACTCACGGCCCATCCCCTGGGATCGCTTTCACTCGATCGCGACGCATCTGCGGCGATCACTAGCATGTGGTTAATAAAATAATGAAATTTAAAGCATTGATAGCAGGGGCCTTACTGGCCAGCAGCTGGACCGGCGCGGCACAAGCGGCAGACAGCGATCCGCAGTATCTTTCAGACTGGTGGCATCAGAGCGTTAACGTGGTGGGCAGTACACACACCCGTTTCGGACCACAGTTCAACAATGACGTGTATCTCGAATACGAAGCCTTTGCTAAAAAAGACTGGTTCGATTTTTACGGCTATGCGGATTTAACCAACTTCTTCGGCGTGGGTAACAGCAACGCGAACGGCATTTTCGACCACGGTTCGCCGCTGTTCATGGAAATTGAACCGCGTTTCTCTATCGATAAACTGACCGGTACCAGCCTGGCATTTGGTCCGTTTAAAGAGTGGTACTTCGCCAACAACTACATCTATGACATGGGTCGTAACGCTTCACAGCGTCAGAACACCTGGTACATGGGTCTGGGTACCGACATCGATACCCACAGCGATATCGGTCTGTCATTGAACGTGTATGCCAAATACCAGTGGCAGAACTACGGTGCAGCGAACGAAAACAGCTGGGATGGTTATCGCTTCAAAGTGAAATACTTTGTGCCGATTACCGATCTGTGGGGCGGCAAGCTGAGCTACATCGGCTTCACCAACTTCGACTGGGGTTCAGACCTGCGCGATGAGACCGGTCCATCACGTACCAGCAATTCGATCGCGTCCAGCCACATTCTGTCGCTGAACTACGATCACTGGCACGTTTCTACCGTGGCACGTTATTTCCACAATGGCGGTCAGTGGGCGGATGGGCAGGAGCTGAACTTCGGCAACGGTCCGTTTGAAGTGAAATCGACGGGCTGGGGTTACTATCTGGTCGTGGGTTACAACTTCTAATTCGTATGAATACAAGGGTCGCCATCACTGGCGACCCTTGTAAGGTACGCATTTATGCGTACCTGGTCACAAACTGTTCCGGTTTAACTCTGCGGCATGTCCGCACTCACCATCCAGGGCACGCCAAACTTATCGGTGAACATGCCGAAACCGTGCGCCCAGAATGTCGGCTCCCACGCTTTCGTCACCTCTCCGCCTGCGGATAAAGCATCAAACCAACGTTTTCCTTGCGCTTCATCGAGTGTCGATAAACATACGGAAAAGCCGGCGTAGTTTGCCTGCTGTGCGCCATCGCTCATCATCAATTCACCCTGACCGATGCGCAGCTGGGCATGCATGATTTGTTCTGGCGAGAAGGTCACGCCAGAGGGGCAGCCCTCATCCTCAACAGGGGTTTCATCCGGCATGTCACCGAAGGTCATTTTAAACAGTAGTTCGCCGTCAGTGGCCGCAAGATAAAAGGCGATCGCCTCTTCACAGCGGCCGTTGTAAAACAAATAAGGTGTAATTTGCATGGTCGGTTCTCCTTAACGTAAACGTACGGAGCGAGTGTAATGCGCAATTTTTAAAAAGCTGCGAGCCAAACCGCACTCTTAACTTTGCTGACAATCCAGGACACAATCTTACTTTTGTTGACAATAGCGGCGGAACAGCTGGGCCATATAAGCGCTCATTGGGGTCAGCGCGGTGTCTTTCCGCTGGATCAAATAGAAGGTGGCTTTTGGTAACGGATCGTCAAGATCGAGGGCAATAAGTTGCCCACCGTGCGTCGGATCCTCAATGACATCGCGCGAGATGATGCTGACAAAATCACTCTTTGCCACCAGGCTGGTGCAGGCCATAAAGGTTTCGCAGGTCACCACGATCTTCGGTGCCATGCCGCGTTCGCCAAACAGATCGTGCAGCAACCGATAGTAACTACCCTGCGGCGTCGGCATCGTCCAGTCACAGTGCTGCAACTCATTCAGTGAGCGGGCATGCGCCATCGGGTGGCCTTTACGCATCACCACCTGATAGTCACGCTCCATTAGCCGCTCAAAAATCAGCTCCTGATCCAGATGATGTTGATCGTAGGTATTAACGGTGAAATCCAGCGCGCCCTGACGCAGTTCATGCACCATCGACACCAGTTGACCCTCAACGATACGCACCTTCACCAGCGGGTATTCACGATGAAACTGGGTGATCACCTGCGGCATGATAGTGCGCGCAATACTGCCGCCCACGCCGATGTTCACTCTTCCGCCCGCCAATCCCAATCGCTGCTGAATATCCTCCTGCGCCACGCGCAATTCTTCCAGCACCAGACTGGCATGACGAAAAAAGTTATCACCGATATCCGTGAGCGTGACGCCTTGCTGACGACGTTCGAACAAACGTGCGCCAAGCGCCAGCTCCAGTTCCTGAATCGCTTTGGTCAGCGCAGGCTGTGAAAGTCCCGATAAGCGGCTGGCAGCGCGAATACTGCCCTGGCGGGCCACATCGACAAAGGCGCGCAGTTGATGAAGTTTGAGGTTGGCAGGCATGATTTTTGTGATAACCGTTGTTTATCAGTGACAAGATATTCGCATCTTATGCGCACCAATACCATTGTGTAGATTCGGGATAATGCATAAAAAACCAACACAAAGGATATGCCGATGAAAACCCTCTCCGACCTCGTCAACGCGCGGATTCCACAGATGCAAAGCTGGCGTCGCGATCTGCACCATTTTGCCGAATCGGGCTGGCTGGAGTTCCGTACTGCAACGATAGTGGCCGAAGAGCTGCATCGTCTTGGTTATCAGCTCAAGCTCGGCCGCGACGTGATCGATGCCGATGCGCGCATGGGCTTACCTTCTGACGAGGTACTGGCACAACAGGAAGCCCGTGCACTGGAGCAAGGCGCACTGCCACAGTGGATCTCGCATTTCTCAGGCGGCTTCTGCGGCGTAGTCGCCACGCTGGAGACCGGTCGTCCCGGCCCGGTGATGGGCTTCCGTGTCGATATGGATGCGCTGGACCAGAACGAAAGCCGTGATGCCGACCACATCCCTACCCGTGAAGGATTTGCCTCCTGCAACTCCGGCATGATGCACGCCTGCGGCCACGACGGCCATACGACTATCGGCCTGGCGCTGGCGGGCGTGTTGATGGAGATGAAAGATCAGCTCAGCGGCACCATTAAGATCATCTTCCAGCCTGCCGAAGAGGGCGTGCGTGGCGCTAAAGCGATGGTGGCCGCAGGCGTGGTGGATGATGTGGATCTGTTTACCGCTATCCATCTCGGCACAGGCGTACCTGCTGGCGAAATCGTTTGCGGCAGCGACAGCTTCCTGGCCACCACCAAACTGGACGTCAATTTCACTGGCGTCGGCGCGCATGCGGGCGGTAAACCAGAAGAGGGTCGTAACGCCTTGCTGGCCGCCGCGCAAGCTACACTGGCGCTGCACAACCTGCCACAACACAGCGGCGGTGTCGCACGCGTCAACGTAGGTGTGTTGCAGGCGGGATCCGGACGCAACGTGGTGCCCGATTATGCCCTGATGAAAGTGGAAACCCGTGGCATCAGCAATCAGGTTAACGATGACATCTATCAGCAAGCCCTGCGCGTGATTTCCGGCGCGGCGGCGATGTATGGCGTTGAGTACGACATCAAACTAATGGGTGGCGCACGCAGCTGTACCCCAAGCCAGCCGTGGGTCGATTTTATCCACCAGCAGGCCGATGCCATGGGGATTTTCACCTCGGTAGTGGATACCAAAAAGCAGGCGGCGGGTTCGGAAGATGCCACATACATGCTGGAGCGCGTGCAGCAGCGTGGCGGTCAGTCATCCTATGTGATCTTTGGTTGCGATCTGGCGGCAGGCCACCACAACGCGAAGTTCGATTTTGACGAAGCGATTATGGCCACAGCGGTGCAAACCCTCGCGACGCTGGCGCTGAACCAGGCACAGTTTGGAGGTCAGCGATGAGCCATCACGATTTTATCGATCGTTACATCAACGAAAACCAGCCGCGCTTCACCGCCCTTAGCGATGCTATCTGGGATGTACCGGAAACCCGCTTTGAAGAGACGCAATCCGCGGCCATTCTGGCCGATGCGCTGGAGCAGGAAGGCTTTGCCGTCGAGCGTGGCGTCGGCAATATCGACACCGCCTTTATCGCCAGCATCGGCAGTGGAAAACCGGTGATTGCTATCCTCGGTGAGTTTGATGCGCTGGCCGGTTTGAGCCAGCAATCAGGCTGCGCCACACCACAACCACTGGTGGAAAACGGCAACGGGCACGGCTGCGGCCATAATCTGCTGGGCACCGCCGGACTGGCCGCGGCCTTCGCCATCAAAGCCTGGTGGGCGGAGAACGGCCAGCGCGGCACGCTGCGTTTTTACGGTTGCCCAGGCGAGGAAGGCGGTTCTGGCAAAACCTTTATGGTGCGCGAAGGGCTGTTTGATGACGTGGATGCCGCTGTCACCTGGCATCCTGAAGGCTTCAGCGGCATGTTCAACCTCAGCACGCTGGCCAACATCCAGGCCGCATTTCACTTCAAGGGCGTTGCCGCGCACGCCGCTAACTCGCCGCATCTGGGCCGCAGTGCGCTGGATGCCGTCACCCTGATGAACACCGGTGCCAACTTCCTACGCGAGCACATCGTGCAGGAAGCGCGTGTGCACTACGCCGTGACCAACACCGGCGGTGTTTCCCCCAATGTGGTGCAAGCCGATGCCGAAGTGCTGTATCTGATCCGCGCGCCAGAACTCGATCAGGCACAGGATATTTATCAGCGGGTGATCAATATCGCCCAAGGCGCGGCCCTGATGACCGACACCACCATGACGGTGCGCTTCGATAAAGCCTGCTCCAACTATGTGCCGAATCGCGCGCTGGAAGCGGTGATGGAGCGCAACTTGCATCAGTTTGGCTTGCCCGAGTACAGCGCGGAGGAGCAGCAGTTCGCCGCCGAGATTCGTGCCACGCTAACGAAGGACGATCTGCGCAATGCGCGTTTGAACGCAGCGCGCACCGGCGGCGAGGCAGGCGTGGCATGGACCGAGGCGCTGGGCGACAAAATTTTGATGGATGAAGTGGCACCGTATGCCATAACGCGCGAGCTGCTGTATGGCTCAACCGATGTCGGCGATGTGAGCTGGGTGACGCCAACCGCGCAGTGCTTTGCGCCTTGCTTCGCCTTTGGTACCCCGCTGCACACCTGGCAACTGGTGGCGCAGGGCCGCACTTCGCTGGGCCACAAAGGCATGTGTCTGGCCGCCAAAGTGATGGCCGCCACCGCGCTGACCTTGTTGCAGGATGAAGAAGCACTGGCGCGCTGCCGCGAAGAGTTCCAGCGCGTGCGCCGCGAACAGCCCTACAGCTGCCCGATTCCGGCAGATGTGACGCCATCAAAATTATAAAAGCCTTAGCGGCATAAAAGATTCAATCCGGCGCAAACCCGGATGCAGTAACCAAAAAAATAAAAACTAAAGCCCGTCATACTTCGAGTCGCCTCAGCGGCTTGAAGTATGACGGGCGCAAATACAACAGACATGACGAGGAATAACCGATGGAAGTGACCACGGAGAACCGCAGCCCAGGGAAGCTGTTTAGCTGGATTGAGCGGGTCGGCAACAAAGTGCCCAACCCGTTCTTACTGTTTGTCTATTTGATCGTGGTATTGATGGTCGCCACCGCGATTATCAGCTACTTCGATCTGGCAGTGAAAAATCCCACCAATGGCGAACTGGTGCGGGTCAACAACCTGCTGAGCGTGGCCGGGATTCAATGGATTCTGCCTAACATCATCAAAAACTTCAGCGGCTTCACGCCACTGGGGTCCATTCTGGCGCTGGTGATAGGTGCGGGTTTAGCAGAGAAAGTCGGCCTGCTGCAATCGCTGATGGTGAAGATGGCCTCACGCGTCAGCCGCCGCTACGCCAGCTATATGGTGCTGTTTATCGCCTTCTTCAGCCATATCTCATCGGATGCCGCACTGGTGGTGATGCCACCGCTGGGCGCGCTGATCTTCCTCGCCGTGGGTCGTCATCCGGTGGCGGGTTTACTGGCGGCTATCGCGGGTGTCGCTTCCGGCTTTACCGCCAACCTGCTGATCGTCACCACCGATGTGCTGCTCTCCGGCATCAGTACCGAAGCCGCGAAAGCGGTGAGCGATACCGTGCACGTGAGTGTGATCGATAACTGGTTCTTTATGGCCAGCTCGGTGATTGTGCTGACGATTGCCGGTGCCATCCTTACTGATAAGTTTGTCGAGCCGCGTCTTCCTGCGTGGAACGGCGGCAACAACGATCGCCTGCCGCCGCTGACCACGCTGGAGAACCGGGGCCTGCGGGCTGCGGGCATTGCCGCGCTGGTGTTTATCGCCCTGATGGCCCTGCTGGTGGTGCCAGAACATGCCCCCCTGCGTAACCCGAAAACCGGCGGCATCATTCCTTCGCCGTTTATTCAGGGCATTGTGCCGATCATCATCCTGTTCTTCTTTGTGGTGGCAATTGCTTACGGCGCCGTGACGAAGCAGATTCGTCGGGCCGATGACATCCCGCAGCTGCTGGTCGATCCGATGAAGAGCATGGCGGGCTTTATTGTGATGGTGTTCCCGCTGTCGCAGTTTGTCGCCTTCTTTAACTGGAGCAACATGGGCAAATTCATGGCGATCGGTCTGACCGATATGCTGGAAAGTGCCGGCATCAGTGGCGCGCCCGCGTTCCTCGGTTTGATGTTCCTGTCGGCATTCTTGTGCATGTTTATTGCCAGCGGCTCAGCCATCTGGTCGATTCTGGCGCCAGTGTTCGTGCCGATGTTTATGCTGCTCGGATTCCATCCGGCCTTCGCGCAGATGATTTTCCGTATCGCGGATTCTGCCGTATTGCCCCTCGCGCCGATGTCACCGTTCCTGCCGCTGTTCCTCGGATTCCTGCAGCGATACCAAAAAGATGCGCAACTTGGCACCTATTATGTGCTGATCTTCCCGTATCCGGTGGTGTTCTTTATCAGCTGGATCATCCTGCTGCTGGCATGGTACGCACTGGGTTTACCGATTGGACCGGGCGTTTACCCCAGCCTGCATTAATCGCATCGCCATGGACGGCGATCACACTTCTGTGAACTGCAACGTAGATTGCGAAAATGTCACCGTTGCCCCTCTCGGCAACCCGCGATGAATTGATTATCCTGCTATTCCTTCGCTTGCTAACGGTTAATTATTTTTAAAACCCATAAAACCGTGCGAGTTCTGCAAACACCGAGGTTTATCCAATAATGACAACAATCACTTCGACAGGGATGGCGAACGATCACATCGCAGCGGATCGCCGCACCTTAGCCGGGCGCATCGATGCACTGCCCTCATCCGCAGGCTTATGGCGTTTTATTACGCTGCTGGCGCTGGGCGGTTTTTTTGAGCTCTACGATCTGTTTGAAACCGGCTATATCAGTTCTGGTCTACTGGCTGCTGGCGTGTTTCATACCGGCTCGGAAGGGGTGTTCGGCATTGCTGACCAGGCCGCCTTCGCCTCGGCGACTTTCCTCGGCCTGTTTGTCGGTGCCAGCCTGCTGGCTCCCTATGCCGACCGCTTTGGTCGTCGTCTGACCTTTATGTGCGCACTGGCATGGTATGGCGTGTTCTCGCTGTTGATGGCCTTCCAGCAGAGCGCCGAAATGATCATCCTGTTCCGCTTCCTGGTCGGTATCGGCCTCGGTGTTGAGCTGGTGACCATTGATACCTATCTGTCCGAATGGGTGCCTGCTCATCTGCGCAGCCGCGCTTTTGCCTACTCTTTCTTTATCCAGTTCCTGTCGGTACCCGCGGTGGCGCTGATGTCATGGTGGCTGGTACCGCAAACTATTCTCAGCCTTGAAGGCTGGCGCTGGGTGGTGATCGCCGGTGCGGTTTGCTCGCTGGTGATCTGGCTGATTCGTAAAAACCTGCCGGAATCAGCGCGCTGGCTGGCGCAGCAGGGCCGTCATCAGGAAGCGCATAAGGTGCTGAGTGAGATGGAAAAACGCTGCGGGATTGCGCCGGGCGAAGATTTCTCTGACAGCGATGCCGCAGCAGCGTTGCCAAAAAAAGGTCGCTTTAGCGAGATTTGGTCCCCGGCTTACCGCAAGCGTACGCTGATGCTGGTAGTGATGAACTTCTTCCAGGCAATTGGCTTCTTCGGCTTCGGTAACTGGCTGCCTGCACTGCTGTCCGGCAAAGGCGCAACGGTGACCCACAGCCTGCTGTATGCGTTCTTTATCACCCTGGCTTATCCGCTCGGCTCACTGATTTGCAGTCGCTACGCCGATAAGCTCGAGAACAAATGGCAGATCGTTTTCTCCTCCCTGATGACCGTGGTATTCGGCACGCTGTTCGCGCTGGCAACCAATCCGGTGCTGATGATCATCTGTGGCTTCCTGATCACCTACAGCAACGCGTGGCTGACCTTTAGCTACCACGCCTATCAGACCGAGATTTTCCCGACGCATATTCGCGCGCGTGCGGTCGGCTTCTGCTACTCCTTTAGCCGCCTGTCCACGGTGTTCAGCAGCATTTTGATCGGCATTATTTTGCAGTACGCCGGCAGCCAGGGCGTGATCGTCTTTATCGTGCTGAGCATGCTGATGGTGATGCTGTCAGTGGGGATTTACGGTCCGAAAACACGCGGGCTGGATTTGGAGAATATTTAACAAGACGTAAGGAGTCTTGATATCCAGCGGTAAGTAACGGGTGATAACGCAGTCTGGAGCCGCTTAGGGTCTGGCGTTTTGTAAAAAGGCCGCCAATGATGAAAATGGCGGCCCTATCTGGTTAAAGCGGTACGCAAATTTGCGCCCCGCTTTATGTCACTTTACTGCCCTTCCAGCACCTTAATGTCCGCGCTGCCCTGCTTCGACTCGACCGCCTCATCCTTGCGTAGCTTCGCCACATCCTTCGCCGTCACCGTCGACTTCACGCCATTACCCCAGCTGCCACGGATAAAGTTCACCACATCTGCCACCTGGTTGTCGTTCAGACGCCAACCGAATGCCGGCATGGTGATGGCTGACGGAGCGCCCTGCACGCCAGGCAAGGTGCCGCCCACCAATACGATGTGGATCAGCGAGGTCGGGTCCTCCGCCATGACGACCGGATTGCCGCGCAGTGCCGGGTAGAAACGTTGATAACCGCTGCCGTCGGTCTTATGACAGGCCGCACAGCTATCGACATACACCGAAGCACCTGGCTGGCTGTCATCGCCCTTCCACAACGCTTTGGCGACCGCATCATCCTGCGTGAACACCGTCTGGCTGGCATCCTTCGCACCCAGCGACTTCAGATATTTAGCAATCGCGCTGATATCTTCATCGTTGAGATACTGCAGGCTGTGCTGCACCACATCGGTCATGCCACCAAATACGGCGGTGTGATCGTTGCGGCCAAAGCGCAGGAACTGCTTCAGATCGTCTTCGCTCCAGCGGCCTAAACCATCACGGTTGTCACCGCGCAGATTGCTGGCGGTCCAGCCATCAATCGGTGCGCTACTGCCTGACAGGTAATCATTGCCTTCGCCGTTGGTCAGCGCTTTTTCCTGCATGGTGATGCTACGCGGTGTATGGCAGGCACCGCAGTGACCCAGACCTTCCACCAGATAGCGACCGCGCGCCAGCGCCGGATCTTCCTGCGCGGCGGGCTGGAACGCTTTCACGTCTGGCGCGAAGATGCCACGCCAGATGGAGAGCGGCCAGCGCATCGACAACGGCCAGGGAATGTCGCTGTCTTTGTTAGCCTGCGCCACCGGCTGTACGCCATGCATAAAGTAGGCATACAGCGCCTGCATGTCTTCATCGCTGACTACCGCGTAGGACGGATATGGCATCGCCGGATAGAGCGTCTCGCCATTTTTCGCCACGCCATGACGCACCGCTTTCTGGAAATCGTCGTAGCTGTAGTCACCAATACCGGTGGTTTTATCCGGGGTGATGTTAGTGGAGTAAATGGTGCCAATTGGCGTCGCCATCGGTAAGCCACCGGCAAACGGCTTGCCGCCCTCGGTGCTATGGCAGGCTACGCAGTCACCCGCGCGTGCCAGATACTCACCGCGCTTCACCAGAGCGTCCGAACCTGCTTCGTCCGCCACTGCGGCGAACGTCATCGTGCCCAGAAACAGGGCCAAAATGCTTTTGATCATCGCCGTGTTCCTTATGCCTGAACCAGGGGGCCGGGGTTCTTCAGATACTGTTCGCGGATAGCTTTCGCTGACCAATAGCTCAGCGCCGCCACCATGCCGGTTGGGTTATAGCCGAGGCCCTGCGGGAACGCAGAGGCGCCTGGCACAAACACGTTAGGCACATCCCAGCTCTGCAGATAACGGTTCACCGCACTGGTTTTCGGATCTTCACCCATGATCGCGCCGCCGCTCATATGCGTGGTCTGGTACACGGTGGTATCGAAGTGCGTGCCTGGTCCTTTGGCGCCGCCGATGATCATTTTCGGGTTCATCGCTTCGGTGATCTTGCGCATCTTGCCGACCATAAACTGCGCCATCTTGATGTCGTTGTCCTGCCAGTCAAAGGTCATGCGCAGCAGCGGCTGGCCATAGACATCTTTGTAGTTCGGATCGAGATCGAGATAGTTGGCGCGATACGACTGGTGCGCGCCGTGCGCATCCATCGAAATATGATGGTTATAGGTATCAGCCACAGCGGCTTTCCACTGGCTGCCCCAGTTTGGCGTGCCTTTCGGCGTCGGCAAACCGGAGATCGGTTTGGTACCCGCCTGGTTCACCCAGAACGGGGAGCCGCCAACAAAACCATGTGGGCCGTGGTCGAAGTTGTCTGCGTTGAAGTCATCCACTGCCACGCCCGCACCGCCCGCACCAATAAACGGGTTGGTGGTGGTGTTTTTGTCGAACAGCGCTTTCAGGGTCGAGATGTTCTGATAGGCGAAGTTACGACCCACCACACCTTCGTTGCTGATCGGGTTGTACGGTTTGCCGATGCCTGACAGCAGCATCAGATGCACGTTGTGGAACTGGAACGCAGACAGGATCACCAGATCCGCTGGCTGCACCACTTCACGCCCCTGACCATCCAGATAGGTCACGCCGGTGGCGCGCTTCTTGTCATCGGTCAGATTGACGCGCAGCACGTAGGAGTTGTTACGCAGTTCGAACTTCGGCTCCTGACGCAGCGCGGGCAGAATATTCACGTTCGGAGAAGCTTTGGAGTACATGTAGCAGGCATAACCGCTGCAGTAACCGCAGAAGTTGCACGGCCCCATCTGCGCACCATAGGTGTTGGTGTACGGGCCAGAGGTGTTGGCTGACGGCATATCATAGGGATGATAACCCACTGATTCAGCAGCCTGGGCAAACAGCTGTGCCGAGTAAGTACGCTTCTGCGCAGGCAGTGGGAAAGCACTGGAACGATCCGGCGCGTAAGGGTTACCCCCTTTCTCTTTGCCCTGCAGCTGGCCTTTGATCGACCAGGCGCTGCCGGATGTACCAAATACTTTCTCAGCCTGATCAAAGAACGGCTCCAGCTCATCATAGCTGACGCCGAAATCCTGGATGGTCATGCCTTCCGGGATGAAGTTTTTGCCGTAGCGCTGCTCGTAATGGCTGCGCAGGTTCAGCTCCACCGGATCGACACGGAAATGCACGCCTGACCAGTGCAGACCTGCACCGCCGGTGCCGGTGCCCGGCAAAAACGCCGCCAGCTGACGATACGGCACCGCAGTTTGCGAGGCATCGTGACGGATGGTCACGGTGCTTTTCGACAGATCCTGGAACAACTTTTTACGGATGTTATAGGTCAATTCATCAATCGACTGCGGATAAGATCCATCAGGATAGGTATCACGATGTGGACCGCGCTCCAGCGCCACCACCGTCAGACCGGCTTCGGTCAGCTCTTTCGCCATGATGGCTCCGGCCCAGCCGAAACCCACCACCACCGCGTCTACTTTTTTCAATTCATTTGCCACGGTTACGCCCTCTCCCCGCGAATATCCACTGACGGGAACGGATAACGTTCACCACGCTCCACCCAATCCATAAAGTCGGCACGTGCGCCAGGGAAGCCAATCAGCTTCCAGCCCACCATGCCCTGATTTCCACCGTGGATCGGATCGCTGAAGTAACCCTCGCGGGTGTTCTGCAGCAGGAAGGAGAAGAAGGTTTTGCTATTGAGCTGCGGGAACTGTGCCTCACCGCTCTCAAACGTGGTCAGCAGTGCGTCCTGCTGTTCGCCGGTTAGCTCAGCGAACACTTTGCCGTGCTGCTTTTTGCTCCAGCCATCGGCATCGGCCAGACCCAGGCGATAAATCTGCTGCGGCACCAGCGGAGACTGATAACCCAGCTCTTTAGGCAGATCGGGATTGAACGGCCCCTGCATATACCAGTTGCTGCCGGTGGCGTACGGCGTGTTCATTTGACGATCGATAAACTCCGGCACACCGGCTTCCAGTGCGCCAGGACCGCGTTCATCATTGGGGATCAGGCGCGCCACTGCCGCAGTGATAAAGGCGAACTCTTCCGCCGTGAACCAGCTTGGCTGATAAGCGCGTGCTTGTTGAGGTGCGACGGGTTGCTCTGCTGCTCCTGCGGCCATCGGCACCACTAACGCGCCCATTGCCGAACCGCCAACGGCCATCGCTGGCGCCAGGGTGATGGTTCTCAGCAGAAAATCCCTGCGACTGTGACCATTTTTTTGTTCTGACATGACATTGCCTCATTACCACATGAATGCGGTATGAAAGTTAACTCGTTGCGTTGTATTGTTTTTTTAGTTGTGGCTTAAGGGATACAGCGTCACTGTTACCGGTAACAGTGCACATAGTGTAACACCACAACTGTTATTAATTTAGTTTCTCGAAACAAATGCGCACAAAATACTTAACAAGTCATGGTGTCGCTTTACATCGCAGCAGCGATGCTGTCATCGTCAGATACAACCCACAACAGACAAAGCACTGTCTGACGCGGTATAAAAGAGTACACATAACAGCGGAGTGCCTATGTTTAAGTCCTATTTTCCGCGGCCAGCGCTGTTTTTCAGCTCGGCCGCGATTTGGAGTTTGATTGCGATTTTTGCCTGGTTTGGCTTTTTCAATGATTTTCCAGCACGCTGGCCTGCGCTACAGGCCGCAATGCAGCAGCCATTGCCAACCAATGCCAGCCGCTTTATTCATGCGAGCCAACTATGGTTTTATGCCTATTACTGGATCGTCGCAGCGATTTTCGCCCTTGCATGGAAGGTGATCGATAACCATCCGTGGCAGCGCTGGTCAGTGTGGGGTGCAGCATTGATCATCTTTGTCACCTGGTTTGGTGTGCAGGTCGGCGTAGCGGTCAATGCCTGGTATGGTCCATTCTATGACTTGATTCAAAAAGCCTTAACCAAAGCCGGATCGGTGCAGATTGCTGAATTTTACCAGCAGGTTCTTGCCTTTTTAGGTATCGCATTGATTGCGGTGGTGATTGGCGTGATGAACTCATTCTTTATCAGCCACTGGGTGTTCCGCTGGCGCACCGCGATGAACAATTACTACATGCACAACTGGCAGCGCCTGCGCCATGTGGAAGGTGCCGCTCAGCGTGTGCAGGAAGACACCATGCGATTTGCCAGCACGTTGGAAGATTGGGGCGTGAGTTTTATTCAGGCGATCATGACGCTGGTAGCGTTCCTGCCGGTGTTGATCACCCTGTCACATCACGTGAAAGATATCCCGCTGTTGGGCAATATCCCGTATGCGTTGGTGATTGCGGCGGTGCTGTGGTCGGTGTTTGGTACCGGACTGCTGGCAATCGTCGGGATTAAGCTGCCAGGGCTGGAGTTCCGCAATCAACGTGTGGAAGCGGCCTATCGTAAAGAGCTGGTGTATGGCGAAGACAACGCCGATCGCGCGTCACCGCCGACGGTAAATGAGCTGTTTAGCCGCGTGCGCTTTAACTATTTCCGTCTCTATTTCCACTATCTCTATTTCAACATCACCCGCATTCTCTATCTGCAGGTCGATAACGTGTTTGGGCTGTTCCTGCTGTTTCCGTCGATTGTTGCCGGGACCATCACACTCGGTTTGCTCAACCAGATTACTAACGTGTTTGACCAGGTGCGCTCATCGTTCCAGTATCTGATCTCCTCCTGGTCAACACTGGTCGAACTGATGTCGATCTACAAACGTCTGCGCAGTTTCGAGCAGATTCTGTCGGATATCCCGCATCAAGAGATGATGCGCGAGTCGGCGGAGTAAGGTTGTTGTAGCGGCGTTATTTATTGCGCATCTGTCAGCGGTTATATCGCTTCAGGTGTGCGCGATAAATCGCGCCGCTACCCTTCTCATCAATCAGCTGCCATCAGCCTGCTAACACCGTAAACACCTTCTCAACCGCATACGCACCCGGATCTTTCACTCCATCCAGACTTTGTTGGTTCAGATAAGCCGAACGTCCCGCTTTGGCACTCTGCATTTTTGCCGTGGCATCCGCGCCTTGCTGAGCGGCTTTCGCCGCAGCGGCCAGTGACTCACCCGCCACTAACGCCTCCAGCGCCGGTTGCAGCGCATCCACTAACGTACGATGCCCCGGCTGCGCGCCACCGTAATGCTTCATGCGCTCCAGACCATGCATTAATGCCTGCGGCAGTGCGCTGCCCTCTTCCAGTTTTTGCCCGGCGCTGGTGAACAGAATCGACATCAGTACGCCGCTTGAACCGCCCATCACCGTCGCCAGTTGCTCACCGATCAGCGCCATTAAGGTCGGCAACTCATCCAGCGGCAACTGCTTGTCACGCAGGCCGCGTTGAATCTTCTTCGCACCCGCAGCAAAGGTTGAGCCGGTATCGCCGTCGCCGACTTTGGCATCCAGCGCATTGAGTTCGCTTTCCAGATCGATCAACGTCTGCGTCACGCGGTCGACATGTTTTGCCACTTCAGCGTTGTCGGACGGATCGAAATCCAGCACGCTGCCGACTTTTTCCGCGCTCTGTAAACTGATCGGTGCAAAATCATAGACCGGTACCCAGCCCAGCACCTGCACCGGCGCATTGAGTGCCTCAAGGAAGGGTTCCTCCAGCGCCAGCAATGACAGCGAGAAGCCTTTCATATCTAAAGCGCTGACCAGGGTTGCCGGACCGATAAGGTGGGTAACCCGCGCCGCCAGTGGCGATTGCAATACTTCGCGCGTCAACACCGCCAGCTCCAGCTGGGAGAAGCCGCCGAGGTTGTTGATCAACAGCAGCGCCTGTTTGCCGTCTGGCAGCGACTGCGCCAGCTTATCGGTCATAATACTGCTGATTTTTCGACTGTTTTGGGTATCCAGTGTCACCACGCCCGGTTCGCCGTGGATGCCCATGCCCAGCTCGCTGTGGCCCGCTTCGACACGTTCATCACGCTTTTCGCCTGGGATATGGCAGGTCGCAAATGCCAGCCCAATCGATGAGGTGGCGTCGATGGCACGCTGCGCCAGCGCTTTAACTTCATCCAGCGATTGCCCCTGCTCGGCGGCAAAACCGGCGATCTTATGCACCAGCACGGTTCCAGCGATGCCGCGCGGCTGAGGATTTTCGGGCAGTGCAATATCGTCCTGCACCATCACCAACTCGACGTTGTAGCCGAGATTTTTCGCTTTCTCCGCCGCCAGCCCGAAGTTCAACCGATCGCCGGTGTAGTTCTTCACAATCAGCAGGCAACCTGCATCGCCCGTGACATTGATGATGGCATTGAGCACCGCATCGACGCTCGGTGAGGCAAAGATATCGCCGCATACCGCCGCCGTGAGCATGCCTTTGCCGACAAAACCGGCGTGCGCCGGTTCATGGCCCGATCCGCCGCCGGAGATCAGCGCCACTTTGCTCTTATCCCAATCTGTGCGCACCACCACGCGGATCTCATCACCGAGATCGAGGCGGCTCAGGTTATGCCATGGCGTGCTCAGCAAAACCCCTTCGATGGCTTCGTTCACCAGATCGTTTTTCTCATGCATAAAAAACTGGCTCATTGCTTCCTCTCCATTGGTGTTGTCGAGGTAAAAGGTAGCGTATATCGCGGGGCGAGCGGGGAAGGAAAGTGCGGAAATGCAAAGGGCGGCACACGCCGCCCATGAGTTTCAGATAACTGCCGCTTACAGCGCGATGCGCAGGACGCTATCCGGGTTTTTTGGTGGCTCTTTACGGGTGCCTGGCTGCTTGATGCTGACAAACAGCACTTTACCGTCTGCTGACAGCGCCAGGCTGTTTGGCAGGCCCGGTGCTTTCACCGTGCGCTTCACTTTATAAGAGCTGGCGTCGATGATGCTGATCTCGCCGGCTTTACGGTGCGTCACATACAGCTCGTTGCGGTCGGCATTGAACAGCACCGCCAGCGATTCTGGCACATCAATCTTATGAATCACCTGCTGAGTGCGGGAATCCAGCACCAGCACCTGAGGCTGTTTAGAGTCGCTCAGGAAGATGCGATGGCCCTGGGTATCCAGCGCGATATTCAGGAAGAAGTGGTCTTTGTCGCCATCGATTTTCTGACGTTTTTCAATCGCGTTCAGGCGCGTATTGATGGTCACCAGTTCGCCATCGGCGTTGGTTACGTACAACTTCTGTGCCGCAGAATCGATGGCCAGGCCGGTGCCCATTTTACCGGTGTTCGGTACGGTGCTGACCAGCTTCAGGGTTTTGCCATCCACAACCCACACCACGCTCTGCTCACCGAGGCCGGTGACATACACACGATCGGTTGCCGCATCCGCTGCCACTTCACGCGGTTGCAGTGGACGGACGGTTTCGCTGCGCTTACGCGCATCCAGCACCAGCGTGTTCAGCACTTTACCGCTGCTGGCATCGACCGAGGTCAGCGCCGCATCACGGGTATTGCCGAAGAACAGCGTGTTGGTTTTCTGGTTGATAGCGGCGCCAAAGGTCGGCAGATCGGTATTGATGGTCTGCTTCACCGACAGATCCTGCGGATCGAGACGATAAACGGTGCCGCCTTTGGTGCTGGCGTTTTGCGCCGTGGCGAGGAACAGCGCGTTATCGCTGTTGCTGAACGCCAGTTCGTAAGCCCCTTTGGAAATCACCTGGTTCAGCGGCTGAGACTCCGCTGCCAGTACCGCAGCGGAAGATAACAGCGCCGTTGCCAGCAGCAATGGACGTAACGCCCATGTTGTTTTAATCGCTTTCATAACTTCTCCATAGCAAATCCACCGCCTCATGGCAGTGAAGTGAAAGCCCGACAATGCAACCAATTTCAGAATGACAGCCCGAGGCGAGCCGACGAAGGATGTTAGTTTTTGAGAATAGTAATCATTTAGGTAGGAAAGTAACAGAATTTTATGCAGTTACCAACGCCGCCAGGGCACCCTAAGGCACCCTGTCAGCACAGATCGTTAACGCAGACTTATTTGGTCAACTCGGCAGTCATGTGCACGCCGTTGTTGAAGTTGGCTTCAGTCACTTTATAGGAAGCACCAGCTTTATGCGCCTGAGCAGCGATTTGCGCTTCTGCACCATCCAGTGTTGAAGCACATGCGGTGACGCTTTGCGCGAAGCTGGCGAATGGCAGAGCAGAGAGAGCGATAACAGCAGCAAAAGTTTTGATAGATTTCATAGTCAATTCCTCAATGATTTTTTATCGGATAAGGCGTCATCGCCTTGTTGAGATAAATAATAGGCGTGAATTCGATCACAAAAAAGCAGAGAGATTTGCCGTAGTTATTCGATTAATTTGAATATAAAAAGCACATTTGGATTAACCTGTGTGCAAAGGGTTAAAAAACTGGGTTTTTAGAGTGGTGCAGGATTTATGTCTGAAACAGCTGCTTTTCAATCTGTCACCGTTCATGGCTTGAGGCAGGCATTTCAAAGAGATTGCTAACAATACGCACAAGTGTTCAGAAGCAGGCTGGGGCCGCTTTGGGACAGGCAATCCGCAGCGCCGAACAGAATGAGTCTGCCAGGATAGCCCGCAGGACGCGGGCGGAAGGCGGGGCGGCACAGGGATGTGCCATCCCCCGCCGTTCCGTCAGGCAGACGAATGACGTGAGGGCACCGCGTAGCGGCGCGTGGACGCCAGTCCCAAAGCGGCCCCAGCCTGCGTGATCACGCGTGACTAAACACCGGTGCCGCAGGTAAATTAACCGTGATGTCGAACGCGGGTGAAAATAGTGATAGCCGCCAGCAGCATCAGCACGCCGCTGGCGAGGAACACACCGCCCGCGCCGTTGAGATCAAACATCCAGCCACCGGCCGCAGCACCTGCGGTGATCGCCAACTGAATCGTCGCCACCAGCAAACCGCCGCCGGATTCCGCATCATCCGGCACCGCACGGGAGATCCACGTTGACCAGCCGGTCGGCATCGAACCGAATGCCAGGCCCCACACCGCCACGCCGGCACCGACCAGCCACGGCAGATTGCCAAAACTCACCAGTACCACCGCCGTCACACTCATTACCAGCGCCATGCCGGTCAGCGTCAGCGACACGCTGCGCGTCACCAGGTAACCCGCCAGTGAGGTGCCGAAGAAGTTCGCCACGCCAAACGCCAGCAGCACCAGCGACAGCTGATTGATATTGAGCTGCGCGCTGCTTTCCAGGAACGGACGCAGATAGGTAAAGAAGGCAAAGTGTCCGGTGAACATCATGATCACCGCCAGCATGCCCCAGCGCATCAGGCCGTTACGCAGCAGATCCAGCACGCCGCCGCTGCGCGCTTTATTCTCTGGCGGCATCGCAGGCAGTGTGAAGAACTGCCAGAACAACGCCAGCACGCCCAATGCACCGGTCAGCAGAAAGATATTACGCCAGCCAATAATGCCGCCGAGATAACTGCCCAACGGTGCGGCAATGATGGTCGCCAGCGAAATGCCGCTAAACACTATCGACAGCGCCTTCGGCACCTGATCGCTGGGCACCAGCCGCATGGTAATCGCAGTGGAAAGCGTCCAGAAACCGCCAATCGCCATGCCGAGCAGCACGCGCGCCAGCAGGATCATTGGCAGATTCTCTGCAAATGCCACCAGCAGCGCCGAGGCAATCAGCAGCAGCGTAAAGGCCAGCATCACGACGCGACGATCGAGACGACGCGTAAGGTTGCCGACCACCAGACTGGTGAGCAATGCCACCAGCGCAGTCACGGTCACCGTTTGGCCCGCTTGCCCTTCGCTCACCTGCAGCGAGTCGGCAATCGGTGTCAGCAAGCTCACCGGCAGAAATTCGGCAGTGATCAGGCCGAACACGCCAAACGCCATGGCAAACACCGCGCCCCATGCGGGTTTATCCACCGCTATACTTGTTTCGACTACTTCAGTATCCAGACTCATTTGCGATCCCCATCACAAAAATTCAGGTTGTAAGCATAGTGAGATGACGCAAGACGATCTATGATACAAAAACTTTGTTTTTTGATAATTCGTCTGGATTCGTATGAGCCGCTATGAAGATCTGACCAGTGAACTGCTGATGGGCATGCGCCTGTATGGCGTGAAATATCAGCGTATCGCCTTACATAACCCTTTTGGTTTGCAATACGATGACGCGCCGGGCAAAGCACAATTGCACTTTGTTGGCCGTGGATCGTTAATGATCCGCTCAGCGTCTGGCGTGATCTATCCGTTGCAGGCAGGCGATGCGATGCTGATCCCGCACGGCAAAGCGCACGCGTTGATCTCCAGCGAAGACGCCATTTGTGAACCGATTGGCACCTTCAACAGCAAACCGATCTGTGGCAGCGTCTGTGACATCGCTGACAGCAGCGAAGGTTGCCCGGACGACAGCGATGTCATTTTATTTAGCGCCTGCATGGCGTTTGAACTCGGCGGTATGCAGCCGCTGGTACACACCATGCCGGATGTCATGCTGGTGAGTACCTTGCTGGCGCAGTACCCGGAAATCCAGCCGATTCTCGATGCGATGGAGCGTGAAACCCGCGAGCGCAAAGCCGGTTTCGCCGGGATTCTGTCCCGACTGGCGGATGTGGTGGCGGCGCAGATTGTGCGCGGCTGGGTGGAAAACGGATGCGGCAAAGGCAGTGGATTAGTGCAGGCACTGCGCGATCCGCGTCTTAGCCTGGCGATGGCAGCCATGCATCGTGAGCCGGGCGAAAACTGGACGGTGGAGCGGCTGGCACGCGAATCGGGCAGTTCACGCTCAGTGTTTGCCGCCCGTTTTCAAACGGCTACCGGCATGACGCCGCTGCGCTACCTCACTGAACTGCGCATGCGGCTGGCGGTGGAACGTATCGTCAATGAGGGCGAAGCGGTGGAAAGCGTCGCCTTCCACCTCGGATACGGCTCGCTGGCGGCGTTTAGCCGGGCGTTTAAACGCATTGTCGGCTCACCACCCGGCGCATTAAGGGCAGCGCGCGAGACGCTTTAACGAAACACGCTGATCGCTTCGACCAGACGATTCGGCGCATTTCGCGCCGCGTGCAATATCCTTTAACGAAACACGCTGATCGCTTCCACCAGGCGATTCGCCTGACGCGTCATGCGCCCGGACGCTTCGGCGCTTTCCGCCACGCGAGCGGCATTCTGGTGCGTGATATCGTCGAGATCTTCCACTGCAGTACTCACTTCACTTAACGCGATGGACTGTTCCGCCGTGGCAGAACTGATCTGGGCAATCAATGCCGTGACATTTTGCACCTGGTCGACAATATCCTGCATGGTGCGCCCGGCCGCATCAGCGTGATTACTGCCCGACTGCACGCGACCCGCGCTGGTTTCCACCAACGTTTTGATTTCACTGGCGGCTTTGGCGCTACGCTGCGCCAGGCTGCGCACCTCGCCCGCGACCACCGCAAACCCTTTGCCCTGCTCACCGGCACGCGCCGCTTCCACCGCGGCGTTTAACGCCAGAATGTTGGTCTGGAAAGCGATGCCGTCAATCACGCTGGTAATATTGGCGATGCGTTTCGAGCTGTCGGCGATCTCCGCCATCATCCCCACCATCTCCTGCATCACTTCACCGCCTTTCAGCGCGGCGTGGCTGGTATTTTCTGACAGCTTGTTTACTTCATTAGCCGTATCGGTGTTGCTTTTCACCGTGGCGGTCATTTCATTCATGGTGGCGGCGGTCTGCTGCACGTTGGCCGCCGCCTGCTCAGTGCGACGGCTCAATTCGTCGTTGCTGCGCGCTATCGCACCGCTGGCACTGAGTACATTGATCGCCTGGCCGCTCACATCATCCACCAGCCAGCGGAACATCAGGCCGAGCTGTCCGATGGCACGCAGCGTGATCCCGATTTCATCCACACGATCTAACTGATCCACCTTATGACTGGCGCCAGTGGCGACGCTTAATGCCTGGCGGCAGATACGCTCCATTGGACGGGAAATCTGCTGCTCCAGCCATAGGCTCGCCAGCAGCAATAAACCTGCCATGCCTGCGGCAAAGCTGCCCAGTGCCATCGGTGCCATCCCCAGCAGCCAGACGCCGATAACAGACAGCGGCAGTACGGCCAGCAAAGTAGAGCGAATACGCCAGCGCAGCGGCATAATTTTTAACAGTGATCCGAGACGACGCCAGCCGGTCCCGACCAGCAGCCCTTTATGGAAACGGCGGCCTTTGGCCCGCCCTTCGCGGAAATCACGGTACAGCGCTTCGGTCTGACGGATCTCTTCGGCGGAAGGTTTGGTGCGTACCGACATGTAACCCTGCACCTTGCCTTCACGCACCACCGGAATCGCATTGGCTCGCACCCAATAGTGATCACCATTCTTACGACGATTTTTCACCAGCGCGGTCCAGGGTTCGCCCTGTTTCAGGGTGGCCCACATGTCGGCAAACGCTTCCGGCGGCATATCCGGGTGACGCACCATGTTATGCGGTTGCCCATTGACCTCCTCCGGCTCGAAACCGCTAACCTCAATAAAGGCGTCGTTGGCATAGGTTATGTGGCTGCTGAGATCGGTGGTCGACATCAGCGTGGCGTCATCATCAAAGATAAATTCACGCTGAGTGATAGGCTGGTTGTTCCGCATGTGTGTTGTCCTTGCAAAATGCAGGCTAAAGGAAAAAATCAATTACACTTTTTTACCTTTTCGGCAGCGCAGGGAGCGGTCTTTAGCGATGAGAATTAATTTTTATCCTGAATTAAAGCCACAGTGAACAATATCCCTGTTTTTTGTGGCAGAAATTCATCGATAAAATTTTATTTAGAGTATATGAAATCAAGGTTTTGCCGAGGCGCAAGATGAGAAAGGTGCACAGCAATATGCACCTGAACCAACCCGCAATTGATGGCGACCTGGCCAATTTCGCATCTGTTTAATGACGCCATTTATCTTGAGCTGGCCAAATCCCGCAGCCATTGAACGACGATATTCAAGGCGACGCTTGAAATGTCCTCATTTAAAACTGCCACCTCACGCCCACGTTATAGCGCCAACCTTTGGCACCGTTGCCGCTGATCTCTTTGCGGTAATCCGCCTCCGCATACAGTGAAACATCTTTCTGCAACGTGGCGGTGCCGCCCGCGCCCACTTCCCACATCTGGCCAAAATGGCCGCTGGTGAAGGTAGCGCTCAGCGCAGGATTTTCTACCGAAGAGATGTTGGTGTCGGCCGTACCGCCCCAACCTTTGTAATAGTTGGCGCGCAGGTAAGGAGTGTATTGGCGATTGCTGTCATCCGTCCAGGTGCGATCAAGACGTGCGCCCAAACGTCCAATAGTCTGGTTGTAATCGCCGTAACGCACCTTGTTGCCATCTTCATCGGTGAAGTCGTTCATATTCAGCTTCATGTACATTAACTGCGCCTGCGGTTCCAGTTTGTAGCCATCGCCGAGAGCAAACGGATAACCGCTCTCGAGTGAGGCCGTCCAGCCATGGCCCTTCAGCTTCGCTTCCTGTTTTTGCCGTGCGATATCGGTTTCACCACGATGCCAGTCGAACGACAGCACGCCATCCAGATAAAACCCGTTCTGACGCTGCCAGGTGCCGTAAAAGGCCAGGCTATCGCTATCGAAGGTGGTGCTGCTGTAACCGTCGGCGGCATCGGGACGGATGCGCGTGTTACCTCGGGTATAGGCTAAGCCACCGCGCAGGCTGTCTTTGTCACCGTCGAGGCGTAGCACGTTACCCCCCACCTGCACCGCGCTGTAATCCAGATCGAAGTCATAGCCGTAATCGCGGAAGCGCTGGTCACTTTTGTATTTCAGGTTGGAACCGATGTAGCGCAGGAACATTTCGCCGCCATCGCCTTCCGGTCGTGTCTGCTCATGACGCAACTCACCAAGACGCTTATGCAGATCGTCGATAATCGCCGAGGTGTAATACGCCAGGCCAACCGGTGCAGAGATATAGGACGGCACCTGCGGCACCACGGCGGGACGCGCATCGTAGCTTTGCCCGCTGCCGAACGCATCGGTAATAAAGGTCGATGGGCAGCTGGCGCCATCTTCACACACGTAATAATTCGCCAGCCGGTAATCCCAGTAATTGTTGCCACTGCCGCTGACTAAACGCTGGCTGGGATCGGTGCTGCCCGGCGCGAAGGTGTAAAGCCGATATTGCCAGGGCCCTGCGCCGAGATAGCCGTCTTTAAGTGCAAAACTCTCGGGACCAGCGTTACCCGCCACCTGTGCCAGCGAAATCCCCTCGTTGCCCTCAATGCCACCATTGCGATTAAGATCCGTTAACGCACCGGTGCTGCTGTCGGTCAGTTTTACGTTCACCAGCGTAGTGCCGGTAGCGTTGCCGGTGACGTTGAGGTGGTCTGTGAACTGATTGCTCAGCCCGCCACCTGCGTTAAGGTCAGTGATCAGATTAAGCTGCCCGCCGCTGGACGCCAGCGAACCAGCGATATTCAAGGTGTTGCCCGGCGAGCCCGCACCGTTGGTCAGATCGAGAATACCGGCGTTATTCACCGTGAGTGAGTCCGCGGTGCCACCCGCTAACGTCGGATGCACATTGTTGCCCGCATACAGCGTTGAATTCTCATCGATATTAATGGTGCTGTGCGCCAGTTTGAGGTTGTCAGTGAGCGTCCATTGGGTATCGGCAAAATTGATGGTGCTCCAACCGCTGCCGAGGTTTACCCCTTTATTGAGATCGTCAGCGCCCAGGCTGCCACCACGTGAATCGATCTGATTAAACGTCAGCGTGTTTCCGGTTCCGCTGCCGCTGGTGAGGTGGTAGGTGGTGCCGAGATCCACCTTACTGACCTCCGCATTATTGTTATTGTCATTGCCCATGGTCAGGCTGCCGTTAAGCGATCCGCCCGTCCAGCGGAACACATCGGCCCCGCCGCCGGGGTTGATATCGCCGCGCACCTCCCCTTCGGTCAGCAGGATTTCATCATTAGCATTGCTGCCTGCCACCGCCACGGTTTGTGGATTGACTGTGATGATGTTACCGAAGTTTTCGAAGAGGGTTTTACCGCCGCGCAAATCCACCACCGGCGCCGTCAGGCTGTTGGAGGTGAACGTCCCGGTGTTGACGATAGTGCCCGCCGTGCTGGAGATCAGGGCCGATCCGCCCGCCGGATTATCGATCGTGACATCTGCGGCGGTAGTGACATTGCCGGTGGTGTTGGCGCGGATGCCGCTGCCACCCGCGCCGGTGACATTAAATTGATAGCCGGAGCCCAGTGTTAAATCGCCGCTGGTGGTCGATCCATCCGCATTGACGATGTTCAGGCCCGTACCGCTGCCGGTCACATTGGTGGTCACCGTTGAGGCCGGATCAAACGGCACCGCAGTGCGGATCCCGTTGCCATTCGCCACGTTGAGCGTCAGGTTGCTCAGGCTAACATTGCTGAGTTCTGCCCGGTTTTCGATGCCATTACCGCTGCCCAGTACGTTGACCGTGGCGTCGCTGGCGCTAAGCGCGCTGGCACCGTTATCGACCAGGATGCCGTGCGCAGTGCCACGCGTGGTGATCACGGTATCGCTGCCGGTTAACGCCAGCTGTGCGCCGTCACTGATGCGCACGCCTGCCACACCGTTATCGACATTGATCACGCCGCCTTTGGCCAGCGTGCTGCCGCTGCCAGACACATCCAACCCGGTGCCGTTCGCCACATTGACCGTACCGTTATTGGTCAGCGTACTGCCCGCGCGTGAGCGAATACCGATATTGTTGCTGCCGGTAAGATCCACCGTACCGTTGTTGACCAGCGTGGCGCCGTTGGTGACATCAAAGCCGATGGCGTTGTTGCCTGCGCCGTTAAGATTGCCATTGCTGGTGACGGTGGTGGCCGCTGAGGTGCCATCCAGCGCGTTGCTGAGATCGGTGCGCAAATTATTGACCAGCACGCCGACTGCGTTGCTGCCACTGACATTAATGCTGCTGCCGCTGGCCAAAGTGGCATTCGCGCCGCCCTCGGCACGTACTGCGGTGCTGCCCTGACCGCTGGCGTTGAAGCTGGTATTGGCGCTGTTGAGGCTACTGCCGCTGCCCGAGACGATCACACCCGTGCTGTTAGCGCCGCTGGTGGTCAATGAGGTGGGATTGCTGAAGCTCAGTGCCGCGCCATCATCGATACGGTATCCGGTGGAATTGAGGGTATTCACGTCCAGCGCGTTGGCGGCCGAGTTGATACGTGAGCCGCTGCCCGCCGCATGATAAGCCATCTGATCGCTGCCATTAAAGATCGGCACAGATCCGGCGGCGATGTTCACCAATGCGCCGTTGATTGCCTCTGCTCCAATCGCGCCAGAGCCGTTGAGGTTCAGGGTGCCACCGTTGAGATTCGCAATCACCCGACTGCCGCTGGCGCTGACTCCCCGGCTGCGGTTGATGGTACTGCCGCCATTGACGTTGATGTTACCGCTATTATTCGCCGTGGTATTGGCCGTGCTGCCGCTGCTGTTCACCGCAATACCGGTGCCGCCATCGTTGATGCTGATGTTACCGCTGTTAGTACCGGTCGCACCGCTCTCCACGCGAATGCCAGTGGCGTTAGCGCCGCTGAAAGCAATGTTGCCAGTGTTATTGAGCTGTGCGCGATTGCGCGCCAGATAGCCAATCAATCCACTTTGCGATGAATTCAGTGCCGCAGCAGAACTTAACGTCGTGCTGGTCACCGGCGCACCGCTATTACTGCCTGCCAGCGTATGCTTTTGCCCATCGACAATCGCGCCAATCGCGTTGTTGCCGGTGAGGTTGATGGTCGTGTCATTGTCGATGGTGCCCGTTGCCCCGCCTTCGATATTCACCCCCGTGGCGCCTGCACCACTGACGTTGAGCGTGGCATTGCGGGTGTTCACTTCGGTACCGCCGGTGCCGCTGCCGTTCACCGCGACCGAACCGGCGCCCGATGCCGTGAGTGACAGATCGGTGCCGTCAAAATCCGCGCCCTGCTCAACGCGGAACAGTGTCGAGTTGGTGGTGGTGACATTGAAGGGATTGTTGCCTGCTATGTTAATCCGCGCATTGGGGCCATAGGCGAAGAAAGCGATTTGATTACTGCCGTTACTGAACGTCGGTATTGCGTTAGCCGCTACTTCCACCGTGGCATTGCCGCGTGCGTGCACGCCAATCGCGCCCGTGCCGCTCAGATTCACCGGGCCGTTGACGTCTGCACTGGCCTGTCCGGTGCCCTGGCCCTCCACCCACACGCCAAAGTTGCGTGTACCGCTGGCGGGATCGGCCCCCCCGGCAACGTTAATGGTCCCCGTTGAACTTGCAGAAGCGTTATTGCCACTGGTCGCCACGACTTTCACGCCCGTGCCATTGACGCCGTTAAGGTTAATGGTGCCACTGTTATCGATGGTGCCGCTGCTGTTGGTCACCGACATCCCGACGTTTTCACGCGGCACGGTCGCGGCAGCACCATTCACATCAATGGTGCCATTATTGACCATCGTGACCCCGCTGGCACCGGTCGCCGACATGCCCGCCGCGTTCTGCACCTTTGAGCCAATCACGATGTTGCCGTTGTTGGTGGCAGAACCGTTTGCCACCAGCGCGATCCCGCTGGTCAGGCCGCTCTGATTCATGGCGGTATCCGCCACGTTGTCGGTCAGGCTGTTTTGAGGACCACGACCAATATAAATCTGCCCATCGGCATTGTTGGTGAAGGTGGAGGTCGGCGATGTCAGCAGTACGCCCGATGCTGTACCGCGCGCGCTGGAGCCGTTCACGCCGACGTTGATATTGCCGCTGTTGCGGGATGTAGCGTCATCCTCCAACCGAATACCGGCTACGCCATACTGCGAGTTACTACCGATCGTCGCCAGATTGACGATGCCGTTGTTGTTAAACGCACTGCCGCTCTGCACCAGCACCCCATTGGCACCGTAGCCGGTGGAGCCAATACCCGTGCCATCCTGGCGATTGAGGAACCCACCGTTGATCACGCCAGTCGTGCTGGTACTGCCGTTGCTGTTGCCAGAAAGCACCAGTGCCGTGCCGTTATTGGCGAGGGTGCCGCGACTGGCGAGCTTGCCATCAATCACCGCCTGCGCGCCGTTGGAGGCTTTGATCGCCCCGCCTGTCGAACCCACGACTTCCAGTGTGTTGCCCGCCGCGAGATTGACGCGAGCGTCTGGGCCATCGGCATTGACCACGATGCGGTTACCAATCGGCTTTGTGACTTCATCTGGCGGTGTGGCACTCACGTCATACACGATATTGCCGTTGGTGACGGTGACCGCTTTGTTGAACTCGGTCAGATAGTTGGCTTTGTCCAGATTGCCCGCTTGCAGTTGGCTAATCAGCCAGTTGTTGTAGGTCTGCAGTTCGCTGGCATTGGTCACGGTGAAGGTGTTGGTGGCGCCATCCAGCGTCTGTACGCTCACGCTGCCATTGTAGGTGGCGAGGTTTTGCACCTGAAAGGTTTGCGTCGCGCCGGCACCATCCGGTGTGGCGGCGGTGCCAAAGAAGCTGATGCGGTTGTTGGAATTCCAGTTCAGGGTGCTGTCGCTGCCCACCTGAAACAGCGTGGTCTGCTTCGCCGCCATGCTCCAGCTGTTGGTGCTGGCGCTGCTGGCTGCATTCGCTTGCCCGATATTCACATCAAGCGTGCCACCGTTCGAGACATCCGCAACACGCGTATTGATGTATTGATCGCCGTTAACGTTAACCACGTCCGGCACGGCGGTATCGGAGGTGACTGGCGTTTGAGCCACCAGACTGGCGGAGTTATAGACCTGGAAGGTGGTATTCCCGCCAGTAGTAGGATCGGGCACGGTGATGGCGAAGTTCTGCGGGCCGGGATCGAGACGAGTTTGATTGAGAAACTGCGCGCCCGATGTGATGTTGACCTGCCCCAGGCTGGAGTTCACTGATCCATCCGTTCCCGGCGCGAAATCAGGATTGCCCGTTAGCGTTTCATTGCTGCCGTTGACGTTAATACTCTGCTCGCCAAAGAGGTTGTCATTAACCTGCGGTGAATAACTTCCCAACGTAATGGCTTGCGCACTTATTGCCGGATAGAACAGCGCCTGCGCAGCTAATATTCCGAACGCAATCGGATTTAATGTGAACTTCATACTTCCTCCAGTGGGCGTGCAGCGTCCACGCTGTTATTGCAACAGCGTTAAATTCATCGCGAGGGATTCAACGGCAGGAATAACACCAACCCCGATGAGCAATTAATTTCTGAGAGCCACTGTGTGAAGAAAGTCTGGTGCAGCGAATAAGCGGTTAAAACTGTTTTTATAGATTAATTGGCTTTAGGTATAGACTTTTCTGCCATCGGACGCAAAAGGTAAATAAAGATAACCCGTTGTCATAATGGCGAAATATTTGTGAGGCGGGATAAATTATTGGCAATAATTGAGTCCAGAAGTTTCCAATAATTAGCCCGCTATCTTACTAATAGTTTCTTTATTTTTCCTTAGCAGTTTACTTACGAATGGCACGGCATATTCGGCGATATCAGCGCCAGGCTAAACGATAAGGCGAATTGCAAAAAACGTGACATAAATCACATTTAAATTCATTAAATCTTCAAGGTTTTGCCGGCGTATCCCCCATAGCGGCACGCCATCGCAGGCTTCATTCCAGCTTCACCGTAGCGGCATGATGTCGTGTGCTGCTACGGTGAATAGCAATGGCATTAGCTGAGATCGACGCCTTTGGTTCCGCCCCACCAGGTAAAGGCAAATCCACCGACCCACGCCACGATTAATCCGGCGAGATACACCGCCATACCGGCAAAGATCCCCTGTGAAGAGGTCATCAGCGGCAACGTAACCAATCCGGAAGGCCCAAATACCGTATTCATCCCCACCGGCAGACCGAGCCAGGCTACCAGACCAATGAAGAATCCACCTAGCGCACCGCCACAACAGGCAGTAATAAATGGCTTCAGGCGTGGCAGCGTAACGCCATAAATCAACGGTTCGCCCACGCCCAACAGGCCCGGTACTATCGCGCCCTTGATTTGCGTACGCAGTAGCGAGTGCTTATCGGCCTTGCACCACAGCGCGAGAGAAGCCCCAACCTGACCCGCACCCGCCATCGCCAGAATCGGGAATAATGAGTTAAAGCCCTGGGTTTCCATCAGCGCAAAATAGACCGGAATGAAACCCTGATGAATCCCGAACATCACTGCAATTAAAAATAGACCGGCCAAAATAGCGCAGCCAAAGGGATTGTTATTGAGATGAATAAATAACCATGACATGCCTTTAAATAACTCACCGCCAATCGGCATAATCACCATAAAGGTGATGGCGCCGGTAATTAATAACGTGAGTAACGATGTCAAAATCATGTCGAGATTATCGGGGATAATTTTACGCAGTTGTTTCTCAATCCACGCACCGAATATCGCCGCCAATAATACGCCGATAATATTGCCGCGCGGGTCAATCGCCATGCCAAAGAAATCTGACATTCCGCTGTAATAACCCACGGTGGCTTTTGGCATATAACCGAGCACAAACAGTGAAGCGATAATGGCACCGTTCACGCCAGTGCCACCAAAGGCTTTCTGCGCGTTATAACCAATGAGGATGCTCAGGAAGGTGAACAGCCCCTTGCCGAACACTTTCATGTAGGCCACGGTATCCAGCAGCCACTGCGCATGTTCACCGGGCTGGTTGAGGTGGAAAATCTGCTCAATCAGCGTGGCAAATCCCAACAGCAAACCGGCACCAATAAAGCCGGGAATCAATGGCGTGAAGATGGTGGCGAAGCAGGAGAGAAAACGGTGCAGCGCGCTGGTTTGCTTCGCTTTCATCTGCTGCTTTTGGGCGGCAGCAATAGTGCTGAGATCCTGCGGTTTTTCCGTTTCATCGCTATCCAGTAATCCCTGCATTTTCTCAGCGGCGGTTTGCGCTTTGCCGGGCCCCAGTACGATTTGCAACTGCGCATCACTGTCGATCACACCCAATACGCCGGGCAGCGTTTTCAGTTGGGCATGATCGACTAATGTGGCATCCGCGAGCGTCAGGCGCAGACGCGTCATGCAGTTGCCGCACTGCACAATGTTATGTGCGCCTCCCACCGCTTGCAGGATATCGCGCAGTAATCCTTCGGTAATGGCAGCCATTATTGCGCTCCTGCGTCACGCAACGCGTTACGGATAAAGCCGCTGTTTTGCTTCAGCAGCGCCTGGGCCTCGCTGGCATCCAATCCTGCCAGCACCATCACAATCGCCGTTTTGCAGTGACCGTGACACGCGTTCAGCGCCTGCTGCGCGGTGGCATCGTCGCAGTCAGTGGCCTGTTTGACGATGTTGATTTGGCGCTGCACCAGCTTTTGGTTAGTGGCTTCCACATCCACCATCAGGTTGCCGTACACTTTGCCACTGCGGATCATCGCGCCGGTGGTCAGCATATTGAGCACCAGCTTTTGTGCCGTACCGGCTTTCATACGCGAAGAACCGGTGACCACTTCTGGCCCCACTACCGGGGTGAGTGCCACATCCGCAGCCTGTGACATCGGGCTGTTAGGATTGCAGGTTAACGCCGCGCTAAATGCACCCTGCTGTTTTGCATAGGCTAACGCGCCCAATACATAGGGTGTACGGCCACTGGCGGCAATCCCCACCAGTACATCATTAGCGTTGAATTCGATGTCCTTTAAATCCTGTGCGCCCTGTTCTACGTTATCTTCCGCGTTCTCCACCGCCTGCAAAATCGCGGTGTGGCCGCCAGCAATTAAACCGACGACCTGCGAGCGCGGCGTGCCAAAAGTCGGTGGGCACTCGCTGGCATCGAGAATACCGAGGCGGCCCGACGTGCCCGCTCCGCAATAAATGAGGCGCCCGCCTTTACTGAAGGCTGCAGTAATCGCATCCACCACCTGCGCAATCTGCGGCACAATCGCTTCCACTGCCAATGCCACTTTTTTGTCTTCATCATTAATGACGCGCAGCATCGCTTCGGTGGGTAGCTCGTCAATGTTTTGGCTCGCTGGGTTACGCCCTTCGGTGATCATCTGGCTCAGGTCGATCTGCATCACGCACTCCTGTGAAAGAATAATTTATTCGGAAAACTATATACTATTTTGAATTGTTAATTCCTGCTCGGTTGTCATGTTTTTTGTACTTTTTGCAGAGGCTGGCATAAAAAAACCCGCCGGATGGCGGGTAGATGTTTAGCTATGTTGATTACGCGTTCGCTAATTCTCTGCGCGCTAACTCCGCCAGAAAACCGCTGCGCGAACCATATTCGCGGTGGGATTCGACATAACTGTCAATTTTGCTGAGTAAATTTTGTGGCAAAGTGATATTGAGCTTTACCGCTTTACCTTCATAGCGACTCAGATCGATCTCCACAAATGCCCAGTAACCTCCCTGACAGGCTTCATCATGAATGTGAGTCTCAATGTCTGCCGCTTTAGGGATGGCTTTGCTGGCATCCGCTAAAGATTCTACGTGTACATCAATCGCGTTAAATGCATCGCGCAGCGCATCATCTACGCTTTTGCCTGCAAAAAAACATCCCTCCACATCTGGCACAAAACCTGACCAGCTGTTGTCCTCTGTCTTATGCAGATAAACGGGGAATCTCATGTTCAGTCCTCACTAAAAAGAAATATTCAGTTAGGAATTCATTGCAATGTCTGCTGCAACTGCCATTGCTAATTTTTTCCAAATCGGGGGCATTGCCCCCGTATACATTTAGTCCATTAACTTCATTAACTTACGTAATGTTCCAGTTGCCAGGTCTTTTTCAGGATGAGGAAGTGAGATGTGATACGGCTTATCTGCTCTCACAAACACATGGTGGCTGCCTTTTACTCGGTCTAAAACCCAACCGCGCTCCAGCAACATCCTGATCAGCTCCCTGCTGCTCAATCAAACCTCCGGTTATCTTAGCGCTAAGAATATACCCACCATAACCACAAAACAAATTATTAGTGGTTATGGTGGGTATGAAATTAATCACAATTCCGGCGGCCAAACACCCAGGACACGTCTTGAATTGATATAAAAAAACCCGCCGGATGGCGGGTTTCGTTAACTACGCATCAAGGTGCATTACGCAGCTGAAGTCGTCATTTCGTTAAGGCTGATGGCCTTAACTGGCTTTCTGTGTGCGCAGTTCCAGCTCGTAGGCTTCGGCCTGCCTGGTGTCGAACTGGTTTTCCCAGCGTGCAATCACCAGCACCGCCAGCGCATTACCGATCACATTCAGCGCAGTACGCGCCATGTCCATGATGCGGTCCACACCGGCGATAAACGCCAGGCCTTCCAGTGGAATACCCACGCTGCCCAGCGTCGCCAGCAGCACCACGAAGGAGACGCCCGGCACGCCAGCAATCCCTTTCGAGGTCACCATCAGCGTCAGCACCAGAATGATTTCATCGGTCAGCGACAGGTCGATACCGTACAGCTGCGCGATAAAGATCGCCGCGATGCTCTGATACAGCGTTGAACCATCGAGGTTAAATGAGTAACCGGTCGGCACCACGAAGCTGGTGATGGCTTTCGGCGCGCCGTAGGCTTCCATCTTCTGCATGATGCGTGGCAGCACGGTTTCTGAACTGGAAGTAGAATAGGCCAGAATCAGCTCATCTTTCAGGATGCGCATCAGCGTGGTAATACGCAGTTTGCACATGCGCGCGACCGTTCCCAGCACCACGAAGGCAAAGAACAGAATCGCCACGTACACCAGCAACACCAGCTTGGCCAGCGGATAGAGCGAGGCAAAACCAAAGTTAGCGATAGTGACCGCAATCAGCGCAAACACACCGACTGGCGCATAGCGCATGATCATGTGCGTCACTTTAAACATGGTTTCAGACACTGAACGGAACACGGTCACCAGCGGATCACGATGTTCTGAAGGCAGCGCTGACAAGCCCATACCAAACAGCACCGAGAAGAAGATAATCGGCAGCATGTCGCCCTTCACCAGCGAGGCGAAAATGTTCTGCGGGATCAGCGACAGAATGGTGGTCACCAGGCCGTGGGGCGCCCCCTGTACCGCTTCCGTTGTGGCTTCGTATTTAGAGATGTCCACCGTTACCAGCGTAGACATATCAATGCCGCTACCTGGCTGGAATACGTTGGCCAGCGTAATGCCGACCACAATGGCAATGGTGGTGATCACTTCAAAATAGACGATGGTTTTGACACCAATACGCCCCAGTTTTTTCGCATCGCCAACGCCAGCAATGCCGACAATCAGGGAGGAAATCACAATCGGCACCACAATCATCTTGATCAGATGAATGAAAATGTCGCCTGCTGGGGTGAGAATGTTAGTGATTAACCATTCACGATCGTCTGGCTGATTATGCAGCACGGTTCCGACGATAACGCCGAGAATCAAGGCAATCAAAATTTGCCAGGCAAGGGTGAGCTTAAAACCTTTCATAACGCGTTACTTTCCTCAGTAAAAACCCCTTTGCTCCTCTGCGAAGCTGCAGAAGACATGACGCACAGGGAAGTGAGCAAAAGCCCGATAAAATAGAGGGTTATAGTGGACTGCATCAGACACTGCTGCGTAAGCATTTTGCGCCTGCGCGATGATGCAGCCTGAGTGGATACCTGCTGAACAGGGCCGAGATAAGTACCATTTTCACTGCGGTAATTGCAACCCCTAGGGGGTTAGCGTAAATCCTGCGCAACTGAGTAGCATAAAATGCTGACATTAACTTTTAGTCATAACTCGCTGTTATGAAAAGTGTTAATTCGATAATTTTCCGCATAGCTATTCAATTTCGGGCAAAAAACCGCCTGGCGCGTTTGCTGATTATTTAACCAGCGACAACGTCTGATTCCACGAAAAACCACAGACTGGGTCTCATTGGTTTCCGTGATGAACAGTATGAATTCGGGCGCTTTTCAGGCATACAAAAGGTCGTGATCCAGACTACAAAACAGAAACAAAGCCCAGTCACGCTCTTCAATTAACCTTTGATTGACATATGATTAACATCTTCAAGGAGGTCAGCCATGAGCCAAATACATAAGCATCCTGTACCCGCTGCCGTCGCAGCGAATGCCCTGATTAATGCCGATCAGTATGCGGCGCTGTATCAACAATCGGTTGACGATCCCGACGCCTTTTGGGGTGAGCAAGGTAAAATCCTCGACTGGATCAAGCCTTACAGCAAGGTGAAAAACACCTCCTTTGCCCCCGGCAATATTTCGATTCGCTGGTATGAAGACGGTGCGCTGAATCTCGCCGCCAACTGCCTTGACCGCCACTTGCAGACGCGTGGCGATCACCCGGCGATTATCTGGGAAGGCGATGACGCCAGCGAAAGCAAAACCATCACGTTCCGTGAACTGCACGGCGACGTGTGCCGCTTTGCCAACGTGCTGCTGAGCCTTGGCGTCAAGAAAGGCGATGTGGTCGCCATCTACATGCCAATGGTGCCCGAAGCCGCGGTGGCAATGCTGGCCTGTGCACGTATCGGCGCGGTGCACTCAGTGATCTTTGGTGGCTTCTCGCCGGAAGCCGTTGCCGGTCGTGTGGTGGATTCCAACGCGAAGCTGGTCATTACTGCCGATGAAGGCGTACGCGCCGGACGCAGCATCCCGCTAAAGAAAAACGTCGATGATGCACTGAACAACCCGAGCGTCACCAGCGTGAAAAACGTGGTGGTGTTCAAGCGCACCGGTAAAGATACCGGCTGGCGCGAAGGCCGCGATCTTTGGTGGCACGAGTTGGTGGCGAAGGCCAGCGATCAACACGAACCGGTCGCGGTAGAAGCCGAGCATCCGCTGTTTATCCTTTATACCTCCGGTTCTACCGGCAAACCGAAAGGCGTGCTGCATACCACCGGGGGTTATCTGGTGTATGCCGCCAGCACCTTCAAATATGTGTTTGATTACCATCCGGATGATGTCTACTGGTGCACCGCCGATGTGGGCTGGATCACCGGACACAGCTATCTGATTTACGGCCCACTGGCCTGCGGCGCCACTACCCTGATGTTCGAAGGTGTGCCGAACTGGCCGAAGCCGAGCCGTATGGCTGAAGTCGTCGATAAGCATAAGGTGACGCTGTTGTATACCGCGCCAACCGCGATTCGTGCCCTGATGGCCGAAGGCGACAAGGCCATTGAAGGCACCAGCCGTAGCAGCCTGCGCATCATGGGTTCCGTCGGCGAGCCAATCAACCCGGAAGCCTGGGAGTGGTATTACAAAAAGATTGGTGACAGCCGCTGCCCGATTGTGGATACCTGGTGGCAGACCGAAACCGGTGGCTTTATGATTACGCCGCTGCCAGGCGCGATTGAGCTAAAAGCCGGATCGGCTACCAAGCCGTTCTTTGGCGTGCAGCCCGCGCTGGTGGATAACGAAGGCAACGCGTTGGAAGGCGCAACCGAAGGCAACCTGGTGATCAACGATTCGTGGCCGGGACAGGCGCGTACGCTGTTTGGCGATCATGACCGCTTTGAGCAAACCTACTTCTCCACCTTCAAAAACCGCTACTTCAGCGGAGACGGCGCACGCCGTGACGAAGATGGTTACTACTGGATCACCGGCCGCGTCGATGACGTGCTGAACGTCTCCGGCCATCGTCTCGGCACTGCAGAGATTGAATCGGCGCTGGTGTCACATCCGAAGATTGCGGAAGCGGCAGTTGTGGGTATTCCTCACAGCATTAAAGGCCAGGCGATCTATGCTTATATCACGCTGAACCACGGCGAAGAGCCCTCGCCAGAGCTGTATACCGAAGTGCGTAACTGGGTGCGTAAAGAGATCGGCCCGATTGCCACGCCGGATGTGCTGCACTGGACCGACTCACTGCCGAAAACCCGCTCCGGCAAGATTATGCGTCGTATTCTGCGCAAAATCGCGGCGGGCGATACCAGTAATCTTGGCGATACCTCAACCCTGGCCGATCCGGGCGTGGTAGAGAAATTGCTGGAGGAGAAGCAGTCCATCACCATGCCGTAACCGGCATCGACGCGACGGAGAGTGTCAGCCTGTTCACGGCAGGCTACTCTCCGTCATCCCTACCTTACGCTGTACGCTTTTCACCATCGCACAACCTTTATAACTAGAATATTCAGCAGTTTAAATCATTTAACCGTGAGATATCTGCCTGCCTTTCCTCTGGAGAAACTGTGATGAACGAAGCCCTAAATCAACAGGAAGCAGTCTGGCAACAAATCGAGAGTAATCCGCGTTTTCAGGAACTGGTGCACAAGCGCCAGTCCTTTGCGCTGTTGCTCAGTATCATCATGCTGGTGTTGTACGTCGGCTTTATTTTGCTGATTGCCTTTGCCCCTGGCTGGCTCGGTACGCCGCTGCATGAAGGCACCAATGTCACACGCGGCATCCCCATCGGCGTTGGCCTCATTGTGGTGTCGTTTCTGCTCACTGGCGTCTATGTCTGGCGCGCTAACGGCGAGTTTGATCGCCTGACCAAACAAATCCTGAGCGAGGTGAAATCATGAAGCGCCTGTTCTCAGCCTTGTTAGCGGTAGTGCCTGCCAGCGTGTTTGCCGCCGACGCCATTACCGGCGCAGTGCAAAAACAGGCCACCAACTACGAAGCCATCATCATGTTTGTGGTGTTTGTGGCGGCGACGCTCGGCATCACCTATTGGGCCTCCAAACGCACCCGTTCACGTAGCGATTACTACACGGCGGGCGGCAATATTACCGGCTTCCAGAACGGTCTGGCGATGGCGGGTGACTTTATGTCTGCGGCCTCGTTCCTCGGTATCTCGGCGCTGGTTTACACCTCGGGCTACGATGGGTTGATCTACTCGCTCGGCTTCCTGGTGGGCTGGCCGATAATTCTGTTCCTCATTGCGGAGCGCTTACGTAACCTCGGGCGCTATACCTTTGCCGATGTGGCGTCATATCGCCTGCAGCAAAAACCGATTCGTACCCTGTCGGCCTGTGGCTCGCTGGTCGTCGTGGCGCTGTATTTGATAGCGCAAATGGTGGGTGCGGGCAAACTCATCCAGTTACTGTTTGGCCTCGATTATCATATCGCCGTGGTACTGGTGGGGATTTTGATGGTGATGTATGTGCTGTTTGGCGGCATGTTAGCCACGACGTGGGTACAGATTATCAAAGCCGTGCTGCTGCTGTTTGGGGCCAGCTTTATGGCGATTATGGTAATGAAAGCCACCGGCTTCAGCTTCAACACGCTGTTTACCGAAGCGATGGCGGTCCATCCGAAAGGTGCCGCGATCATGCAACCGGGCGGTCTGGTGAAAGATCCGATATCGGCACTGTCTCTTGGTCTTGGATTGATGTTCGGCACCGCTGGCTTACCGCATATTCTGATGCGCTTCTTTACCGTGGCGGATGCACGTGAAGCGCGTAAGAGTGTGTTCTGGGCCACCGGCTTTATGGGCTATTTCTACTTCCTCACCTTTATCATTGGTTTTGGCGCGATTCTGCTGGTCGGCGCAAATCCAGCCTTCAAAGATGCTTCTGGCGCGCTGATTGGTGGCACCAATATGGCGGCGGTGCATCTGGCGAATGCGGTGGGCGGCAGCCTGTTCCTTGGCTTTATCTCGGCGGTGGCTTTCGCCACGATCCTGGCCGTTGTTGCCGGGCTGACGCTGGCCGGTGCTTCTGCGGTTTCTCATGACCTGTATGCCAGCGTGATTCGCAAAGGTCAGGCGACTGAGCGTGATGAGCTACGGGTGTCGAAAATTACCGTGCTGATTCTCGGCGTGGTGGCGATTGTGTTGGGTATCGCGTTTGAGAAACAGAACATCGCCTTTATGGTCGGACTGGCGTTCTCGATTGCGGCCAGCTGTAACTTCCCGATTATTTTGCTCTCAATGTACTGGTCGAAGCTGACCACGCGCGGCGCGATGATTGGCGGTTGGCTGGGATTGATTACGGCGGTTGTGTTGATGATCCTCGGGCCGACCATCTGGGTGCAGGTGCTGGGGCATGCCACCCCGGTCTATCCGTATGAGTATCCGGCGCTGTTCTCAATGGCGGCAGCGTTTATCGGTACCTGGCTGTTCTCGATTACCGATCACTCCAGACAGGGTGCTGAAGAGCGGGCTAAATTCCGTGGTCAGTTTATTCGTTCACAAACGGGCGTAGGCATTTCCCAGGGCAAAGCGCACTAAACAAAAAATGCCGCCCAAATGGGCGGCATTCAATTTGTGCGATGATGAATCCGACGCGCCATCAGGTGCATCGGGTTTCATCATCAAAAACGCAGTGACGCGCCCACGTATGGGCCATCGACCAGCACGTTGTCTTTGCGATCGCCTTTGTTGTTCAACTCGATGTACTGATAACCCACACGCAGATTCAGCAGAGAAATCGGGGTGAAGCTCAGACCACCAGACGCTTCTTTGTAGCTGTCCAGCCGATCGGAGAACGCTTCCGGCGCGTAGTAGTATTCGCCGTACAGGCCCCACATACTGTTGAAGTTGTACTGTGCACCGGCACCTACAGCCACGGTGAAGCCATCACGACCATCTTCCGGATGGGTGAACAGTGCTTTGGCGGTAGGGGCAATGCGGAAGTCGCCAAAATCGATGTTGTAGCCCGCGCCCAGACCGTAGGTGCTGCCATCGTGATCGCTGCGCAGCCAGTTGCCTTTCAGGAACAGGCCAGGAGAGGTGGTGCCGAGGCCAAGGTTCAGGTTGGTGCTATGCTCACCCACGTCAACACTGCCCTCAATTGCCTGCGCGCCGCTGCTCAGCAGTGCCAGACCCAATACGCTTCCAGTAACAAGTTGCTTAAACATATGATTCCACTCCATGAAGGACAAATAAGTCGGCGCAAAGGGTAACAGCCTGGCAGCAGGAGACAACTTTATTTGGAAACCTTTACGTAAAAATCGATGACAGTGCGCAAAAAGCGACCATCAGGCCGCCCATAACAAGTGGCTCAACAGCGGTGCCAGAATCACCGTCACCACGCCTGACAGCATCATCACCAGGCTCGATACCACGCCCTCTTGCTGACCTAATTGATAAGCGCGAGCCGTTCCCGCACCGTGCGACGCAGCACCAAATCCGGCACCTTTTGCCACGCCCTGCTTGATGGCGATACGCAGAAACAGCACATCGCCTACTGCCATGCCAAACACCCCGGTTATCACCACAAACAGCGCCACCAAATCCGGCTGGCCGCCAATCGGCAGTGCAGCCGCCAGTGCAAATGGCGTAGTAATCGAGCGCACCGCGAGGCTGCGCTGGATGGTTTCCGGCAGCATCAGCAGTCGCGCCAGCCATACCGAACTGCACACCGCCACCAGCGTGGCGGTTAACACGCCGACACTCAGCGATAGCCAGTGGCGCTTGATGATCTCCAGGTTCTCATACACCGGCACCGCAAACGCCAGCGTTGCCGGGCCCAGCAGCCAGATAAGCCAGTGGCTTTCCGCGATGTAATCTTTCCAACTGACGTGTGTCAGCAGTAGCAGCGCCACCAGCACCACCGGCGTCATTACCAGCGGCATCAGCAGCAATGTCTGTTTGCGGCGATAGAGGCGTTTGTTGACGTAATAGACCAGCAGCGTCAGCGCCAGACACAGCAGGCTAATGATGAAATCAGCCATTATGCGCCTGCTTACGCGCCGCACGCGCCAGTTCGAAGCGGTACAGACGATCCACCACCAGCGAGGTCGCCGCCAGCACTAATAAGGTACTCACCGCAATCACCACACAGATGCGCCAGCCTTCACTGCGCAGCAAATCGCTATAATTGACCACCGCCACCACCGCAGGAATAAAGAACAGCAGCATTTCCGCCAGCAGCCAGTTGGCCCCGGCTTTTACCCAACGCAGCGGCACCACGCGTGTCATGATCAATAGCAACAGCAGCACCATTCCCACCACATTGGCGGGCAGCGGCAAATGCAGCCAGCTCACCAGTTTGTCGCTGGCCATAAACAGGCCGATATACAGCACCAACTGCAATGGCACAAAAACACGTTGCAGGATGTCCGTTCTGCGCGGACTCAATGCAAGCGCCATTTTCCTTCTCCCCAGAATTAAACGTTGGGCTTAGTATAAATCCGCGTCAAACTGTGAAAGAAATGAATTAAAATTATTCAAACTATGCCAAAAAGGAATGTTTGATGGACGTCCGCGCCCTACGCTATTTCACCGAGGTGGTACGCCAGCAAAGTTTCACCCGTGCCGCTGAGAAGCTGTTTGTCACGCAACCTACCATCAGCAAAATGCTGCGCCAGTTAGAGGAAGAACTCGGCTGCACGCTGCTGCTGCGTGAGGGACGCAAGCTGCATCTCACCGACAGCGGTCAGGCGGTGTATCAGCGCGGGCTGGCGATTTTGCAGGAGTTTCATCAATTGGAAGCGCAGATTGGCGATATCAATGAATTGAAAACCGGTGAACTGCGGCTGGGCATCCCGCCGATGGTCGGGATGCAGATCGCCGGTTCGATCTCCGCGTTTCGCCGCCGCTATCCGGGTGTGCAATTGAAGATTGTCGAATCCGGCGGCTTAACGGTGCAGCAGGCCGTGCTGAACGGCGGGCTGGATATCGCCCTCACTGCGCTGCCGGTCGATGCGGATTTGCCGCTCAATACGCTGGAACTGATGCGTCATCCTTTGTGCGTGCTGCTGCCGCGCAGCGCGCAGTGGCTCAATCGCAGCAGCCTGGGTCTCAAGGAACTGGCGGCTCATCCACTGCTGATCCTGAATGAAGAGTTCTCGCTTAATCGTCAGTTGATGAAGGCATTTCAGCGTCAGGGGCTGACGCCGGAGATTGCGGTGCGCAGCGCGCAGTGGGATTTCCTGGCAGCAATGGTACAAGCCGAAATGGGGCTGGCAATTTTACCCGAGCCGATTTGCCAGCGGCTGGATAAGCAATCGCTGCTGTGGTTGCCACTGGAATCGGAGTTGCAGTGGAGTCTGGGTTTGATCTGGCGCGAAGGCAGCTATCTGTCGCGCAGTGCGCAGGCGTGGATCGATTGCTGCCGCGAGCATTGGCCGGACGCGCCGCCACGGTTATCGGTGTAGCGGCGCTATATGCTAGCTGTTGAGCTGTGCTTACTCCTCTTTCTCAATCAACAACGCTTCCAGCAGGTCGAGATCGCGCAACAGCTTCTGCATCGTCTCGTTGGAGATCTCCTGCGTCGCGCGCAGATGGTAAACCTCGGCGCGCTCGGCACGCAGGGCATTGAGGCGGAAACGACGCTCCAGGTTTTCGGCAAACAGCGCCTGATCCACCTCATCTTTGCCCACCACGCGGCGGCGCAGATTGCCAATCACACGCAAACTGACCTCTTTCAACAGTTCCGGATCGATATTCTCTTCTGCATCGTTTTCCAGTCGCTGCTCCATTTTGTGCAGGCTCTCAATCGCCACATTGGCCATTGCCGCACGCGCATACTGGATTTCACGGCGATGTCCCGATTTATCGGTGCTTTCCATACCGCGTAACAATATCGGCAGCAGAATCACCCCGACAAACAGCGAGAACAGAATCACGCCGGTGGCAATAAACACCAGCTCATAGCGCGCCGGGAACGGTTCGCCATTGCTAAGAAACAGCGGAATCGACAGCACACCGGCCAATGTAATGGCACCACGCACACCGGCAAAAGAGGCGATGAGCAACTCACGGAATGAGTAGTTTGAGAATTCCAGCGGCTTCTTCTTCAGGAAACGCAAACTGGCACGTTGCATCATCCACAACCAGCCAAAGCGCACAATCATCAAGGCGACATACACCAGGGCAACATCGGTGAACAGCATCCACAGCTCGACGTTCGGATCGGCATTGGCTTGCGCGACGGAAGTTTCCAGAATGTCCGGCAGTTGCAGGCCCAGCATCAGGAACACCATGCCGTTAAACACAAACTCCAGCATCTGCCATACGCTATTCGCACGTAAACGCATCGCCAGCGGTGCCTGGCGGATAATGCCAGAGCGCGTGATGGTCATACCCGCCGCAACTGCCGCGAGGATACCTGACACGCCCAGATGCTCAGCAATCAGATAAGAGGCGAAAGGCAGCAGCAGCAGTAGCACGGTTTGCGTCGCCGGATCGTCACCGCTCCAGCGGCTCAGCAGACGCAGCGAACGGCCATATAGCCAGCATACCGCCACACCCGCGACCAGACCGCCGATCGCCACTTTGAGGAACTCCACGCTGGCGCCACCCCAGGTAAACACCATGGTGCCCATCGCCACCGCGACCGCAAACTTCAGTGATACCAGGCCGGATGCGTCGTTCATCAGGGCTTCGCCCTGCACAATCGACATGATCTTTTTCGGGATGCGCCCTTCCCCGACAATGCCGGAGAGCGCCACGGCATCGGTAGGTGACAGCACCGCAGCCAGCGCGAAGGCAGGGATCAGCGGAATACCCGGCACCAGCCAGTAAATCAGATAACCAATTCCGACCACGGTAATCAGCACCAGCACCAGTGCCAGGCCCATGATTTCGCGTCCGTGGTGCAGGAATTCGTTAATCGGCGTTTTCCAGCCATCGGCAAACAGCAGCGGCGGAATAAACAGCACGAGGAACAGTTCGGGGTCAAAATCGACATGCAGGCCAAAGCTCGGCACGGCCAGCAATGCACCAGCGGCAATCTGCACCAACGGCAGGGGAATTTGGAACGGCAATATGCGCGCCGCCACGCCGGAGAGTGACACCACCAGCGTCATGATGAGAATAGTAAAGAAGATTTCCATGCTTTCCTTAGGCGAATCAATTTCATTAAAGCGATGTTGTTGCGCAGGAAAGTGTAAAACAAAACGCCGCACAAAGGGGCAACCCTGCGTGCGGCGTGAACCAGAAAGAGACTTATCTGGAAATAAGCGCGTTCAAAAGTCAGATGGCCCAACCACCCGCGTAGAAGGCCACCAGGGCAACAGCAATCACCACGGTGCCCACGTTCAGCCTGCGCCATTCACCCGCAAAGAGGCGGCCAATCACCAACGAGCCGAAGCCGAGCATGATGCCAGTCACGATGTTGCAAGTCAGGACGATGAACACGGCAGTGACCAAACCCGACATCGCATCGACAAAGTCATTGAAGTCAATCTTCGCCACGTTGCTCAGCATCAGCAGGCCAACGTACATCAACGCTGGCGCCGTCGCGTAGGCCGGAACCAGATAGGCCAGTGGGGACATAAACAGAATCAACAGGAACAACAGACCGACGACAATCGCTGTCAGGCCAGTTTTACCGCCCGCAGCCGTTCCGGCTGCAGATTCGATATACACCGCCGCAGGCGAAGCACCGACTAAACCGGCAAACAGGCTGCTGACGGAGTCGGTGGTCAACGCGCGGCCACCGTTAATGATCTGGCCGTTTTTATCCAGCAGATTCGCCTGGCCCGCCACTGCACGAATGGTGCCGGTGGCATCAAATACCGCGGTCATCACCAGCGCCAGCACACTTGGCAGCACCACCGGTTGCAGCGCACCCATGATATCGAGACTAAACATCGCGGATTGGCCGTTGGCATCCTTCAGGCTCGGCATAGCGAATAGCCCCTGATAGGTGACAGCCGGATCAAAGATCAGACCCACCACAGAAATCGCTACGATGGTCAGCAAAATTCCGCCTGGCACACGACGTTTTTCCAGACCAAAGATGGCCGCCAGCCCGATCAGCGCCATAATCACCGGGAACGAGGTGAAGTGGCCGAGTGCCACCGGCAAGCCCGGCGCTGGGTTCTTCACAACCAGGCCAATACCATCGGCCGCAATCAGCAGCAGGAACAAGCCAATACCGACTCCCGTGCCGTGCGCCACGCCCATCGGCAGGTTACGCAAAATCCAGGCGCGAATCCCGGTGACCGAAATCAACGTGAACAGCAAGCCCATCAGGAATACCGCGCCAAGGGCAACCGGGACGCTAATGTGCTGGCCCAGCACCAGGCTAAACGCGGTGAAGGCGGTCAGGGAAATCGCACAGCCGATCGCCATGGGCAGGTTGGCCCACAATCCCATGATGATCGAACCAAAGCTGGCGACCAGGCAGGTCGCTACAAACACGGCAGTCGGCGAGAAGCCGGCTTTACCCAGCATACCCGGTACGACAATGACGGAGTAAACCATGGCTAAAAAGGTGGTTAGCCCCGCCAAAATTTCCTGACGCACGCTGCTGCCGCGTGCCGAGATGTTGAACCAGGCGTCCAGTTTTCCACTGGCCGGGCGTGAGTCGCCAGACATAGTAAATCCTCTGCGTTTTTTAAGATGTAATGAGCCCCACGGCCCGCGTTTGCGCATCATCCTGGTGAAGGTTCTCAAAGAGAAAAGAGGCAAACGTTTACGTGGCCGCGTATTCCAGGTCGTAAAAGGGGGACACGGAAAAAGGCAAACGATTATCTGGCGTTTGCTATGGGGTTTTCAACTACTAATCGATTATCAGGCAGGATAAAGCGCAGACTGGCGCGGGTTAACAACGTGGTTACACTGCTTTTGGCGAAACTTAAGGGGTCGGAACTGGCTGGAAAATATCGATATTTTTCATTCATCGCACAGTTTTCCTCCCCAACTGCACCGATGGTAAGAGGTGGATGCCTCATGAAGCGATAATTAACTTGAGGCCCAGCAAAGGCCCGCCCGAAGAGCAAAGCGTCCGCGCCATGGACGGCGCGGCCGATCTGCATGGATGCGTTATTCCTTTGCGATCGGGCGGGCCTTTGCTGGGCATGACACCCAACTCACAGCGATAATCCACAGCACCCAACCCACAACGACTAACCCACAGTACTCAACCTATAGTACCCAACTCACAGCACCCAACCCACAGCACTGCAGCGACAAACTAACTAAACGTAATCGCCCCGCCCTGCTCAATCGCGCGTTGCCAGGCAGCACGTTGCTGCATCGATTCCAGCCAGCGTGCGGTGGCCGGCATCTCTTTCAACGATCCCCGCACTTGCAACGCCAGCAGCGGGAAACTCATCTGCACATCGGCGATGCTAAACCGTGACCCGGCGAAATAACGATGCTGGCTAAGATGCTGCTCAATCACGTCGCCGTGCAGTTTTAGCTGCTTGTTCAACCAGGACTTCTGAATCCCTTTGCTCAACGCCACGCCTGCCGGACGTAAAATCCACGGCACCGGCTTCTTCCCGAGTTGCCCAAACACCAGCTTCATCACCAGCAATGGCATCAGCGACCCTTCTGCGTAATGCAGCCAGTAACGCGCCTGAATCTGTTCATCCTCATCCGTGATGGCGAACAAATGCTCTCTATCATATTTCTGCTGCAGATACGCCAGAATCGCCCCTGACTCGGCGATCACCCGATTGCCATCAGTAATCACCGGCGACTTACCCAGCGGATGAATCTTCTTTAATGAATCCGGCGCCAGCAGCGTGTCCTCGCGCTGATAACGCTTAATTTGATACGGCACCGACAGCTCTTCCAGCAGCCACAACACGCGATGCGAACGGGAATTTTCCAGATGGTGAACAGTAATCATGCGGTTTTCCTTGCCGGTCAAAGTCTCCCGGCAAGTATAGCGGATTAACCTTTATGCTCGTCCTGTTCAGGGTCGAGTAACACCGCTCCCGAACCTTGCTGCGCCAGACGGTCACCGGGATTACGCAGTGGACAATCGCGCATCGATAAGCAGCCACAGCCAATACACCCATCCAAATCGTTGCGCAGGCGCGTCAGGGTTTCGATACGCTTATCCAGCTCTTCACGCCAGTGCTGCGTCAGCGCATCCCACTCCTGCGTCGACATACGCTTGTTGGCTGGTACATGCATCAAACTGTCGCAGACAGTGGCCAGCGGAATACCGATGCGCTGCGCAATCTTGATAATCGCCACACGGCGCAGCACATCGCGGCTGTAACGCCGTTGATTGCCGCCATTGCGCGAACTGAAAATTAAACCTTTGGTTTCATAAAAGTGCAGCGCGGAAACGGCCACGCCGCTACGTTTCGCCACTTCACCCGGCGTTAACACCGGTTTTGGGTAATTGCGTTCTTTTTTCATTTAGGGCCTTTACCTCAAGTTAACTTGAGGAATTATACTCGCACCCCATCAAAACTTCGAATTTCAAACCCGATAAACCTTTCAGAAGGATGAGGCTATGATGCAACAGGAAATCATTTATTCACTGACACACTGGATCGATGAAAATCTGGATAAGGCCCTGTCGATCGACGAAGTGGCAGCAAAATCCGGCTACTCAAAATGGCACCTGCAGCGTATGTTCCGTACCGTGACGAAACAAACGCTGGGTGGCTATATTCGTGAGCGCCGCCTGACTCTGGCCGCTGAAGCGTTACGCCAGACTCAGCGTCCAGTGTTCGATATCGCGATGCAATACGGTTACGATTCACAGCAAACTTTTTCGCGCGTGTTCCGCCGTCAGTTTTCCCAGACGCCGACCGCCTATCGTCACACCATGCGCCGTCAGGCGATGATTCAGCGTCCGCGTCTGCTGAGTTTCGATTGCAGTGAAAACATGAACAGCTTTGCCCAGCGCACCACCGGCGAGTGCTGCCCGGTTCAGTGACATTCTGCGCGCCCTTCACGGGCGCACCTTCCCGCTTTGCCTCTGCCATCTCCCCCGCTTCGATAAAAATCTTTCTACCATACCAGGTATAAATTTTGTTCAAACTTTCAAATCGGGTGATATAATGTGACCCAAGTCACAGATTTACACCCACGTAAGACGGCCAGAAGGGCCTCCCTGACCCTCCTTCTCTGCCGCCAGTGATGTCCAATCAATGTCAGGGATATTACTGATTTGAAGAGGTTTTTGCAGATGGCTACGTTAACCACCAGTTTAATCGTCATGCGTTGGGAGCTGCTCAGCGCCATCATGATGTTCTTTGCCAGCACCATGAAAATTAAACTGCGTCAGAACAGTCACCACGTGATGGCACTGATGTGCGGCGGTATTGGTGTAGGCATGTCATGCTGGTTTGTCACCGGCCTGCTCGGCATTACCCTGAGCATGGAAAATCTGCACAACTTCATGGAAATCTCCAAAAACGCCTTCGTTGAAGTGATGAGCCAGACGCCTGCTGATTGGCCGATGCCTTAATCGCAGCCAATAAAAAACCCCGCTAAGCGGGGTTTTTTATTTTGCTGTGTGATACTCAAATTTTCTTCAGTACGGCTGGAATAGCGACTTCCGGCACCGTCACACCCGGTATCTGCGTACCGCGGCGGTCTTGAATCCACATATCACCCATCATCTGGTTTAATCCACGGTCCAACCCGGTTACCAACCCGGCACCTGGCGTAAACGTCAGCTCGCCAAAGTAAATCCGATCACCATCGATATACCAGTCCACACGCACATAATCAAAATCGCTCGCCAGGGTTTTACTGAGCGCTAATGCGTGCTGTAACTGCGCCATTTGTGGATTCACATCCAGCCCGGTATCGCGAATTTTGTGGTACGCCTCATTGAGGTTGTTCACATAAAAATTCATCGACAGTAACGGGTTACATCGGTTGTAAATCACCTGCAGCACATATTCAAAGCTGCCGTCACGCTTGTTGAACATGTGAAACTTGTAATCAATCGGCGCAGTTTTGCCATCACCAATGTACTGCTCCACCAGGATACGCGGCTTGATGTAGCGATAGTGAATCTCACGCGCTTCATTGGCAAAGTCGGTCTTCAACCAGCGATGGCAGTCACTGATAATTTTCTGCTTCTTCAGCGCATCCGGCTCTTCCAGCAGGATTTCCACCATATTGGAGCCGTGATTGGGCTTAATTACCGTGTTCTTCCAACTCGGCAGCGTATGCAGCGAGTGCGGGTCGCTGGTCTCATACACCAATGGGATCAGGTATTCGCTGCCCACTTTCTCGGCGATGTATTCGCGCACCGAATATTTATCCGACAGGCGGCCATAGATTTGGTAATCGCCAAAAACGAATTTCCGGTACAGCACCTTCTCATTAAACACTTTCGGTTGACGCAAATTGGGCAGTTTGCGGAATTTATGAAAGTAATAGATGCGGTCCTGGTAAGCCCAGGGCATCTTCTTGATGAAGTACTGGACACTTCTTCTGAGTTCATCTTTCAACTTGAGCATATCGGACCTCATTTGTAGGTTTTGTAGTTGAGTGAGGAAACTTGAATCTTCTGAATGACGCCGTTATTGAAGAAGTAATTCATTACGGTGAGGGACAGAAGTTCAGAGATGAAGACGCTCCAGGCGGCACCCATGATGCCGTAGCCCTGGATCAGCCACCACGACAGCGGCAGACTGATCACCATCAGGCAGATGATCTTCTTCAGCAGATAGTTAAATCCGCCCTCTTTCACCATGTAGCGATACGCTACGGTCCCCATTGCCGAAAAGCAGGTTGCTAACGACAGTAACGTAATGAGACTCCCTGACTGTGTGTACTCGTGACCATACAAAGCGATGATGATTTGCTCGCCATACAGCGCTATCACCGCTAACAACAACAATGAAACACCCATGACATAGCCGTTCAGCCGCGCAGTGAGCTTGATGGCGGCTGCTCCGCGCTCCCGGAAGATCTCCGAGAAGCAGGAAGTGATGATGGCAACCGGAATGAATATCCAGGACGCCGAAATGGTATTGGCGGCAGCAAACAGGCCGAGATCGCGAGCGGAGGCTATACCCGCCAGAAACATCTGGGCCGCCTTAACCTGCACGGAAATGAAGATGCTGGAAATTGCCAACGGTAAACCGGCGTACAGCAGATAACGCAGGTAGGTATTGCGCTTCTCCTGCGGTGGCGCCATGTCCTGGTTTTCGCGGTAAAAGTTAGACCGTTTAATGACGTACGGCACCAGCGTGACCATGACAATCGACAGCGTCAGCCACAAGGGATTGAGGTGCAGCCAGGCAATGGCGAAACTCAGGGTAAAGCCCAACAGCAGGCCGACCGAGTTGGCCACGGTATTGAGTCGGGAAGCCAGACGCGCATTGTTATAAACGCTGAACGTATCCTGCGTCACAAAAACGGAGGAGATAAACGAGGCCAGGGCAAATGCGAGGAAATTTTCCTGCATGTTGTACCACACCCAAATCAACACCGGGATGGAGGTCAGCAACAACAAGACCAACCGCATGGTGCGGGCCACCGCCATCAGCCGCAGGCCTTTCGGCGCACTTTTGCTGATGCGTTTGAACAGGATGGTTTCGGTACCGAAAATCGCTACGGTCTGTACCATCGAGAACAACGAGGTTGAAAACGCCATCTGACCGAATATGGTCGGGCCAAATGACTTCGCCACGTAGGAGGTCACAAATATGACGCCGAACACCGAGACGATCTTCTCAGACATCATCCAGGCGGCATTAGACATTACGCTCAATTTCATCGACTGATCCTTAGTATTACTTACAGCAACTGCCTTTCGGTACAACGTCCTTGAAATGAATTAACAAGCGCTCAGTGGGCCTGACTTAAATTAATAACTTCAAACCAAACTGGTCCGAAAAATGAGACTCCCGTCAGGATTCTTTGAATGAATTCAGGAAAATTCCGATTAAACCTGGTGCGAAACTCTGCGGATGTAAACGATTTCAGCCTGAATTCGAAGCAAAGGTTTACTGGCACACCCTGTGATTTTCACAAACAGGTTATGCCGTATTTCCAATGATTGTAGTATTTTTCTGCATTTGGGATGGAATGAATCTATATCAAAAACCCAAAGCCAGGAAGGCGTTCAATGGCATTCAGAATAAAATAAGATTTATCCCATGATGATATTTATTCTAAATAACTTAATTTAAACCTCGCAATTCTAATCGCGCACTTTAATACTGCATTAATACTCTTTTTGCAGTACCAGATATTAATACAGTAATTCTCATCCACTAATTGATAAGAAAGGTAAGAGCATTTATGAGAAAGTCACGATATAGCGAAGAGCAAATCACAAATGCCATTAAAGCTTCTGAAACGGGAGTGAAAGTCAGGGAGATTTGTGAAGAGCTTGGCATTTCCGAGGCCACCTTCTACAGCTGGAAGAAAAAGTTCTCTGGGCTTTCTTCAGAAGAAGGCAGAAAAATCAAAGAGTTGGAGGATCAACTACAAAACCTTACCCGTGAACTGCAGTCGTTGAGTTCCGATAAAGAGATGCTGCAAAGCGTGCTGAAAAACTTCTTCACTACAAATGAGAAGCGGCAAGCCGTTAACTTCCTGCAAACCACCTTCGACATTGGAACGCGTCGCAGCTGTCGTTTGCTGGATATTAGCCGCAGTGTTTACCACTATCCTTCAGGCTCCGATAATCGTTAACACCATTAAGACCGTTGTTATTTGACTTAATGCTGAGATTTGTTCTTACCAGAAGAGATGAAGATCATTTAATTCGGCGTTCGTAACATAACAATTCGCACCAATTTTTCCTGATGAATATCATCGCGGATTTGCTTCCTTTTTTGCGGTAAAATTGATTCACATCAGCAAAAGTCTCGCTATTCAAGCCTTTCATACGCAGCCCAATCTCATTACGGTGAGATTGGCGCTTCGTTTTATTACTTAATTGATATTAATGATCAGGACTGAATACCGATAAATCTGTTAAGCCATCATGAACAACGACATGTAATCGCCCTCACAGAAACTCTTATTTTTTTTGGACCTGTCACTTCAGGTGATGATCACAGCTCACTATTTTGCCAGAGTGATGCGCTGATAATCGCACCAGGATTGTTCCGGATTAGAAACGTTATCACGCCTAAACAATAACAGTAAAAAATGGCGACTTATGGGAAATATCGCCCGTTAATTCATCGCTGTGTTTAATCATTTTTTCATGCAAATTCAGCGGATGTTTCTCAACACCGGTGCAGCATCTTGAGAAAATGGTGGCTTAGAGCGGTGATTTTCAGTGCCAAATCGCAATAAAAATGCAGATAGAACACCTTTTTAACCCTCCCGAAGCCGTTTTTTTTACCCTTCCCCGCGGGTTATCACCTCGTTTCCACCCGCTGGAGTGACAGGATTGCCCCCCTGAATGCAACATGAGTTATGACAAAGTGGGGAAAAAACAGGCAAGGATAAGCGAGGGAAAGTTATATCGCGGTGGTGACTGAGGATATAAATGGCGAAGAGGAGCGCAAAACAGAGGGGGCAAATTCCTAAAAAAACTGAAGAAAGGGCTGCTGAGCCCCTCTACTCAGCAGCCAGAAATTCATGTTAAAGCGCGCTGACTTTCGGCTGCGGTTTAATACGCATGGCATAGATTACGCCAACGATGAGACAGCCAATACCAATGCCAGTGAGCAGCGGCGGCCAGTTCTGTCGCCAGAGGAAGGTCCACAGCAGACCCGCCAGCGTTTCGAACACAATCAGCGGCCCCATGATGACCGTTGGCACACGCTGGCTGGCCGCATTCCAGCATAGCGTGCCTAACCATGAACATATCAGCCCAATCGCCAGCATGATGAGGAGAAAACGCGTGGGCTGTGGGCCAAATGGCAGAGCGAACTCAGGCTGCTGCCAGTAAAGCTGACCGCACACGAATAAATAGAACACCAGCGCCAGCGGTAAGGTCACCAACCCTTGTGCCGTTGCCCAGCTACCGGCTTTATGCTGTGGATGCGCGCGCAGCCAGATGCCATTGCGCAGCGGATACCAGGTCCAGCAGGCGACCGCTAAAATCGCCAGTAACAGCCCTGTCAGGTAGCGCGACCAGTCAAATTCCGGTCCCTGCATTTGCATCTCAGCGGCATTCACGCAGCCCAGGCCAGCAGCAATAATCAGTAGCGCCGGAAAGAGTTTACGCCAGGAAAGTCGCCCTTCAAGATGGCCGTAGCAAAGGTTGGCCGTCACGGTGATGACCACCGGCAAGGTGCCAATTATCATGGTCGAGATGGGCGCACCGGTGCGCTGGATAGCACTGGCGAGACAGGCGTAATAGAGCAGATTACCGACCAGCGACAATTTCAGCGCCTCCAGCCAATCTTTGCGCGCCAGTTGTTTAAGACGGCGGCGATCCAGCCACGCCAGCGGCAAGACGACCAGACCGAATGCCACATAGCGTCCGGCCGATTGTAGGGTGCCCGGATAGTCTGGGATCAACAGTGGGCCGACAAAAATCAGCCCCCACATCAGTCCTGCGGCAAGTGCAAATACGATTCCAGCAAACATTCTCTTTTCCTTTATGACCTTTCCGCCGCAGTGTGGCGTAACCGGATAATAAAGGCTTGTAGCAGATTGCGGTTAACGTGAGGGGAAAACTTGCTTTTGATAACGCCCTGGCGTGATGCCATAACGGTGAGCAAACGCGCGCGTGAGGTGTGCCTGATCGGTCAATCCAACAGCCGCCGCTACCGAAGCCGCGCTTTCTCCCATTCCTAAACGTTGCTTGGCTTCGAACAGGCGAAAGGCCATCAGCATCTGATGTGGCGTAACATGGAAGTGGTGTTTAAAACTGCGGAGAAAATGCCACGGCGACAAAGACGCCAGGGCGGCCAGCTCATCAAGACGAACCGGCTCCGCCAGGTTTTCACGCAAATAGGCTTTTACCGCATCAAAGCGATGGGCGCCCTCTTCGGGTCGGGATTTTCCCTGATGTGCCAGCGGGCGTAATAGCTCCAGCAGTTCCAGCAACAGACTCTCGCGTTCCAGCGCACTGGTGGCTTGCCACATCTGTGCCAGACGCTGGGAAAAGGGCTGTGCCAGGCGGACATCTGTGCGCAACGCTTCACTAAACCACCAGTGACGATCGCCGGTAAGCCGTTCCATCTCCTGCGGATCAATATAGATCATGCGATAACGCCAGCCCTCATCACAGGCCGATTCCCCGGTGTGCAATTCATCAGGGTTCATCATTACCAGTGAATGCTGCGGTGCCGTATAGTGCGTGCCGCGGTAGCGAAAACGCTGTGCACCCGATTCAATGGTGCCGATACCGAAGGCTTCATGGGTATGCGGCTCAAAAGCGTAACGCGAGATGTGCGCCTGATACAGCTCGATACCCGGCAGTTCAGCAAAATGCTGGAACTGCGCCTGATCGCACTTATCAGGAAAGATTTCCGGAACCACCTTCACATCACACCTCCTAAAAACAGGTTAATTAGCATGCGCGGCGGCGAGCTGAAATGCAAAACAGATTTGCTTTACCTGCATGCGTAACAATCGCGATACTGTCATCCTCTATATAAAGGAGGCAGTGATGGCTAATCGGGTTGTCGTGGTAGTGGATATGCAAAACGGCGTGCTGGCTTCGCCACGTTTTGATCGTGACGGACGTTGTCAGCGCATCAATCAACTGACGGCAGCGGCCGATCAGGTGATTTTCATTCAGCACGTTGAGCCAGGCCTCGAAGTAAACAGCGAAGGTTGGCAGATCGTGCCGGAATTGGATCAGCCAGCCAACGCGATCTACGTTAACAAGACCGCCTGTGACAGTTTTTGGCAAACCGACCTGGCGGCTCAGCTTGATCAACATGGCATTGAGAGCTTTGTGATTTGCGGCTGCGCGACCGATTACTGCGTGGATACCACCATCAAAGTGGGTGCCAGCCTGGGCTATCACATCACCGTTGCCGCCGATGCGCATACCACCGCTGACCGGACTTACGTTTCCGCACAACAGCAGATCAATCAGCACAATGAAATCTGGGCGGATTTGATTCTGCCGGGCAACCCGGTGTTAGTGCGTGATACTGAGGTAATTTTGCGGGAGTGGCGGCCGCATTAGCAGTCACTTTGCCGGGCAGAATTGTCCGGCTTCCATTATGGGCGGCATTCAGCAGCTAGATTTTACGCTTCCATTGATAACGGTTTGATCCTGCCAGCTGTTCAATCAGCCCCTCATGCTCCGCACGCTGCAACCATTCAGTCAGCTGAATCTGATGCAGACCGGTTCGCAAGCCCAGATCTTCAATCGTGACCGGATAGGCGGCCAGTGCAGGCAATTGCGCCTGAAAAATCAGGTAAAAATCGGATGGATGCCAGATTCCTTCTGGTTCCTGAGCCACATTAGCATCCGCGATCTTGTCGGGCATCGTGTGCCATGCGCCGCTCAATAGATCATCCTGCTGGTAAGGCTGATGACGATGAGTCGTCATCCATTGCGCAACATCAATGTCATCGGGGTGAGCAGCGCACCATTGCCCACCCTGTGTGACCAGTTGGGCGTTGCTGGCCTGTACATCGTCGGTCGGCTTAACCCACAACGGTACCCATTTCTTGCGCAGATTCTCTTCCGCACCAGCCAGCGTACCGCCCTTGTGACCCGCGTGTACGACCAACGCACTCTTCGCCAGGCAATAAACATATCGATTGCGCGCCATCGCGTGACCCACAGTAAAGCCTGCTTCCGGATAGAAAGGCGAAAGCAGCAATAACTTTCCTGCCATGAGACCTTTACGCCATTTGGCGCTGGTCGCAGCGGTGAGCAGACTATCACTGAGAACACCAATGACGGCTCCGTTATGTTGCAAAGCGCCCAGCATCGCGGCTTCATCAATGCCTCGTGCACCACCCGAAATCAGATTTATATTCGCAGAGACAATTCTTGCCGCAACCTGACGACTGAACGTTAAATCCCGCTCGCTGGCATTTCTTGACCCAACCACCGCAAGGCCTGGGTGATTTAACAGAGTGATATCACCACAGCCGAATAGCACCGGCGGCGCGTCAGTGCGCAGCTGTTGCTTTAGCAGCCTTGGATATTCAGCGTCAGAACGTGTTAACACCCACAACCCCGCACGCTGCCAGCGTTCAATCGCTAACGCCAGGCTATGTCCACGGCTCAGTAGCGCTTCAATACGCTCGCGCGTGATATGAGAATCAACCCAGCTGGCTAGCATGACATCAGCACCAGAGCCGAGCAGATCGGCGGGTGTTGCAGATTGTTGTTTCAGCCACAGGGCGAATCGCCCCCATTCAGCATTACCTAGCGGCTTCACCTCATCCTCACTCTGGCGCGAGAAGTCGCTGGTTAACAAAAGCGTTGCCTGTGCAACAGGAGATAAATTCATCACTCTTTCACCGTTGAGGTTGCCAGCGCCAGTGGATAGACAATGCCGCTACCCGCTTGCTGAAGCAGGGCTGCAGTCACTGCCATCGTCCAGCCTGAATCGACAATATCGTCTACCAGTAACACGGCAGTGGCAGGCAGGTCAGCGCTGGTGGCAAATGCGCCATCCAGATTACGACATTGATGGAAGCGATTATTCTGCAGACGTTGCTGAGGGTTATCTTTCACTTTCTGCAGTGCATCGACAAAGGGTATGCCGAGTCGCTGTGCCAATCGGCGGGCAAAATCCGCTACCAATTGAGGCTGACGCAACGACGGTACGCAGCAAACCCACCGTGGAGCAGGTGCTGGCTGCCAGCGCTGTTCAATCATTTCCACTATGGCAGCAACCAGTTCATCACTGAAATGACCGGCTGCTTTCTCGGCCACTACGCGAGATCCCCATCCGGCATCTCCCCAGCGCGAAAGCACCCGACCTTCCTGCGCACGCAGAGCGGCAGGTAAATTGCCGCGAAAACCGTACTCTTCAAATGCCTGAGCAGCCACCTGAATTTTGGGCAAAATCACCGTTTCGGCGCGCTGAAGAAAGGTCGCTGCCTGATGAGCCAGTGTCGCATCCACCTGCGGGTCAATCAAAGGTCGACCGAGGCAGCTGGCACATTTGCCACAGGATACGGGGTCTGTGTCATCCAGTGATAATCGCAGAAACGTCATCAGGCAACTGCGCTGTGAGATATAACGCTGCACCTCCTGCCACTCTTGCTCGCGCTGTTGCGTCAGATGCACGATACGTTCGCGATCCAGCAGATAAGCGACCGGCGTTCTCCGCCATTGGGATTTGACCTTAATCACCGGAGCAGGATTCTCAACGCTGAGCAATTTCAGCACTTTTTCAATTTGCCCCTGGCGCAGATTGGTCTGCTGTTCGATATCACGAATCGACAACCCATCACTCTCCTCCAGCAGTTGCAAAATATCATATACCTGAGTTTCTGCTGGAAAAGCAGACTGCCGGAAAAACTGGTGAATATCGCGATCTTCACCGCCTGACATCAGCACGCCAACCGCATGGTCGATGCCACGTCCTGCACGCCCTACCTGTTGGTAGTAAGCAACAATGGAAGCGGGTGCCTGATAGTGCAGCACGAAGCTCAAATCAGGTTTGTCATATCCCATTCCCAGTGCGGTGGTCGCCACCAAAACTTTCAATTGGTTAGTTAGCAGCAAGGTCTCAAGGTGTTGACGATAGTCGTTGCTGCTGTCGAAACCAGCGGCCTCAACGCTGCCATGATAGGCGCGCGCATCAATGTGCTGCGTGCGTAACCAGGCCGCAACCTGCTCGGCATCCCGCACGGTGAGCGTATAGACGATACCGGTTCCCGGAAGAGAGGGAATGACCTGCGCCAGCCAGGCAAGGCGAGAGGCCTGATTCGGCAAAATGAGCGTTTGCAGCGCCAGACTTTTACGAATCAGCTCACCGCGCTGAATCACGATGTCGCCCATCTGTTGCTGTATATCTGCAACGACACGATTATTGGCGGTAGCGGTGGTGCCGAGCACTGGCGTATTCGCCGGTAGTTGCCGCAAGATGCTGACAATGCGCCGATAATCAGGACGGAAATCGTGCCCCCAATCGGAGATACAGTGCGCCTCGTCAATCACCATGAGCGCGATACGGTTGGCAATCGGCTGCAGTACGGTTTCGATGAATTGATCATTGGCGAGACGTTCTGGAGAGATGAGTAAACAATCGACCTGATTGTCCAGCATCCGTTGTGTCACTGAAGACCAGGCACTGCTGTTCGAAGAATTGAGGGTTTCAGCAACAATACCCAGTCGACGAGCCGACTCAATTTGGTTACGCATCAGCGCCAGTAGCGGTGAAACAATGATGGTCGGACCCATACCGCGATCGCGAAAAATTTTGGCGCTGATAAAATAGACGGAGCTTTTACCCCAACCCGTGCGCTGCACCACCAATAATTTCTGTCGATGATTGACCAAAGCATCAATCGCTTCCCACTGCCCTCGACGAAACTGAGCCTGCTCATCCGCCAGTGCGGTTTTTAATAACACTTCTGCCTGATGCTGTTTCATTATCACTCCTTGATGGGAAATGCGTCCCTTCTTTTGATTGAGAAACCTGAGAGCCAGATACAAAAAAGCCCCGTAAAACGAGGCCTTAGCGAGTAGTTATGCGTGAGCGTTGACTCAGAACGGGATGTCGTCGTCAAAGTCCATTGGCGGTTCGTTGTTCGCCGGTGCGCTCTGCTGCTGCGGACGCTGTTGTGCGCCGCCGCTGAACTGGTTGCCGCCCTGAGGCTGCTGCTGAGGTTGCTGTGGCTGGCCCCAACCGTTGTTATTGCCGCCGCCCTGGCCGCCCATCGGTGCGCCGCCTGCGTTCGCGCCCTGCTGACGTCCACCCAGCATCTGCATGGTGCCGCCAACGTTAACAACCACTTCGGTGGTGTATTTTTCCTGACCGCTCTGATCCTGCCATTTACGGGTACGCAGCTGGCCTTCGATGTAAACCTGAGAGCCTTTACGCAGGTATTCACCCGCCACTTCAGCCAGTTTGCCGAACAGCACAACGCGGTGCCATTCAGTGATCTCTTTGTTTTCACCGGTTTGCTTGTCGCGCCAGCTTTCCGACGTGGCCAGCGTAATGTTGGCTACCGCGCCACCATTTGGCATGTAGCGCACTTCCGGATCCTGACCCAGATTCCCGACAAGAATCACTTTGTTTACGCCACGACTGGCCATGTTGCTGTCTCCCGATGAGTTGATGCTAAAAGTCTAAGCCAAAAATTGTATCACGTCACAATGACGGTGCCCACTTCAGAGCAGGCTCGCAATTTTTATTTGGCACACAGAATAGCAAAAACACTGGATATTTATTCAGTTTATTTTTTGTGCCATACTAACGCGTTTCTGCTGGTCATGCTGGCAAGGCATGGCGAGTGTTGTTCAATCCGGGAAAGGTGAATGGATAAGATCGAAGTCCGCGGTGCTCGCACCCATAATTTGAAGAATATCAACCTGATCATCCCTCGCGATAAGCTGATTGTGGTCACCGGTCTGTCGGGTTCCGGTAAATCTTCGCTGGCGTTTGATACGTTGTATGCCGAAGGTCAGCGTCGCTATGTTGAATCGCTCTCGGCCTATGCGCGCCAGTTTCTTTCATTAATGGAGAAACCGGACGTGGACCATATTGAAGGTCTCTCGCCCGCTATCTCTATTGAGCAGAAATCCACATCGCATAACCCGCGCTCGACGGTCGGGACCATTACCGAAATCCATGACTATCTGCGTCTGCTGTTTGCCCGTGTGGGTGAGCCGCGCTGCCCGGATCACGATGTTCCGCTGGCAGCACAGACCGTGAGCCAGATGGTGGATCAGGTGATGGCGCAGGAAGAAGGCCGTCGTCTGATGCTGCTGGCACCCGTGGTGAAAGATCGCAAAGGCGAACACACCAAAACGCTGGAAAACCTCGCGGCGCAAGGCTACATCCGCGCCCGTATCGATGGCGAAGTCTGTGATCTCTCCGATCCGCCAAAGCTGGAACTGCAGAAGAAACACACCATCGAAGTCGTGGTGGACCGCTTCCGCGTGCGCGATGACCTGGCAACGCGCTTAGCCGAATCCTTTGAAACCACGTTGGCACTGAGTGGTGGCACCGCCATCGTCGCCGACATGGATGACAGCGATGCCGAAGAGCTGCTGTTCTCGGCTAACTTTGCCTGCCCTATTTGTGGCTACAGCATGAGTGAACTGGAACCGCGCCTGTTCTCGTTCAACAACCCGGCTGGTGCCTGCCCAACGTGTGATGGGCTCGGCGTGCAGCAGTATTTCGATCCCGATCGTGTGGTGCAGAACCCTGAACTGTCACTGGCTGGCGGTGCAATTCGTGGCTGGGATCGCCGCAACTTCTATTACTTCCAGATGTTGCGCTCGCTGGCAGAGCATCTGGATTTCGATGTCGAAGCGCCTTTTAACAGCCTGAGCGACAAAGCGCGTGAAGTGATTCTGTACGGTTCCGGCAAAGAGAGTATCGAATTTAAATACATCAACGATCGGGGCGACACTTCGGTACGTCGTCATCCGTTTGAAGGTGTGCTGCACAACATGGAACGCCGTTATAAAGAGACGGAATCCAATGCGGTGCGTGAAGAGTTGGCGAAATTCATCAGCAACCGCTCCTGCACCAGCTGCGAAGGCACACGCCTGCGCCGTGAAGCACGCCATGTATTTATTGAGAATACCAACCTGCCGACCATCTCTGAGATGAGTATTGGCCATGCCACCGACTTCTTCCGCAATCTGAAACTGAGCGGGCAGCGTGCGCAGATCGCCGAAAAAATCCTGAAAGAGATCGGCGATCGCCTGAGCTTCCTCGTTAATGTCGGTTTGAATTATCTGTCGATGTCGCGTTCCGCAGAAACCCTCTCTGGCGGCGAAGCGCAGCGTATTCGTCTGGCAAGTCAAATCGGTGCGGGTTTGGTGGGCGTGATGTATGTGCTGGATGAGCCCTCAATTGGTCTGCATCAGCGCGATAACGAACGTCTGCTTGGTACGCTGATTCACCTGCGCGATCTCGGCAACACCGTGATTGTGGTCGAGCACGATGAAGATGCGATTCGCGCCGCTGACCACGTGATTGATATCGGTCCTGGCGCGGGTGTGCACGGCGGTCAGGTGGTGGCTGAGGGTGACGTGAATGCCATTATGGCTAACGAAGCTTCGCTGACCGGTCAGTATCTGAGTGGCAAGCGCGAAATCGCCATTCCGCAACAACGCGTGAAAGGCGATCCGGCAAAAGTGCTGAAACTTACCGGTGCGCGCGGCAACAACCTTAAAGACGTCACATTGACGATTCCGGTGGGTCTGTTTACCTGTATCACCGGTGTATCCGGTTCCGGTAAATCCACGCTGATTAACGATACGTTGTTCCCGATTGCGCAGCGTCAGCTGAACGGCGCGACCACCACGGAAGTGGCGCCGTATCGCGAGATCGCCGGTCTTGAGCATTTCGATAAAGTCATCGACATTGACCAGAGCCCTATTGGCCGTACGCCGCGCTCGAACCCTGCTACTTACACCGGCATTTTCACCCCGGTGCGTGAGCTGTTTGCCGGTGTACCTGAAGCACGTTCCCGTGGCTACAATCCAGGACGCTTCAGCTTTAACGTGCGCGGTGGACGTTGCGAAGCCTGCCAGGGCGATGGCGTGATCAAGGTCGAAATGCACTTCCTGCCGGATGTGTATGTGCCGTGCGATCAGTGCAAAGGCAAACGCTATAACCGCGAAACGCTGGAGATTAAATACAAAGGCAAAGGCATTCACGAAGTGCTGGATATGACTATCGAAGAAGCGCGTGAGTTCTTTGATGCCGTCCCTGCGCTGGCGCGTAAACTGCAAACGCTGATCGACGTGGGCTTGTCCTACATTCGCCTCGGTCAGTCTGCAACCACGCTGTCAGGCGGTGAAGCGCAGCGTGTGAAACTGGCGCGTGAGCTGTCGAAACGCGGTACCGGGCAGACGCTTTATATCCTTGATGAGCCAACCACGGGTCTGCACTTTGCTGATATTCAGCAGTTGCTGGAAGTGCTGCATCAGCTGCGCGATCAGGGCAATACCATTGTGGTGATTGAACACAACCTCGACGTGATCAAAACCGCTGACTGGATTGTCGATCTCGGCCCAGAAGGTGGTAGCGGCGGCGGCGAAATCCTGATTTCTGGCACGCCAGAAACCGTGGCGGAGTGTGAAAAATCCCACACCGCTCGCTTCCTTAAGCCGATGTTGAAGAAGAAGTAAAATTGAAGGCCCGCAGTGCGGGCCTTCTTATTTCTTTCAATCCACAGACGCCGCACTCTCTAGTTTACTCGCTGAATATTGCAGTCAGTCGGGCCTGGTACCTCGCTGTCAGATTCCGCAGCAAAATGCAGAAACAGGCAAGAATCAGACAACTTCAGGCATATACGCATCTCATCCTGCTGACTATCCTTACACAGTTCCTTTTTGGCGTAGCTCGTTACGCCTTTGTCCCTTCAGCTCGCTGAACGGGATCCCGCAAAACACTCACGACACACCCGATTGGAGACACCATGAATATTACGCATGCCTATGCCGCACAGGACGCGAAAACTAAACTCGCCCCGTTCGACTATAAGCCGCGCGAGCTGCGCGCTCATGATGTGCAGATTGAAGTGTTGTACTGTGGCGTTTGCCACTCTGACCTGCATCAGGCGCGCAACGAATGGAAAAACACCATCTTCCCGGTGGTGCCAGGCCATGAGATCGTTGGACGCGTTACCGCCGTTGGCGGCCACACTCACAAATACAAAGTGGGCGATCTGGTCGGTGTCGGCTGTATGGTTGACTCCTGCCGCAGCTGTCCAAGCTGCCAGGAAGGACTGGAGCAGTATTGCGAAAACGGTTTTGTTGGCACCTATAACGGTGAAGATCGCGAAACCGGCGCCATCACCTACGGCGGTTACTCCACCAGCATGGTGGTTGATGAAAGCTTTGTGCTGCGCGTGCCGGAAAACCTTGAGCTGGCAGGCGTTGCCCCGCTGCTGTGTGCCGGTATCACCACCTACTCACCGCTGCGTCACTGGAACGTCGGTCCAGGTAAGAAAGTGGGCATCGTCGGTCTGGGCGGCCTCGGCCATATGGGCGTGAAAATCGCGCATGCGATGGGCGCGCATGTGGTGCTGTTCACCACCTCACCATCGAAGATTGAAGACGGTAAGCGCCTGGGTGCTGATGAAGTGGTGATTTCGAAAGATGCTGATCAAATGGCGCAGCACAACAACAGCTTCGATTTCATCCTCAACACCGTGGCTGCTCAGCACGATCTCAACCCGTTTATTGCCCTGCTGAAACGCGATGGCAACATGACGCTGGTGGGCGCGCCAGAGCACGATCATCCGGCTCCACAGGTCTTTAATCTGATCTTCAAACGTCGCAGCATTGCCGGTTCACTGATCGGTGGTATCGCTGAGACACAGGAGATGCTGGATTTCTGCGGCAAGCACGGTATCACTTCAGATATCGAGCTGATCGCCATGAACCAGATTAACGAAGCCTACGAACGTATGCTGAAAAGCGACGTGAAATACCGCTTCGTGATTGATATCAACACCCTGCGTGAAGAGTCAGCAGCTTAATTAGCGCGCGTCTTCATCATGGCTGACGCCCGCCGCACGCGTGGCGTCAGCCTGTTGCCAGGAAGCTTCCACCAGATAATAAATCTGCGAATCCTTCAGCGAGCCATCCAGCCACAGCGTACTCCAGTGCGACTTATTTAAATGCTCACTCGGAAACACATCACTGTGCTCTTCGCGCAATAAATCGGCCAGCGCAGGCGAGGTTTTCAACGACAGCGCCGGACGCCCTTTCACCTCATGCACCATGGCAAACAGTATGCCTTCGCTTTTTACCTGTGTGGCATCCCATTCATTTTTATAGCTCTGCTCCGCACCCGGCTTACTCATGCAGTAGGTGAGGAGGTCCGAAATGTTCATGCTGTTTTCTCCTTGGTAGAGGCCGATTTGAGGCCCGATGACGCCTGCCATCGGTTTCGATACAGACGTCATTACACCGTTTAAGTGTGCAGCAACTCAGCCAAAGGTAAAGGCGGTGGCACCAGATAACGCGCATAAAAAAACCGCCAGCCCTAAGGCATGGCGGTTTCCTCATGCGGTGAAGTGCGTTACATCACGGCAGCAAAGGCCTCAGCCACCTGGTTAACGTTGCGGCTGTTAAGGCCAGCCACACACATGCGGCCGCTGGCGATCAGATACACGCCGAACTCATCACGCAGGCGATCAACCTGCTGCGCGCTTAAACCGGTGTAACTGAACATGCCGCGCTGCTTCAGCAGGTAATCGAAGTTTTTGCCTGGCAGTTTGGTGCTTAATACGTTGACCAGCGTCTGGCGCATTTCGATGATGCGCAGGCGCATAGCTTCCACCTCGGCCAGCCAGTTGTTCAACAGTGCTTCATCGTTCAGTACGCAAGAAACTACCTGCGCACCAAAGTTTGGCGGGCTGGAGTAGTTGCGACGCACGGTGGCTTTCAGCTGACCCAGCACGCGTGCAGATTCTTCTGCGCTCTCGCACACGATGGACAGGCCGCCAACGCGCTCGCCGTACAGCGAGAAGATTTTCGAGAATGAGTTGCTGACCAGTGCTGGCAAGCCTGCAGCCGCAATCGCGCGAATCGCGTAAGCATCCTGCTCCATACCGGCACCAAAGCCCTGATAAGCGATATCGAGGAACGGAATCAGTTCCTGCGCTTTCAATACTTCGGTGGTTTCATCCCACTGTGCGTTCGTCAGATCCGCACCCGTCGGGTTGTGGCAGCATGGGTGCAACAGCACGATAGATTGCTTCGGCAGCGTTTTCAGCTTGGCAATAAACGCATCAAACTTCACGCCGTTGGTCTCTTCGTCGTACCACGGATAAGTCTGTGCGTCGAAACCGGCACCGTTGAAAATTGCGATGTGGTTTTCCCAGGTCGGATCGCTCACCCAAACATTTGAGTTCGGGAAGTAACGCTTGAGGAAATCCGCCCCTACTTTCAGTGCACCGGAGCCACCCAACGTCTGGATGGAAGCAATGCGGCCGGCCTTCAGCATCGGGTGTTCTTTGCCAAACAGCAGCGGTGCAATCGCATTACGGTATGGGCCCAGGCCTTCCATCGGCAGGTAAAGTGACGCCTGATGCGGCTGCGCCTGCAGGCGTTCTTCTGCGGCAGCCACGGCTTGCAACTGAGGAATGATGCCCGCCTCGTTGTAATAGAGACCAATGCTCAGATTCACTTTATTGTCGCGTGGGTCCTGTTTGAAGGTTTCCATCAGCGACAGAATTGGATCGCCAGCATAAGCATCAACGTTTTGAAACACGGTGCAGATCTCCATGATTGGTCATAAATAGTCGGTAAAGAGGCGTCATCAAACCATGTAGCGGCCGGGACGATGATTCATAGCGATGATGAGATTGAGGATCACCGCGCCCGCAATTGAGGCCAAAAGTATCGGTAGCGACACCACGAAAAGCGAAGCGAGTACCACGCAGGTATCTACCGCCATTTGCAGTTTGCCGGCGCGCAGACCGATGTGGTCCTGCAGCCAGAGTGCCAAAATATTGATACCGCCGAGACTGGCTTTGTGACGAAACAACACTATAAACCCAATCCCCATCACCACGTTACCGAACAATGTCGCATAAAACGGATTTAGCGCAGAAAAATGGATGAACATCGGATGCAAGTGTGTGAACAGTGAAACCAGCCCCACCGCGCAGAACGTTTTAATCGTGAATTCCCAGCCCATGCGGCGCACTGCCAGCCAGTAAAACGGCAGGTTAATCAGGAAAAATGCGCTACCAAAAGAGAGGTGCGTCAGATAGCTGATTAAGAACGCGATACCTGCAGTGCTGCCAGTCAGCGCGCCCGCCTGTTTCAGCATCATCACGCCAAAGGAAACCATTAACGTGCCGAGCACTATCGCCAGCGCATCTTCAATACGTGAATGAGGAATTTTAGTGGGTTGAACAACGTTATCCATGGAGTAATCTCAGTGCAAATGATGCGGTTCAAATGCAAAAAACGCACCACATAGGCGGCGCTAAGTCGCCACCTATGGGGTACCAGCGATTATCCAATTGATATCTAAGGCGCTTTTATTGCAGGTTTTTGTGCATCAACCCAAGCTTCAATCGTTGATTCATGCACAAATCTGTTTTCTGGTGCGCGTTGTTTGCATTCAATGTGCGTTAATTGCACCAGATTAGCACATCATGCACTTTTTTGGCGCGTTTTGTGCTCGGGGATAATCATCAAGCCGTTCTCTTTTAAACGGCTCAACACCACGGAGGTTTTCACATGGGCCACACTCTGATGGCCGGCCACCAGCTGACTGATCAACGCACTCAGCGAGGCTAAATCAGCCACGGCCACTTTCAGCAGATAATCAGCATCACCGGTGGTTTTAAAGGCATCAACAATCGCATCCTCCTCTGCTACCATGCGATGGAAACTCTCTTCATAATCTGGCGTGTGATTCTTTAAACGCACTTCAATCAAGCCCACCATGCCAAGACCCACCGCGTCCGGCGAGAGCCGTGCGTGATAGCCGAGGATGAGGTTTGCCTGTTCGAGATTGATGCGCCGGCGTGAACATTGAGACGCCGAAAGACCGACTAAATCACTGAGTTCCTGATTGGTAAGGCGGCCGTTAGATTGTAATAGTGTCAATATCTTAAGGTCGTAATCGTCTACCTGAGTCATTCTGCTTCCACAGCGTTATAGGGTGCGCTTTGGTACAGATAACCTGATTAAAGCCAAGGTTGTCCAACACTATTTTCTGATGACGTGAAATGCATGCACAAATCGTGCATGCATCTCGTTGGAAAGGATTATTCGTCGTCGTAAGACGGCCCTGCGTAGTTATCAAAACGCGACCACTGGCCATTGAAGGTCAATCGTACTGTGCCGATAGGGCCGTTACGCTGCTTACCGAGGATGATCTCGGCGATCCCTTTAAGATCGCTGTTTTCGTGATACACCTCATCGCGATAGATGAACATAATCAAGTCAGCATCCTGCTCGATCGAACCCGATTCACGCAGATCCGAGTTCACCGGACGTTTATCGGCGCGCTGCTCCAGTGAGCGGTTAAGCTGCGACAACGCCACCACCGGAACATTCAGCTCTTTCGCCAAAGCCTTGAGCGAGCGCGAGATCTCTGCGATCTCCAGCGTACGGTTGTCCGATAGCGCCGGCACGCGCATCAACTGCAGGTAGTCGATCATGATCAGGCTTAAACCGCCATTCTCACGAAACACGCGGCGCGCGCGCGAACGCACTTCCGTGGGTGTCAGACCAGAAGAATCATCGATAAACATGTTCTTCTTCTCAAGCAGGATGCCCATGGTGGCAGAGATGCGCGCCCAATCTTCGTCTTCCAGCTGGCCGGTACGAATGCGCGTCTGGTCCACGCGCGACAATGACGCCAGCATACGCATCATTAGCTGTTCGCTGGGCATCTCCAGACTGAAAATCAGCACCGGTTTGTCTTGTAGCATCGCGGCGTTTTCGCACAGGTTCATGGCGAAAGTGGTTTTACCCATCGACGGACGCGCCGCCACGATGATCAAATCTGAACCCTGCAAACCGGCAGTCTTTTTGTTGAGATCCTGATAGCCGGTATCCACTCCGGTGACACCATCGTGCGGGGTCGACACCAGCGCTTCAATACGCGATACCGTGGCTTCCAGAATTTGCTCAATGTTCTGCGGGCCTTCTGCTTTATTGGCGCGCTGTTCAGCAATCTTAAAGACGTTGGATTCTGCGAAATCAAGTAATTCTTCGCTGCTACGCCCCTGCGGATCGTAACCGGCATCAGCAATTTGGTTCGCGACCGAGATCATTTGGCGCACAACGGCACGTTCACGCACGATATCCGCATAAGCGCCGATATTCGCTGCACTTGGCGTGTTTTTCGCCAACTCTGCAAGATAAGCAAAGCCACCGGCCATCTCCAGCTCGCCCAGTGTTTCCAGCGATTCAGAGAGCGTAATAAGGTCAATCGGCTGGCCCATTTCCAGCAGACGCTGCATCTCAGAGAAGATCATGCGGTGCGAACGGTTGAAGAAATCATCCGCCACCACGCGCTCGGAGACGTTATCCCAGCGTTCGTTATCCAGCATCAACCCACCGAGCACCGACTGCTCCGCTTCAATAGAGTGCGGCGGCATTTTCACGCCTTCCAGCTGACGATCGCGGGGTTCGTTGGATTTGTTGGTGGGTTTATTTCCTGCCATAGTGAATGCATTACCGATCGTGAAAGGGACGCGCAAGTATACCGTCCCAGGATGAACAATCACAGGAGTCAGAATGGCAAAGCGTATTCAGTTCAACCAACACGGTGGCCCGGAGGTACTGCAATGGGTCGATTTTGAGCTGGCCGATCCCGCCGAACATGAGGTTCAGGTCGAAAACAAGGCAATTGGCATCAACTATATCGACACCTATGTGCGCAGCGGGCTCTATCCGGTGACAGCTTTCCCGTCCGGGCTGGGCACTGAAGCCGCTGGCGTGGTGAAACGCGTTGGCTCAGGCGTGACGCGCTTTAAGCCCGGCGATCGCGTGGTCTATTGTCAGGCTGCGCTGGGTGCCTATAGCGAAGTGCATAACGTGGCGGAAGATCGTCTGGTGATCCTGCCGGAGAGCATTAGCTTTGAACAAGGTGCTGCCTCGTTTTTGAAAGGCTTAACCGTGCAGTATTTGCTGCGTCAGACCTACAAAGTGAAAGCCGATGAAATCTTCCTGTTCCATGCCGCAGCGGGCGGCGTGGGACTGATTGCCTGTCAGTGGGCTAAAGCGCTGGGCGCGCATCTGATTGGTACCGTGGGCTCCGCCGAAAAAGCGCAGATTGCAAAAAATGCCGGTGCCTGGGCGACCATTAACTATCGCGAGGAGAATATCGCTCAGCGCGTCAGTGAATTGACTGACGGTGAAAAGGTCGCGGTGGTGTATGACTCGGTGGGGAAAGACACATGGGAGCCTTCTCTCGATAGCCTGCGTCGTCATGGCTTAATGGTGAGTTTTGGTAATGCCTCGGGCCCAGTCACCGGCGTTGATCTTGGGATTCTGAACAAGAAAGGTTCGCTGTTTGTCACACGCCCTTCGCTGTTTGGTTACATTACCAATCGTCAGGAACTGGATAATGCCAGCAACGAGTTGTTCTCGTTAATTGCCAGTCGTGCGATTCAGCTGAAGGTACCAGAAGAGCAGAAATTTGCCTTGAGCGATGCGGTGCGCGCGCATCAGGTTCTTGAGAGCCGCGCCACGCAAGGTTCCAGCTTGCTGATTCCCTAAAAAGTTAAGGGCTTCCCGAAGGAAGCCCTTTTTTCTTTCTTTTTATAGTTCGCGCTGGTGTAGGGTCAGCGGCGATGAATTCGTTTTGAATTACTTTACGCATCCTGACAGAAAACATAAGTAAAAAATATGTTTAATTGCAGATTCGTACTAAGCAATTATCGACTCTGTGATCGCTCCCGCATTTAGCGCCAACCACGCCGCTCTAACTTACTGATTTTTCTTTTCAGTCTGTTTAATTTCACTTCACCGCTCGGTGTCGTAAAGGCGCGATAAAGCCACACGGCTACCACCGCCAACACCAGCCACGGCAACAACTTGATAACAATCGCGAATAACCCGCCGAGGAACATCACAACGGTGGCAACAACCAATGCAGCGATAACGCCCAGCAGTGAAACGCCAGTCAGCAACAGCATCAGAAAAAAGCCGATAACAAATAAAATTTCCACGAAGGCTCTCCTGTGTAAGTAACACAGAGTGCATTACAAGATACGTGCCAATATAAGCATACGGTTAATACATTGAAAAATAAGATGTTATATTCAGAAGAGGTATTTCAGCAGTGATGAAATTCACTAATTATTGGTGCATTTTAAACCGTATTAACGGCAGCGATGCTTCTCTGAAGGGACAGAAATGGCCCGTCAGAAAAGCAAAGCTTCCGCGCCAGAGACAAATAGGCTGAGAGCGTTTTCGGCCATGCGCAGCATCGGGCCGTTTCCCAAAAATGGGGCGAATGTTCGCGCGGCAGATCGGCACAGAGGTGTGCTTTCCCTGGCGTTCGGACTGCCCTTTTATGGCCGGGCACACCGGCCCACCGCGACTCACCTACAATCAGGCTTCCTGTGGAATCTTATCCGCGACCAGCGCCAGTGCCGCTTCCAGCACCCGTACATCGGCACCCGGCTTATGGGCATTTTCACTTAAATGACGACGCCACTGGCGCGCACCAGGAATGCCCTGGAACAGGCCCAGCATATGGCGTGTAACGTGCCCCAGATAGGTGCCTTTGCTCAGCTCCGCTTCGATGTAAGGGTACATCGCACGCACCACCGCGACCGGATCGACAGACGGCGTATCGCGGCCGAACAGTTCACTATCCACTTGCGCCAGGATGCCGGGGTTCTGATACGCTTCACGGCCCATCATCACACCATCCATATGTTGCAAATGCGTTTTCGCCTCTTCCAGCGTCTTGATGCCGCCGTTAATCGCCATGGTCAGCGCCGGAAAATCACGCTTCAGCTGATAGACACGCGGATAATCCAGCGGCGGAATCTCACGGTTCTCTTTCGGGCTTAAACCAGAAAGCCATGCCTTACGCGCATGGATAATAAAGGTATCGCAGTTGCCCTTATTGGCCACCGTACCAATGAAATCACACAGAAATGCGTAGCTGTCCTGCTCATCAATTCCGATACGGGTTTTCACCGTCACCGGAATACTGACCACATCGCGCATCGCTTTAATGCAATCTGCGACCAGCGCGGCGTCAGCCATCAGACAGGCACCAAAGCGCCCATTCTGCACGCGATCGGATGGGCAACCGACGTTAAGGTTAATCTCGTCGTAACCGCGCGCTTCCGCCAGCTTCGCACATTGCGCCAGGGCTGCCGGATCGCTGCCGCCCAACTGCAGCGCCAGCGGATGCTCCTCTTCGCTGTAAGCCAGATAATCGCCTTTGCCGTGAATAATGGCGCCCGTGGTCACCATTTCGGTATACAGCAGCGTATCGCCGCTCAGCTTACGGTGAAAATAACGGCAGTGGCGATCGGTCCAGTCCAGCATCGGAGCGATAGAAAAACGTTGCGAAGAGAAAGTATCGGTCATGAAACGCAGTAAATCCGGAGTTAGTGAGTGACGAGAAACTGCGCAATGATACCACAGCAATAACGGGCGACACAGCCGCCCGTTATTTCACTCACACCGTCGGGGCTGTTGAGGTTGATGAGGCTGGCAGAGAGGGCTCGCCCACTTTCACCGGCGCGGTTTCCCGTGTGTTGAAGGCGACCCAGGTTGAAATGACACCCAGTAACGAGAACATCACCGCCGGTCCGATCCAGCCGACCATGCCGTACACGCCTGTTGCGATGAACGGTAACAGCCCCGCCACTACGGACGCGCCGTTGTAGCCCAATGAAATACCCGAGGAGCGGACGTTAGCCGGAAACTGCTCGGAGAACCAACTCGACTCCACCGCAAAAATCGGGTCATGGCTAAAGAGCAGAGACATAGCGACAGCGACAATCACCATCATCACTGCACCGGTGTTGATCAGCATAAACATAGGAATGCCAAACAGAATGGTGAAGATGGCGCCAATCAGGAATATTGGGCGACGTCCCACCTTATCACTTAGCGCGCCATACAGCAGATGGCTGCCGAGCCCCAGCGCTGAACCAATCAACGTGCCCCATAACACATGGCGCGTATCTGTGATTTCCGCCAGCACCACATAGGACAACATAAAACTGGTCGTGATGTAGTAGCCACCCGTCTCTGCCAGGCGTAGCCCCATAATTTTGACGATGGTGCGCCAGTCGCGACGAATCACTTCCAGCGCGGGCTGCTGCACAATCTGCTTATCTGCTTTGGCTTTCTCGAATTCCGGCGATTCCGCGACCTGCATTCGGATAAAGATGCCAATGGCCACCATCACAAACGAGATCAGGAACGGCATGCGCCACACCCAATCACCTTCAAACAGTGCCGCAGAGAGCAGGAAAGAGCCATTCGCCAGCAGCAGGCCGAGTGGTATCCCGAGTTGCGGTACTGCACCATAGAAACCGCGCTTTTTCACGGGCGCATGCTCAAATGCCATTAACACCGCGCCGCCCCACTCTGCGCCGAATCCGATCCCCTGGATCATGCGTAATAAGATCAACAAGATCGGTGCCAGCACGCCAGCCTGCTCATAGGTTGGCAACGCACCGATCAATACGGTGGCACCGCCCATGGCCAGTAATGACCAGAACAGCACGGTTTTTCGGCCATAGCGATCGCCGAAATGGCCGGCGAGGTAGCCGCCAAACGGGCGCATCAGGAAGCCGACCGCTAAAGTGGCGAATGCCGCCAGAATGCCGACGATAGGCTCTTGCGTGTGGAAAAAGATCTTACCAAACCAGGCTGCAGCGGCGGTGCCGTAGATAAAGAAATCATAGCTCTCCACCGCTGAGCCAATCATTGAGGCGAAAGAGACTTTCGCCGCATTGTCGCGGGTGTTTGCAGGTACAGAAGTCGTGTTCATGTGTTACCCCGGTATTATCGTATTTTTCGGGCAGCAGTGATGGAGCGGTTAATTTGCAGGTTTGCTCCAGGTCTCGATCACTCTGCTGTCATCACGTTGCCCCAATCCGGCTTCTGCTGCCGCCAGATAACGAGCATGAGCGACCTGTAACAGCGGAACCTCAGCGTGGCAGGCGGTCGCCGCCTCTGCCACTAACCCGCTATCCTTGACAAAGATGTTGATGGCGCTGGAGACCGGGACATCTGTCCCCTCCAGCATGCGCGGACCACGATCTGACAACATCCACGATCCCGCCGCGCCGCGCTCGACCAGTTTCAATACCTGAGCGGGTGCTAACCCCAGCGACTTTGCCAGACTTAGCGCCTCCGCGGCTGCCACAATATGCACCGAGCAAAGGTGCTGATTGATCACCTTGATCCCCTGCCCCTCGCCAACCTCGTCACCCACTATCGACACCGATCCCATGGTTTTGAGTACTGGCTCAACAAAGGCAATGGCGGCAGATGCGCCGGAAGCAAAAATCACTAACTCACCGGTGCTGGCGCGGGCGGTTCCGCCCGTGACCGGTGCATCCACGACCTGCGCACCGGCAGCAATCAGTGAAGAAGCCGCCTCACGTACCGCCTGCGGCCCGACAGTGGACATGATGACCCAGTGCTGACCAGTCACCTGCGGCAGCGCTTCCGCCACCAGCGCCTGCAGCTGCTGTGGCGTGGCGACCATCACCACTACTACATCCGCTTCAGGTGCTTCTGCAATGCGGCTAACCGCTTCAATCCCCTGCGCCTGAGCACGCTGGCGCGACGCTTCAAACACATCCACTCCGATTACCGCATGCCCTGCACGCTGAATCTGGCAAGCCATAGGAACACCAATTGCCCCGGTGCCGACAAATATCACCTTCATGCTGTTCTCCTTTCGCGCCGTTATGCCAGCCAGACGCGAATCGCGCTGACCATCGCTTCTGTGGAAATGCCGTAGCGGTCGTGCAAAGTGGGCAGCGCACCCGCATCCAGGAACTGATCGGGCAAGCCGATTTGACGAAACACGGGCATGACCTGCGCATGCATTAACGTGGTCGCCACCGCCTCACCCAAACCGCCGACCAGGCTATGGTTCTCAACCACCACCACTAAACGCCCGGCACGGCGGCACTGGATGATAATGGTTTCAGTGTCCAGAGGCTTGATGGTCGGTACGTGCAATACCGCAACATCGACGTTATCGGCTGCCAACGCTTTTGCTGTCTCCAGTGCTCGCATTGTCATAATCCCACTGGAAATCAGCAGCACATCACGGCCATCGCGCAGCAATTTGGCTTTGCCCAGTTCGAATTGATAATCGTATTCGTTCAGCACCAGCGGCACCTTACCGCGCAACAGACGCATATAAACCGGCCCCTGATGGTCAGCGATAGCGGCAACGGCTTGCTCCGTGTCCAGCGCATCACAAGGATCAACAATGGTCATGCCCGGAATACCCCGCATCAGCGCGATATCTTCAGTGGCCTGATGGCTTGGGCCGTAGCCGGTGGTTAACCCCGGCAGCGCAGCGCAGATTTTCACATTCAGCTGCTCTTCCGCGATCACTTGATGGATAAAGTCGTAGGCACGACGCGTGGCAAACACCGCATAGGTGGTCGCAAATGGCGTCATGCCCTCCTTCGCCATGCCACCGGCTGCGCCCATCAATAGCTGCTCTGCCATGCCCATCTGAAAATGACGTTCTGGATAGGCCTGGGCGAAGATATGCAAATCGGTGTATTTTGACAGGTCGGCAGTCAACCCAACGATCGACGGCCGGGTCGCAGCGGCTTTGACCAGCGCATGACCAAAGGGCGCAGCAACCGTGGCTTGACCTTCTGCGGCAATTGAGGCAATCATCGCCGACGTTGTCAGGCGTGGCTTTTTCTCTGTGGTGATGCTGCTCATTGCGTGGCCTCCTGAGCCTGATCGAGGATGGTGATGGCCTGTTGCCACTCGTCAGCATCCACACGAATAAAATGATTCTTTTCACGCGCTTCCAGGAATGGCACGCCTTTACCCATTAGCGTGTCCAGCAGAATGACGCGCGGCTTGGGTTCGCTTAACGCGCGTGCCCGATCAAATGCCTGCTTCACAGCAGCAATGTCATTGCCATCCACACGCTGTACATGCCAGCCAAATGCCTGCCACTTATCTGCCAGCGGTTCAAATCCCATGACCTTGCCAGAGGGGCCATCTGCCTGCTGCTGGTTGATATCCACCATGACGATCAAATTACTCAGTTGATGATGTGCCGCTCCCATCGCAGCTTCCCAGGTTGCCCCTTCATCCAGTTCGCCATCTGACATTGAGTTGTAAACAAAAGCCGGATTTCCTTTATGACGCAATGCCAATGCCATACCGACACCAATCGTCAGCCCCTGTCCGAGCGATCCGCCTGAAATTTCCATGCCTGGCGTGTAGGTCGCCATGCCAGACATTGGTAAGCGACTATCATCAGATCCATACGTTTCCAGCTCCTCCACAGGAATCACGCCCGCTTCAATCAACGCCGCATAAAGAGCAATCGCATAGTGGCCGTGGGAAAGCAGAAAACGGTCGCGGCCTTCCCATTCGGGTTCTTCCGCGCGGTAATTCATCGCATGGCACCATGCCACGGCCAGCATATCAGCCAGTCCCAGAGCCTGGCCGATATAGCCTTGCCCCTGTACTTCGCCCATTTGCAATGCGTAGCGACGAATACGATAAGCGTGCTGTGACAGCCGCTGTGTAAGGCTCAATTCCGGTTCTGCAAGAGTCGTCATATCTGTTCCTGAAAGAAGAGAAAATCAGCAGAGTTGGCAAGCAGAAGAGCGATCTGTCATGGTGAAAGCTGCAGCGGATTCACGTGCCATTTTCACCTGCTTGCCGTTTAGCAGCAGATTACTCAGCCCTGGCGCCTGCCGACAAAAGCAAAAAATGCATCAACTGTTGAATGGGATTCACAAATGACATTATTAAAAAAAGCTCCACTGTCGCTGTTGCGCGCGTTTGAAGCCGCAGGCCGCACAGGGGCATTTACCGCCGCAGCGCAAGAGTTGGATTTGTCGCCTAGCGCCATTAGTCATGCGATTCGTAAGCTGGAAGAGACGCTCGACACGCGCCTGTTTCAGCGCAGTACACGCGAAATCATGCTAACCAAAGAAGGGGCAATCTTGCTGGAACATATCCAGCGGGGATTTGATGAGATGCAGCGTGGACTTTCGCTCGTCACCGCTGATGAATCGCGGCCACTGCGTCTGCACACCGCGCCAAGCTTTGCCCATCAGTGGCTATTACCCCGCCTGGGAAGCTTTATTGCCGCACACCCACATATTGATCTGCGTCTTTCAGCCAGCACCGAATATGCGCGCTTTGAGCAGGATGACTATGATTTAGATATTGTTTATGGCGAGCCGCGTCCTTCGCCTTACGAGAAAATCCCGCTGGCCGTGGAGGAATTAACACCGCTTTGCTCACCACAGATTGCCGCACGCATCCGCTGCCCGGAGGACCTCTATCACCAATCGTTGATTCAGTGCGATGTGCAACTCTACCAATGGAAGGGCTGGTTTGAAGCCAATCACCTGACGCCTCCGCGCCATTATGGTTTGCGCTTTGACCGCAGTTTTATGGCGATTGCCGCTGCCGTAGATGGTCTGGGAGTGGTGCTGGAATCCAAATTATTAGCAGAACGAGAGCTTGCCAGTGGGCGCTTAGTTTGTCCGCTGATTGAGACCACCCAGGAGATTCACTATATCGGCCATTACCTGGTGTTCCCACGGCATCAGCATCGCCACTTTGCGTTAGATAGCTTTAAAGATTGGCTACTTTCCCAGTTGAATCTGGCACAACTTCGCTGATTGATAACGATCACAAATTCTGCGCCCAGGAATGAAACAGGCCGCCAATGGCGACCTGTTTTTGTGAGCATGTTCACGCCATTTCAGGGTGAATGTTAGCGTGATGTGAAATGACGCAATCAGAAGTTAAATCCGAGCTGCAGCATGCCGCCCCAGGTATTATCGTCACCCACTGAACCAGCAAGATCCAGATGCACCGTGTTGTTAAACGGTGAAACGCCCAGACCTGCGGTAAACACATTGGCATCATTTGATTTCATATCCGCACGATAACCCGCGCGCAGTGCTAACCAATCCAGCACGCGATACTCGGCCCCCACTCCCGCATATTGGCTGCTTTCTTCCGATTTGAAACGCTTGGTTTGCGTCAAATCAACATCGCCTGCCAGGGTGAACGCGCCGTAGTTCCAGGCCAGACCTGACGTGACCAGCGGACGGATTTGATAGGTATCGCGGTAGCCTTCCACTGTTTTGGTGTCGATGTCGCGTGAGATCAGGTTCTGCCCTGTCACACCCAACGTCCAATGCTCACCAAAGTCGGTCGCGATGCCTGCATCAATGTTGAAGCCGGTATCGGAACTGCGGTATTGGCTGTTGTTGATATTACTTTTATCAAAGTTATAAATACTGGCGGTGTAGTTATACAGCCAGGTTTTTTGCAGCTTTGGTGTCACGCCCACAGAAACCGGATGGCCAGCGACATCAAATTCATGTGCCAGTGCCACACCATAGTCCGTGACTAGTGCTGCCAGACCATGACCGCTCGAACTCAGTTTATCCTGATCGCCTGGCACGGGGATCACCGTGCCGTTAGCCACACCGCGCAGATAGGTAATATCGCTGTCCACAACGTTAGCCTGCACACTGGCCGTGCCGTAGGCTTTGGTAATAAAGGCAAAAGGCAGTGTTTCATTCGGTACAGTAACAGCAAAAGCGACACCCGCAGTACCGTGTGCTTTATCACCCTTTAAGTCATCCAGCTGATTAGCCATATCACCAGCCGCAGCCTTTAATTCCGGATAACCTCTTAAATAGTCGGCAAACGTCAGATTGTCGATCACGTTTTTGTAGCGATCAACACTGTCCGTGATGTCATCAACTTTGTTAATTAATTTGTCTTTGTCGGTAACCTGCACACCGGCTGAAGGGAATATGACGCTGACGTTATCTTCAGGTTTGGCTTTGGTCATCAATGCCGGGTTAGCCAGCACCGCTGAACTCCAGGTTGACGAAGCGACGCCGGTGCCACCCATGGCATCGTTACGCGCGTCATACCATGTACCTGCTGCCAGAGCTGAAGAAGAAAGAAATACTGCATTCAAACCAACAAGATAAGCTACTTTTTTGTGCCTGAATAATGTCTTCACCATGAGCCTGCCATCACCTTTGAAATGTCGCTGAATAACTCAGAAACGAAACAGTTTAGTTAGCCGCTATTCTGAACCCTGGCTAACACATCATTGCTGTGAATTAAAAGGAAATAGCACTGCTGTTCACAGAATTGGATACAACCACACCATTCTGTTGTTTAGTTATGCAGAAAAATGAACAAATCCTAAATTGATGCCAGATATTACTTAAGGCCTTTTGAACCTTAGACGCTAACCCGGTGAGTTGCAAAGCAAAAATAGCGTGATAATTACGCTATATGACTGATCTCATAGAGGGTCTGAAATGAGCAGTTTTATCAGCACAACAGGAAGGTTAAGTTAATTTATTGATTAACGAGATTTTTCCTGGTCTTTAACCGGGTAAAAAGCAATCACAGCAGGGTAAAAGTTTGTGTGATAAAATAACATCGCCTGCAACCTGGAGAACACTTATGTCAAACCTCACGCCCGCACAACTGCTTACTCAGGCAGAATCCCTTTGCCTTGACCGCGGCGTGCGCCTGACCACTCAACGCGCTGAAGTGTTGCGTTTAATGGCTGAGCAGAATGGTTCGATCAGTGCTTACGATCTGCTGGATCAACTTCGCATCAGCGAGCCGCAGGCTAAACCTCCGACCATTTACCGCGCGTTGGATTTTCTGCTGGAGCAGGGTTTTATTCATCGTGTCGAATCAAATAACAGTTATGTGGTTTGCCACCATTTCGACGAGCCTGCGCATACTTCGGTGATGCTGGTGTGTGATGGTTGTGCGGCAGTCAGTGAAAAACACGCACAGGGCGTAGAAAAGATTATTTCGGGATTGGCCGATCAAGCAGGTTTCTCATTGCGCCACACGGTTATTGAAGCCCATGGTTTGTGTGAAAACTGCGCAGAAGTCGCAGCGTGCAATCATCACGATAGCTGCGATCACGATCATGAGATAGATACGAAAAAGAGAGTGAGAAAAGGGTGAGTGGCACTTCCTTGTGCCTTGCCGACGGGTGATCGGCGGGGTAGGAGCATCTTCCTTAATTCCGGTTACCAGCGGTAATCTTTATTGTGACTTTCCCAGTCTTTCACTTCGCTTTCGGCCTGGTCTTTAGCGTAGCCGTAGCGTTCCTGAATTTTACCGACAAGCTGCTCGCGCTTACCTTCGATGACCGTCATATCGTCATCCGTCAGCTTGCCCCACTTCTCTTTCATTTTCCCTTTAAACTGCTTCCAGTTACCGCTCGCTTCGTCTTTGTTCATCATAATCCTCCACATCATCCTGAGTGAGATGCGATGATCTCCTGATAAATCAGGTAATCACCCACACAACGCGCTACTCAATTGCGCCGTATGAGATAATTATAGTAGCCAGATAGGATTACGCAAAAAATACAGAATAATCTGTAGTTTACGCTTCGCTTATTCAAACAGTGAACCAGCTATCGTGTCGCCAGTGACGTCGCCACATCCACCAGAGCGTCAAGCCACGCAAGGCAAGAAACACCGTCACCGCCAGCCATAAGCCGTGATTACCGAGCCACGGGAGTGTCAGCAAGGCAAGCCCATAACCCACTGCCGCCATAACCATGCTGTTGCGCATTTCGCGCCCGCGCGTGGCACCGATAAACATACCGTCCAGCAGATAGCACCAGACACCGATCAGCGGAAGAATCACCTGCCAGCCAAGATAGCGATCGGCCATCTCTCGCAGTGGCTCAAGCGAAGTGAGCAACGCCACAATTTCGGGGCCGGTTATTGCATAGATGGCTGCGAACGCCAGGGCAACGATACCAGCCTGACGGCAGGCAGCATGCCAAATCAGTAATAAGCGACTGCGATCTCGCGCCCCCACCGCTTCACCGGAGCAGGCCTCCACGGCATAGGCAAAACCATCCAGCGCATAGGCCGTAAACGTCAGGAACATCAGCAGTACGGCATTCACCGCAACAACATCTGGCCCTAAACGCGCGCCTAGCAAGGTGAGTGACGCGAAACAGATTTGCACCATTAGCGAACGCAGCATGATGTCGCGGTTGAGCCGGAACAGGCGTGCCGCATCACCACGCCAACTCTGTTTTAGCTGATTGAAAGAAATGCCGCGCAACTTAAGCACACGTACCACCATCCATAACCCCACACCCAGCGTGACGTACTCTGCCACCGCCGTTGCCGCCGCCGCACCTGCAACGCCCCAGTGAAGCTTCAGCACAAACAGGAGATCGAGCAGGATATTCACCAGGTTACCGACAATGAGCAGCACCATCGGCGCTCGCGCATATTGCACGCCAAGCAACCAGCCCAAAATCACCAGATTGGCTAAGGTCGCCGGTGCGCTAAGCCAGCGAATGTTGATAAAAATTTGTGCCTGGTGTTGCACTTCCGGGCTGCCGCCCATTAATGAGGCTGCGATCAAACTGAAGGGCGCGCGCAGTAATAAAAACAGCACGCCCGCCACCAGGGCGATCAGCAAAGGTTGCGTCAACGCCCGCGCTAAAGCGGTTTTATCGTTCGCGCCAAACGCCTGCGCAGTCAAACCCGTGGTGCTCATGCGCAGGAACAACAGCAACATAAAGATGAAACTGGTCGCCGTTGCACCTACCGCCACGCCACCGAGGTAAATGGGGCTATCGAGATGGCCAATCACTGCCGTATCGACGACACCGAGCAGCGGAACAGTAATATTGGAGAGAATCATCGGCAGCGCCAGCCGCCACAATGCTTTATCTGAGGAGGAAAACAGCCGCATTCGCCCGTTCCATTGTTGCGCTGGTCAATAGGACCATTAACCGGCAATCAGCCTGAAGAGGAAAATCAATGTATCAGACTGCGGTCAGCACAGCGACCAACCGCAGCGGGGGAATTCAATGAGAGATTAAAGCCATTCGCCGTTACGTACGATGCCGACAGCCAAACCCTCAACGGTCAGAGCCTGCTCACGGGTATCGACCACAATCGGCTGGAATTCGGTGTTTTCTGGCAGCAAATGCACAATGGCACCCTGCTTTTTCCAGCGTTTGACGGTCACTTCATCATCAATGCGCGCCACCACAACCTGACCATTACGGACTTCCTGGGTTTTATGCACGGCAAGCAAGTCGCCGTCCATAATCCCGATGTCTTTCATCGACATACCACTCACCCGCAGCAGAAAATCGGCGGTAGGTTTAAACAGATTGGCATCAACCTGATAGTGCGCTTCGATGTGCTCTTGCGCCAGCAGCGGCTCACCGGCGGCCACGCGACCGATCAGCGGTAACCCTTCGGAGACTTCTTCTTCCATTAGCAGGCGGATGCCGCGAGATGCACCGGATACAATCTCGATGACGCCTTTACGCGCCAGTGCTTTCAGGTGTTCTTCCGCAGCATTGGGCGAGCGAAAACCCAGTTGCGCAGCAATTTCCGCACGCGTTGGCGGCATGCCGGTCTGGTTAATGTGGTCGCGAATCAGATCATAGACCTGTTGCTGCCTGGTGGTTAACGCTTTCATCCCGCCCCCTGGTTGTTTATACAGTCGCTGTGAGTATATACAGGTATTGGCGAAATGAAAACCAAAACAAAGGGAAAAATCAGCGGTTTGAAGATTCTGGAATACCTATCGCAAATGCGACCAGAGCAGTGCGATCCAGACAAACAGAGCCAGTAAGATAGCCAGCAACACCGCCGCTGAGCCCATATCTTTTGCTCGTCCGGCTAAAGGATGGCGCTCTTGCCCAATGCGATCCACCACCGCTTCAATGGCGCTATTCAGGATTTCAACGATGATCACCAGCACCACGGAGCCAATCATCAGCACACGGGAAATCGCATCAACATCCAGCCAGCAAGCCACCACAATCGCCACCAGTGCAGCAATGGCTTCCTGACGAAATGCGGCTTCATGTTTCCAGGCGGCGCGCAAGCCCTGCCAGGAATAACCGGCTGCATTCACTATTCTTTGAATACCGGTGACGTTATTTGCCATGCTTTGGAACCCTTGATGTGATTTGGCGTCAATATGTGGGCTATCTGAGGTCGTGTAAGCCACAGATCTTCGTTGCACTTTCTGGTATGCTTGCCGCGCTTTGCTAACAAGAGGCTTTAAGTTGTCTATGTCAGGTTGGCGTAAACTTTATTACAAACTATTGAATTTACCACTCTCTTTTTTGGTAAAGAGTAAGGTCATTCCTACCGATCCTGTCTCAGAACACGGGATCGATCCGACTCGTCCAGTGATGTATGTTTTGCCTTATGATTCAAAGGCTGACCTGCTCACTCTTCGGGCACAGTGCCTGAAACATGATCTGCCCGATCCGCTGGCTCCGCTGGAGATCGACGGCACGCTACTGCCGCGTCACGTATTTATTCATGATGGCCCACGCGTATTCCCCTATTTCGTTGCCAATCCTGAATCCGTGAAGCTATTCCACGACTACCTCGATTTGCACCGCAGTAACCCGGATCTCGACGTTCAGATGTTACCGGTTGCGGTGATGTTTGGTCGTGCGCCGGGACGCGAAATCCAGGGAGAAGATACGCCACATCTGCGCATCCTTAATGGTGTAGAGAAATTCTTCGCCATTTTGTGGCACGGACGTGACAGCTTTGTGCGCTTCTCGCCGACCGTTTCCCTGCGCCAGATGGCGACGGAGCACGGTACGGATAAGTCGATTGCCCAGAAGCTGGCACGCGTGGCTCGCATTCACTTCGCGCGTCAGCGCCTGGCTGCTGTAGGCCCACGTCTGCCTGCGCGTCAGGATCTGTTCAACAAGCTGCTGCAATCCAAAGCGATTGAAAAAGCGGTTGAAGATGAAGCGCGTAGCAAAAAAATCTCGCACGAGAAAGCCCAGCAGAATGCTGTTGAGATGATGGAAGAGGTCGCAGCGAACTTCTCGTATGAGGCCATTCGCGTCACAGACCGCGTGATGGGCTGGCTGTGGAGCCGCCTTTATCAGGGCATCAACGTCAACGGTGGCGAGCGAGTCCGTCAGCTGGCGCAAGATGGCCATGAGATTGTGTATGTGCCCTGCCATCGCAGCCACATGGACTATCTACTGCTCTCTTACGTGCTCTACCATCAGGGGCTGGTGCCGCCACACATCGCGGCCGGTATCAACCTGAACTTCTGGCCAGCAGGTCCGATTTTCCGTCGTCTGGGTGCTTTCTTTATTCGCCGTACCTTCAAGGGCAACAAACTCTATTCCACGGTGTTCCGTGAATATCTGGGCGAGTTGTTCAGCCGCGGATATTCAGTCGAGTATTTCGTTGAAGGCGGGCGCTCGCGCACGGGCCGACTGCTGGATCCTAAAACCGGCACGCTGTCGATGACCTTGCAAGCCATGTTGCGCGGCGGTAGCCGTCCGATTACGTTTGTTCCGATCTACATCGGCTATGAACACGTCATGGAAGTGGGTACTTACGCCAAAGAGTTACGTGGCGCGGCCAAAGAGAAAGAGAGTTTCCTGCAGATGGTGCGCGGGTTACGTAAACTGCGCAATCTTGGCCAGGGCTACGTTAACTTCGGCGAACCCCTGCCGTTGATGAACTATCTGAACAAAAACGTGCCGGAATGGCGTGATGCGATCGATCCGATTGAACCACAACGCCCGGCATGGATGACGCCGACCGTAAATGATATTGCGGCACGTCTGATGGTGCGTATTAACGAAGCCGGTGCCGCCAATGCCATGAACCTGTGCGTCACTGCACTGCTGGCTTCACGTCAGCGCTCCCTGACGCGTGAACAGTTGATTGAGCAACTGGAATGCTACACCCAGCTGCTGCGTAACGTGCCTTATTCGCCGGAAGCGACCGTGCCGGAGATGAGTGCTGAAGCGCTGCTTGATCACGCCATGGGCATGAACAAGTTTGAGACGGAACAAGACAGTATCGGCGATATCATCATTCTGCCGCGCGAGCAGGCCGTCCTGATGACCTACTACCGCAACAACATCCACCACATGCTGGTCATGCCATCGCTGATTGCCGCTATTGTGCAGCAGCATCGTGAGATCAGTGAGGCGGAGCTGCTGCGTCAGGTGAGTCTGGTTTACCCGATGCTGAAGAGTGAGCTGTTCCTGCGCTGGGATAACGCAGAGCTGCCAGGCGTGCTGAATGCCCTCTGTGCTGAGATGGCGCGACAAGGCCTGATTACCGAGCATGATGGGCAGTTACGCATGAATCCGGCCCGCCATCGTTCATTGCAACTGCTGGCTGCCGGTATCCGTGAAACGCTGCAGCGTTTTGCCATCACCTTCGCCATTCTGAGTGCCAAGCCGACGATTAACCGCGGCACGCTGGAGAAAGAGAGCCGCACGCTGGCGCAGCGTTTGTCAGTGTTGCATGGCATTAACGCGCCAGAGTTCTTCGACAAAGCGGTGTTTACCGCGCTGGTGCTGTCACTGCGTGATGAAGGCTACATCAGTGATTCAGGCGATGCCGATGCGGAACGCACCCACATTATGTGGCAGATGCTGGCAGAGCTGGTGACCAGTGATGTCCGTCTGACCATTGAAAGTGCTGTAGCCCACGAATAACGTCGGGCCTAAAAAACAGAAAGGCGACCCTCAACGAGTCGCCTTTTTTTATGGCAGCAACCCCTTAAAACAGGTCAATAAATGGCTGAGTATTGAGAAGTACGCCAATAAACAGCACCAGACCAACGTAGTTATTATTCAGAAAGGCCTGAAAGCAAGGATCGCGTTCACGTTGAGCAATCAGCTTTTGTTGATACACAAAGAAGCCGCCCGCCACCAGTAATGACCAGTAAAACGCCCCGTTCAGATGCAACATTAATCCGACTAGCGCCATTAGCCCCAACGTGGCCAACTGCAATAAGCCGATGATCAATTTATCGAAACGTCCGAACAGAATCGCTGTGGATTTCACGCCAATCTTTAGGTCGTCATCACGATCAACCATCGCATATTGCGTGTCGTAAGCCACCGTCCAGCAGATATTCGCGAAGAACACCAGCCAGCAAACAATAGGTAAGGACTCACTAACCGCCGCCCAACCCATTGGAATCGCCCAGCCGAATGCCGCTCCCAATACCACCTGGGGTAAATGGGTATAGCGCTTCATAAACGGATAGACCCACGCCAGTGCCAGGCCACCAAATGACAGCAAAATCGTCATACGGTTCATGGTCAGCACTAGCGCAAATGCCAGCAACCCGAGCACGACAAACAGGATTTTGGCCTCTTTCTCCGTCACCGCGCCGCTCGCCAGCGGACGCGATGCGGTCCGTTTGACATGACCATCCACCTTACGGTCCGCATAATCATTGATCACGCAACCCGCGGCACGCATCACAATGACGCCGAGCACAAATACCACCAGCACAGACAAAGGCGGCACCGCCATGCCTGATAACCACAGTGCCCACATGGTGGGCCACAGCAGCAACAGCGTGCCAATCGGTTTATCGATGCGCATCAGGCGCCGATAAGCCTGCCATTTGGTCATGGTTAAGGTTTTTTCCACAATCCTTTATCCTTGATTCAGCGCGCGGTACAACGGCGACGCTGGTAAAAACAGTTCAGTTAGCAGCAGCGGTTTGCCTGATAAACGCAGGCGCGAGCGACGTCCCCACAGATCGTCCACCTGACCGGGATCGATAAAATCGCGGCTCAGCGTCGAGGAGGCGAAAAGATAGCGCCCCAGCGGACGGGTGCCAAGATTTTGCAGCATCTGCTCCGGGCCGTTCAACGTGCTTTCTGGCACCACGGTTCGCCCAATCAACCAGGGTTCGCCATCGCCGCACAGCACGATTTCACGTAACCAAAAGCGCTCATCGGCGGGCAGGAATTCCGCTTCTGGCGCTATCTCGTCAGCGGTAATAAAGCTTTCGCGGATCAGTTCCACCGTCACCTGCTGGCAATGCTGCTCGAAGCGACGCGTCATGGAGTCTTCCTCCAGTAACCAGTCGAGCAGAGGGGGGGAAAGCAAGGGGGAAGTGGCTGGCAGCCAATGCAGTGCGAGTAACTGGCGCAGCGCGTGATGCGACATCAGGACATCTCCGGAGAAAAAGTTGCCCTAGTTTAACGCAGAGAATCGGGCGTGGCACTTCTGGTTGTGCCACGCCAGACAGAAGGGGGGATTATTCGCGCTTTAAGCGATTGCTATTGGCTAACCACAGCGTGACCACCAGAATTAAAATCGCCGCTGAATAATAAAGCGTGTCGAACGGGTTTTTATGGTCAACGATAATCAGACGAATGATTGCGGTGATGCCGATATAGATGAAATAACGCAGCGGGAAGTGATAGCCGGACTGGAAGTACTTCACTATCAGCGCGATAAATTCGAAATAGAGAAAATAGATCACGATGCCTTCGATCAGCAGGTAAGAAGACGCCTGCTCACCAGTGCTAAACAGCACATTAGCTAAATGAATCGTCTCTTTGCCAAGAAACACCACCAGGATGATGGCCAACGTCACCAGGCCAATATTCAGAACCCACTGTAATACCGAAGCAATAAGCTGCCCCGGTGCTGATTTTGTTGTCATTTTTATGCGCCTCAAAGTACGGAAACTCTCTGGCGTTATCATGCTGTAGTGTGATCAAAATCACAATATGCTACACATCAACATCCACACAGAGTGCGTCATAGCGCCAGTACTCGCAGTCACAGTCGATGACCCGTTTGTGCTGATCGCGGTTAATGCGTGTAATGAGTAATCCGGGAGTTCCGCTGGCGACATTGAGTGCCGGTGCCGCGCGCGCAGGAAGCGGGCCGGGCAGAATGGTAAAGCGAGCGCCGCCGTAGCGAATGCCATAGCGCTGATCGTAGAGATCGGTAAGTGAGCGGGTGAGGTCTTCCTCAAGCAGGCCGGGAAAAAAGGCCGGATTGAGGTAATGCTCCACGTACAACACCGCGCGCCCATCAATACGTCGCAGGCGTCGAATGCGAAACACGCTATCCCCTTCCAGTAACTGCAAATGTCGTGCAATCACCAGCTGTGCCGGGACTTCCCGCGCCTCAATTACTTCAGTGAGAGCGATGCGCCCTTGCTCGGCGGCCATGGCATGAAAGTGGCTGTGATGGGCCGGGTTATATACCAGCCTGGGTGGGGCGAGAAACCAACCTCGACGCAGCTCACGGTAAATGACGCCCTGCGCTTCCAGCAAGCCCAGCGCCTCACGCAGGGTAATACGCGTGGTGGAATAATGTTCACTTAAACTGCGTTCTGCCGGCAAACGTCCGCTGGCAAATTCACCGTTTTCAATGCGTTCGCTCAGCGCCGCAGCAATCACATCCACCGTTTTCGACGACATTTTTTAGCCTCATTTTGGGGCAATTCTGCACTATGACAGTTCGATGACTACAATATGACAGGCATATCCCACGCTTTCGCGCGCTGTATCCGCATGTGGAGCTACGCGTCACACCACATTTCACCACCATGGTCATAAAACCTTCATCTGATCGGGCTACATTGGCTCGGTTCTTGCTGGACTAGACCAAGACGTCCCAAAACTTACACCCGGAGCAACCGAGATGAAAGCGTTTATCTCCTCTGTAGTAGCCAGTGCCGTACTGCTTGCGCTGCCCGCCGCGCACGCCGCCGATAACGACCTTGCCGCGCTGGAAAAAGCCGCACGTGCTGAGGGCCAGGTCAACAGCGTCGGTATGCCAGACAGCTGGGCGAACTGGAAAGACACATGGAATGACATCAACAGCAAATTTGGCCTGAAGCACAGCGATACCGATATGTCATCGGCGCAGGAGCTGGCTAAATTTGATGCAGAGAAAGAGAACGCCAGCGCCGATATCGGTGATGTGGGCGCCGCGTTCGGTCCGGTTGCTGTGACCAAAGGTCTGGCACAACCGTACAAACCAACGCATTGGGATCAGATTCCAAGCTGGGCGAAAGACAGCGAAGGCAACTGGATGCTGGCGTATACCGGCACCATCGCCTTCCTGATCGACAAGCAGCAGGTTAAAGATGCACCGCACAGCTGGGCCGATCTGAAGAAAGGTAAGTATGTGGTCACTATCGGTGACGTCGGCGTGGCTGCTCAGGCGGCTAACGGCGTACTGGCGGCCAACTACGCGATGGGCGGTGATGAGAAGAACCTGAAGCCAGCCCTGAAATTCTTTGGCGAGCTGGCTAAAGAAGGCCGTCTGGGCGTGACCGATCCGGTGATTGCCAACATTGAGAAAGGTGAAATTCAGGTTGCCGTGGTATGGGACTTCAACGGTCTGAATTATCGCGATCAGATCGACAAAAACCGCTATGAAGTGGTGATCCCGTCTGATGGCTCCGTGATTTCCGGTTACAGCACCATCATCAACAAATACGCCAAACACCCGAACGCCGCCAAACTGGCGCGTGAATACATCTTCTCTGATGCCGGTCAGATCAACCTGGCGAAAGGTTATGCACGTCCAATCCGCGCTGAGCATTTAACTCTGCCAGCCGATGTGCAAGCCAAACTGCTGCCGCAGTCTGAGTACAAAAATGCCCGCCCGATCAAAGATCAGGCTGCATGGGATAAGAGCTCGAAAATGCTGCCGCGTCTGTGGCAAGAGAACGTGATTATCAATATGAAGCAGTAATTTGCACACACCCTGGCGGCGCGATGTCGCGCATCGATACGCAATACGTTGCGCCGCTAAGCGCAGTGCCCGCAATTTGAATGATGTAAGGAACGGGAATGAAGACAATCCTGGTGGTACTGGATGGCCTGAGCAATCAGGTGGCACAGCATGCGATGGGCTATCTGTTTGCTGAATGCAAACAGGGCTACGGCCAATACTACACGCTGACCTGCGAACTGCCTTCGCTGTCACGTCCGCTGTATGAATGCATTCTGACTGGGATTCCGCCAGTGCAGAGCGGCATTATTCATAACGGCGTCAATCGATTGAGCAATCAGCGCAGCATCTTCCATTACGCCCGCGCCGCCGGTTTAACCACGGCCGCTGCCGCCTATCACTGGGTGAGTGAGCTGTATAACCAATCCCCGTTCAACAATGCGCGTGATCGCCACACCGTCGCCCCCGATTTGCCGATTCAATACGGCCACTTTTACTGGGACGACAGTTATCCGGATTCCCACTTGTTTGAAGATGCCGAGAGCCTGCGTCTGAACCACGATCCGGACTTTTTACTGATTCACCCCATGAATATCGACGATGCCGGGCACAAGCATAGCCTGTCATCGCCACAATATCGCAACCGCGCACGTATGGCCGATGGCTATCTGTCGCAGTGGATGCCCGGCTGGCTCGCTGCGGGCTATCAGGTGATCGTCACCGCCGACCACGGCATGAACGATGACCGCTCGCACGGCGGCATTTTACCGGAAGAGACGCAGGTGCCGCTGTTTGTGTTTGGTGCGGGCTTCTCCCGTCAGCCCGATCTCGAACCGCAGCAAACTGAACTGTGTGGCATCGTTTGCACGCTGCTGGGCATTGAGCACGATAAACCGGTGTGCCACGGTTTGCTGGCGGAGCCGCGTTAATGAAGGGCAAAACCCTCGCCACGCTATTGCTGCTGCCGTTCGCCTTCTTTTGGGTTGCCTTCCAGCTCGCGCCGCTGCTGTGGATCGCCATCAACAGCTTCTGGAGCGACATGAACGAGCGTTGGGGTATCGATAACTACATCGATATCCTCACTTCACCGTTTTACCTGCAGGCGTTTCGCCTGTCGCTGGATATCTCCATCTGGTCGAGCATTTACGGCCTGCTGATCTCGTTGATTGCCGGCTATTCGCTGCATCAGCCAGGCAGCGGCCGCTTTCAGCGCTTCCTGATGTCGTTTACCAACATGACCAGCAACTTTGCGGGTGTGCCGCTGGCGTTCGCCTTTGTGATTCTGCTGGGCATGAACGGCTGTCTGACGCTGCTGCTGCGCCACTTCGGCATGCTGGAAGGGTTCAAGCTGTTCTCGCGTGACGGCATGGTGCTGGTTTACACCTGGTTCCAGATCCCGCTCGGCATTCTGCTGCTCTATCCGGCGTTTGATGGCTTACGCAAAGATTGGGAAGAGTCGGCCGCGCTGCTCGGTGCCAGCCGCTGGCGCTACTGGTGGCATATTGGTTTGCCCATCCTGTTCCCGGCGCTGTTAGGGACTTTTGTCATCCTGCTGGCCAATGCGCTGGGTGCTTACGCCACCATTTATGCGCTGACCACCGGTAACTTTAACGTGGTGCCAGTACGTATTGCCGCGCTGGTGTCGGGTGATATCTCGCTCGATCCGAATACCGGTGGAGCGCTGGCCATGTTGCTGGTGTTCATTATGGCGCTGATTACCGTGGTGCAGCAGTATCTGGTGCGCCGCAGTTATCTCAACGCGAAATCACAGGAGTAGAACGTGTCTCGCGCGGAAAAAATTTATCATCGCCTGATTATCTGGCTGCTGCTGATCATCCTCGCCGCCCCGCTGCTGGCGACGTTGCTGTATGGCATCTCGACTGACTGGAGCGACACCATTCTGCCGCAGGGCTTTACCCTGAAGTGGTTGATTGAGCTGTGGAGCGATCCGCGTTTCCTGACCGCATTGGGCCACTCCTTGCTGATTTGCTTTGGCGCGCTGCTGTTCTCATTAATGCTGGTGCTGCCTGCGATGTTTGTAATCGCTTACTATTATCCGAAGCTGGATGCGGTGATGAACGTGCTGATTCTGATGCCGTTTGCCGTGCCGCCGGTGGTGTCATCCGTTGGCCTGCTGCAGCTTTATTCCTCGTCACCGCTGATGATCACCGGCACGCCGTGGATTCTGGTCGGCTGTTACTTCACCATCGCGCTGCCGTTTATTTACCGTGCTATTGCCAACAATATGCAGGCGATCAATCTGAAAGAGCTGATTGATGCGTCTCATCTGCTGGGTGCCAGCACCTGGCAGGCGGCACTGTTTGTGGTACTGCCGAATCTGCGTAAAGGCGTGTTCATCGCGGTGCTGCTCTCCTTCTCATTCCTGATAGGTGAGTTTGTGTTCGCTAACCTGTTAGTCGGTACCCGCTATGAAACCTTGCAGGTGTATCTCTACAATATGCGTAACGGCAGCGGCCACTTTACCAGTGCGCTGGTGATCTCTTATTTTGCTGTCGTCCTGCTGGTCACCTGGCTGGCGAATGCCCTCAATCCTGAACGAGGCTGACCATGAGTTATCTGAACGTCACCCAGCTGAACAAAAGCTACGGCCCCACCAGCATCTTTGAAAATATCGATTTCAGCGCCGATGAAGGTGAGTTTGTTACCCTGCTCGGCCCGAGCGGCTGCGGCAAATCAACGCTACTGCGCTGCATCGCCGGTTTGACGGATGTCGATAGCGGCAAAATTCTGCTACAGGGTCAGGATATCGTGCCGCTGCCACCGCAGAAACGTACCATTGGCATGGTGTTCCAGAGCTACGCGCTGTTCCCCAACATGACGGTGGAGAAGAACGTGGCGTTTGGCCTGAAAATGCAGAAACTGCCAGGCGGCGATATTCAGAAACGGGTGATGGAAGCGCTGGCACTGGTCGAGCTGACCGATTTCGCCCGCCGTTATCCGCACCAGCTTTCTGGCGGACAATGCCAGCGTGTTGCCTTAGCGCGCTCGCTGGTGACGCGCCCTCGTTTGCTGTTGCTGGATGAGCCGCTCTCCGCACTGGACGCGCGCATCCGCCGCCATCTGCGCGAACAGATCCGCAATATCCAGCAAGAGTTGAAGCTCACCACGATATTCGTGACCCACGATCAGGAAGAGGCGCTGACGCTGTCTGACCGTATCGTGCTGATGAATCGTGGCAAAATCGTACAGAACGGTAACGCCGAAGCCCTCTACACGCAGCCAGCTGATCTGTTTGCCGCCGGGTTTATCGGCAACTACAACCTGCTAAGTGCGGAACAGGCAACGCAGCTCACCGGCCAGACATTCACGGGTCAGGTAGCGATTCGACCTGAGTCAATCCGCTTGAGTGCACCGCAGGATGGCATTCCGGCCACTATTCTCAGTCACAGCCTGCTAGGTAACGTGATCCGTTATCGTGTACTGGCGCATGGGGTTGAATTGTCAGTGGATGTGCTGAATCGCAGCGTGGCGGATTTGCACCCTGCTGGCATGCAAATTGGTCTACAGTTAGAGATGTCGACGTTGCGCCAGGTTGCTTAAATTTAACGAGAAATTGGCAACGCAACGCGGCAGTATTCAGCGTTAATGCAGCCTGTTAATCGTTGTCGCGGCGGCCTTTAGGCTGCCCATGGCCGCACTTCGGTGCGCCCGACACCTCGGTACTCACCCACAGGCTTGCAGTTGGTGCAATGTAAGTCTGAGGATAAGGAACCGCCCGACGTGTTGACCCTGCTCAATCTCTTATCTGCTGTGGCCCTGCTGGTGTGGGGCACGCACATTGTGCGCACTGGCATCATGCGCGTGTACGGTGCCGATTTGCGCCGGGTGCTCAGCCGCAGCGTGGAAAAGAAGCCAATGGCGTTTCTCGCCGGGATTGGCGTCACCGCGCTGGTGCAGAGCAGCAATGCCACCACCCTGCTCGTCACCTCGTTTGTCGCACAGAATCTGGTGAGTCTGACGCCTGCGCTGGTGGTGGTGCTCGGTGCCGATGTCGGTACCGCCATCATGGCGCGTATCCTGACCTTCGATCTCTCCTGGCTATCGCCGCTCTTCATCTTCTTTGGTGTGGTGTTCTTCCTCAGCCGTAAGCAGACGCGGGCCGGACAAATGGGTCGAGCTGCCATTGGCCTTGGCTTAATTCTGTTAGCGCTACAGTTGATCGTGGCCGCTGCTAAACCCATTACCCAGGCGGCGGGCTTGCAGGTGCTGTTCTCCACGCTAACCGGAGATGTCATGCTGGATGCACTGATTGGCGCGGTATTCGCCATCATCAGTTATTCCAGCCTCGCGGCGGTGCTGATCACCGCTACACTGACGGCAGCGGATGTGATTTCATTCAAAGTGGCGCTCTGTCTGGTGATTGGTGCCAACCTCGGCAGTGGTTTGCTGGCAATGATTAACGCCAGTGGCTCAAATGCTGCGGGAAAACGCGTGGCACTGGGCAGCCTGCTGTTCAAGCTCATTGGCAGCCTGGCGATTTTGCCACTGGTGAATTATATCGCTGATATTCTGGACAAGATGCCGGTCGATGACGAAGAACTGGTGATCTTTTTCCATGTATTTTACAACCTGATTCGCTGCCTGATTATGGTGCCATTCGCCGAACCGATGGCGCGCTTGTGCCGTCGTATGATTTCCGACGAGCCGGAAACCGATGCCCATTTACGCCCTAAACATCTCGAGCGCAGCGCGCTGGATACCCCTGCGCTGGCATTGGCCAATGCGGCGCGCGAAACCTTGCGCATCGGTGATGTCGTTGAACATATGATGGAGTCCTTCAATAAAGTGGTGCATGGCGAACTGCGTGAAGAGCGCGCGGTGCGGCGTCTGGATGATGATGTCGATGTGCTGTATACCGCCATCAAACTCTATCTGGCGCGCATGCCGAAAGAGGATTTGGCCGAGGAGGATTCGCGCCGCTGGGCCGAGGTCATCGAGATGGCACTCAACCTTGAGCAGGCGGGCGATATCATTGAACGCATGTGTGCGGACGTGGCGGTGAAATCGCTGAACGCCCGTCGGGCATTTTCCCCCGAAGGGCTGGAAGAGCTGAACACATTGCAGGAGCAGGTACTCAACAATCTGCGCCTCAGTTTGTCGGTGTTTCTGTCGAAAGATATCCCCAGCGCGCGCCGACTACGCCGCTCCAAACACCGTTTTCGCATCCTGATTCGCCGTTTCTCACACGCTCACGTCGAGCGCCTGCATCAGAAAAATGTGCAGAGCATCGAAACCAGCTCCCTGCATCTAGGGTTGCTGGGAGATATGAAGCGTCTGAACTCGCTGTTCTGTGCGGTGGCGTATACGGTGCTGGATCAGCCGGATGATGAGCGGGATGAGGATTAACGAAGAGTCTGGTGCGATGATCAACGGCTGCGGGATGCAGCCACATCGTCATACATGCGCGACCAATCGGCTGTGCTATTCGGTCAGGTCGCCATCAATGGCAACCTGCCGTGCGGATAGGTGAATTTTATAGGGTGCGCATTGCGGCGCACCTAAAAATTCTTACGACAGCAGAGTGAACGCGATCATCCCGACAATGGCACCGGTGGTACCCAGAATGGTTTCCATCAGCGTCCAGGTTTTCAGCGTTTCACCTTCCGTTGCACCGGTGAAGCGGCCAAACAGCCAGAAACCGGCATCGTTGACGTGACTAATAATGATGGAGCCACCCCCGATGCAGATCGACAGCGCCGCCAACTGCGCGCCGCTGTAGTGCAGCGGTTCAATCACTGGCATCACCAGGCCCACGGTCGTCAGACAGGCCACGGTCGCCGATCCCTGAATCACACGGATCGCACCGGAAAGGATGAAGCACGCCAGCGCAATCGGCATCCCGGCGCCAGTGAGCGCGTGACCCAATACCGGGCCGACGCCAGAATCCACCAGCACCTGCTTGAACACACCGCCCGCACCGATCACCAGCAGAATAATGCCTGCCGGTTGCAGCGCACTGCCGCACACCTGCATCACCTTCTCTTTGTCCATTCCCTGGCGATAGGCCAGACCGTAAATCGCTACCAGACACGCCAGCAGGATCGCCGTAAACGGATGGCCGATAAACTCCAGCCACTCGTAGAGACGTGAATCCGGTGTGGTGAAGCGCGCCCCGATGGTTTTCAGGCCCACCAGCAACAGCGGGAACAGGATCAGTGCCAGGCTGAAGCCAAACGACGGCAGCTTACCCTCTTCCACTTCTGGCTGATGATCTTCCGGCGGCGCACTGAAACTGACATGGCGGGCAATAAAATTGCCAAACAGCGGACCCGCAATCAGCATACCGGGAATCGCTGCACACAGGCCCAGCAGGATCATCCAGCCAAAGTCCGCGTGCATCTGGGAAGCCAGCAGCATCGGGGCCGGCCCCGGCAGCAGAAACGCCGCAGAGGCCGCCACACCAGCAAACAGTGGAATGACCAACTTCACTAAGTTGCCATGGGTACGACGCGCCACGGCAAAGGCGATGCTGATCAGCAAGACCACCGCTACTTCAAAGAACAGCGGTAGCGCGCAGATCAGCCCGGCAATCCCCATCGCGTAGTGCGCCCGGTTTTCACCAAAGGCTTTCAGCATGCGGATAGCGATTTGATCGACTGCGCCGGTTTCATGCAGGATTTTGCCGAACATCGCGCCCAATGCCACCACGATGGCGAGAAATCCGAGCGTCCCGCCCATGCCTTTTTGCATGGTGTCAGCAATTTTATCCAGTGGCATGCCAGAGAACAGACCGGCACCAATTGAGACTAACATCAGGGCGATAAAGGCGTGCATACGCGCTTTCATCACCAAAAACAGCAGCAGCAGGACGGAGCCTGCTGCGGTTAACACCAGCGTTGCGGTACTCATTACTAACCCTTGTTGGTTGCTTCCTCAATGGTCGCAACCGTGGCCGCAACGACTTCATCCAGTGAATGATTGATATCAACCACCAGCACATCGGGCTCGTCAGCCCCAGGCTCTTGCAAGGTCTCAAACTGCGTCACCAGCATCTGGGGCTTAAAGAAGTGACCTTTACGTGCTTTCAGACGCGATTCGATGGTTTCGAAATCGCCCTTCAGATAGATGAATTTCAGGTTTTGGTTGCCCTGTCGCAGGATGTCGCGGTAGGACTTTTTCAGCGCCGAGCAGACGATAATCGAAATAGCCTGGGTGCGCTGCATGGCGAAGGCGGCATCATTCAGCGCCTGCAGCCACGGCTGGCGATCGTTATCATCCAGCGGATGACCGTCGGCCATTTTCATGATGTTGCTACGCGGATGCAGGAAATCGCCATCCAGAAATGCCGTGCTCAACTGATGAGAAACCTGATTAGCGACGGCAGACTTTCCGCTGCCGGAAACGCCCATCAGGATAAAGACGTGGTGCGATGGAGATGGCGTGGTCATGGTTTTGCGCTCCGGCAGGTTGCCTGCCAATGTTACCGATAACAAATTTGATTATCATTTTCGGAGCCCACTGCGGGACTGGCAACCCTTGTTAGGTGGAAAAGCACGAAAGTGTGAACTGACTCAAATAATCGCCAAAATCAGATGCTGCCACCTTCTGCAATTTCAAACCCGACATCCAGCGGCTCGGTCACGCTGCGGTCGCCGCCAATGCGCGCCAGCAGCATCGCAGCCGATTCGCGTCCCATGCGCTCACGCGGGGTCAGCACCGTGGCCAGGCGCGGCGTGACCACTTGGGTAATATCGTGGCCGTGGAATCCGGCAATCGCCATTTGCGCAGGTACGTTTAACCCCTGGCGCTGGCACTCAAACATCGCGCCGACTGCCAGGTCATCGTTGGTACAAAACAGGCTGTCGGTTTCGGGATAGCGTTTCTGCGCCTCGCATAGCAGCTGCGCACCGGCGCTGAAGGAGGAAGCATCTTCCATCATCACGCTGTGCGGCGTGAGCCCGGCTTCACGCATCGCCTTTTCGTAGCCCTGCTGTTTTTGCAGGGTACGCTCATCCAGACGTGCGCCGAGGTAAACGGTGTGGCGATGTCCTTTTTTCAGAATAGCATGCGTCATCTGCCGCGCCGCTTCGACGTTATCGAAGCCCACCGCCATATCGAGACACGGCGTGACTGAGTCCATCATCTCAATCACCGGAATACCCGCCACTTCCAGCATGCGCAGTGTGCCGGGCGTATGGGTGCGTTCGGTGAGGATGACGCCGTCGATGTTCCAGCCGAGCAGCGATCGCAGCTGTAGCTCTTCTTTGTCCGCGTTGTAGCCAAAGTGCGCCACCAGGGTTTGATAGCCGGCCTCATCGGTGACGGTTTCAATGCCGCGTAACACGTCGGCGAACACCTGGTTGGTGAGCGAAGGCAACAGTACGCCGATAGCGCGACTGGTCGCATTAGAGAGCATATCGGGGGCACGATTGGGGATATAACCGAGTTCATCCAGTGCGACGGCGATCTTATCGCGCAGCGCCGCAGAGACCTGATCGGGGTTTCGCAGGTAGCGACTGACGGTCATTTTTGTGATGCCGACGCGATCGGCAACGTCCTGTAGTACCGGCCTTTTCTTCTTCATCGTATGCGCCTGAGGTCAGAGATACGATGAGTCTATCATTTTTTTGTCAATTTCAGGCTTTGCGGAAAACCATGAATACCCGCTCTGATTTTGTGCACATCGGTACGCACCCAACGAAAAGTCGGCAAAAAATGCAAGGTCGCCATAGAGGGCAACCTTGCACGATTTATTGACAGGCTGTTACACCGGCGGCAGATCAAACAGCAGAATCTCTGCATCGCTGTCAGCGTTGATGGTCAGCGCGCTTTCATCCCAGATCGCCAGCGCATCACTGGTACCGACCTGTTCGCCATTCACGCTCACCAGACCTTTTACCACCTGAATCCACACACGACGACCCGCTTCGACAGTCACCGCGTCGGCTTCGCCCTTAGCAAACACCCAGCGCGACAGGGTCATGTCCTGGAACACTTTCAGCGATCCTTCACGCTCATCCGGGGACAGGACAAACTGGCGACCTTTCACATCCTCGAAGCGGCGCTGCGCATAGCGTGGCTCAATGCCTTTGCGCTCTGGAATGATCCAGATCTGATACAGATGCAGCGGATCTTTATCACTGGCGTTGTACTCTGAATGGCGCACGCCAGTACCGGCGCTCATGATCTGGAACTCACCTGCCGGGATCTGCTCTTTGTTGCCCATGCTGTCTTGATGTTCCACGGTGCCAGACAACACATAGGTCAGGATTTCCATGTCTTTATGCGGATGGGTACCAAAACCCTGGCCGCCATCAATCACGTCTTCATTGATAACGCGTAAGGCCGAGAAGCCCATAAAGTTGGCATCGTAATAATCGGCGAAAGAAAAGGTGTGCCAGCTATCGAGCCAACCGTGATTGGCGTGACCGCGTTCTTCTGCTTTGCGTAAGTAGATCATGTTCAATTCTCCTCAATGTTTTTTACAGTGTGTGCCTGAGAGAGATTGATTGATAGCTGAAAAACTTCACGCCTCTGTTCAAAAATGCTGAACGTTTTGGTGGTGATCGGACAATGAGGATGAAAGAGGCAAATAGCAGGCAAAAAAAAAGCCAGCACCCGAGCTGGCTAAGAAACACTGGAAGCAATGTGAGCAATGTCGTGCTTACCCGGTAGTCAGGAGACGTTCCCGGTCCGCATGACAATAATAATCATTATCATTCGCGTCTGTAAACCCCTTTTGAGAATTATTTTCGATTGACGACTTGCGAGAATTCCTTGATGTTAAAGGGGATTTTATTCACTTTGCACAAGGAGTCGCTTTATGAGTCAGATCGTCATTCGCCACGTAATCCCAGAAGATGCTGCTGCACTAACACGTCTCTACAGCCAACCGGAGACGCAGGCGAATACATTGCAACTGCCACACCAGTCACCCACGCTATGGCAGGAACGCCTTAGCAATCCACGTCCGGGTGTGCATATGCTAGTGGCAATGATTGACGATCAACTGGCTGGGCAAATCACGCTAGAAGTGCAATCTGTCGCACGACGTCGCCATGCCGCTACCTTTGGCATGGGCGTTGATCCCGCCTTTCACCGTCGCGGCGTAGGCTCGGCGCTGATGGCCGCGATGATTGACCTGTGTGACAACTGGCTACAAGTGACACGAATCGAGTTAACCGTGTTCGCTGATAACCATAAAGCGATGGGTCTTTATCAGAAGTTTGGCTTTGAGATCGAAGGGACGGCGAAGCGTTTTGCCATGCGCGACGGCGAGATGATTGATACGCACTACATGGCGCGATTGAAATAATTTGCGCGATGAATCGCGCCGCTACAACTCGTACTGAGGCGGTAGCGGCGCACTTTATTACGCTAAATTAATACCCGGCACTCAAATCATCCACCGAACGCGGATCCGAAGCACCATAGCGCATGCCATCCGGCCCAATCATAATGCTCTGCGTGCTGCCCATTGCGGGCATCACTTTCACATGCTGACCTTTAGCTTCCAGCAAACGCAACGTATCCGGGCTAAAGCCTTTCTCCACGCGTAGCTGATCCGGCAACCATTGATGGTGGAAACGCGGCGCATTGGTCGCTTCCGCCACGTTCATACCGAAATCGATACTGTTCACCACCATTTGCAACACAGTGGTGATAATACGGCTGCCACCAGGGCTACCTGTCACCAGCCAGGTTTTGCCGTCTTTGGCGATGATGGTCGGTGACATCGATGACAATGGACGTTTAGCCGGTTGCACCGCATTCGCTTCGCCACCCACCAAACCATACACGTTCGGCGTACCCGGTTTGGCGGAGAAGTCATCCATCTCGTTGTTCATCAGGATACCGCTCTGCCCGGCGACAATGCCGCTACCGAAATAGGTGTTCAGCGTGTAGGTCACGGCGACCGCATTACCGTCTTTATCCACCACCGAGAAGTGCGTAGTCTGGTTGCTTTCGTACGGCTCAAGCTTACCCGGTTTGATTTCGCTGGAAGGACGCGCTTTGTTGACGTCAATCTGCTGCGCCAGGGTTTTGGCGTAGGCTTTGCTGGTCAACGCCTGCTGCGGCACTTTGACGAAATCCGGATCGCCAAGGTATTCCGAACGATCGGCATAGGCGTATTTTTCCGCTTCCGCCATCACCTGCATAGCGTCCGCACTGCCAAAGCCCCACTTCGCCAGATCAAAGTTTTCGAGGATATTCAGGATCTGCACGATATGAATCCCACCTGAAGACGGTGGCGGCATTGAGAACACTTCATAGCCGCGATAGGTGCCGCTGACCGGTTTACGCTCTACCGCACGATAGGCGGCCAGATCCGGTTTGCCAATCAATCCGCCATGCTGTGCCATTTCTCCAGCGATCTCATCGGCAATTTTGCCTTTGTAGAACGCATCCGGCCCTTGTTGAGCAATCAGTTGCAGGCTGTGCGCGAGGTTTTTCTGCACCAGACGCTCACCTTTTTGATACGGCTTGCCGTCTGCCTTGTAGAAAATCGCCCGGCTGTTGTCGTGATTGATCAACGTCTCTTTGCCGTAGGTCGCCAAATCGTCCGCCAGCGCATCGTTAACGATGATGCCCTCACGCGCTAGCTTAATCGCCGGAGCCAGCAGTTTACTCAGCGGCAGCGTACCGTATTTTTGTGCCGCCAGCGCAAAACCAGCAACAGTGCCCGGTGTGCCCGAGGCTAAATGGGACGTGAGCGACAGTTTAGGGTCAGCATTACCCTGCTTATCGAGGAACATATCGCGTGAAGCACGCGCCGGCGCCATTTCACGAAAATCGATCGCCGTGGTGCGTCCCGAGGCGGTACGCAGCATCATAAAGCCACCACCGCCGAGATTACCGGCTTGTGGATGAGTGACGGCTAATGCGAAGCCCACTGCAACGGCCGCATCCACGGCATTACCGCCCTGCTTCAGAATATCGACGCCCACCTGGGTGGCTATCGCATCCACCGACGCCACCATACCGTGCTGCGCCTTCACCGGATGGAAGGTGTCACTGTCCACGCCGTATGACACCGGTGGCGCGCTAGCGGGCGCGGAAAACGCCCCCTGTACCACGGTAAAACTCATCAATAATGCCCAGCCAACCAGACGCACGCTGCCCTTTAGTCTCATTTGCGATCTTCCTTTGCGATTATTTACATTTGTTATTTTTTGATGCAAGTGTTTGCAAACACGATAAAAAGCGTAGCAGTAAGCCAAATTCGGCGCACTCCTGGTTCAGGACTTTGTGACATCGCATAAACTTATGACAGCAGCCTTGGTTGCCATATTGATGGCGACAGCACACAGCAGGCTGCATTAATGGAGGAAGACCATGAAAAAATGGCTAATCGTTATCGCTGCGTTGCTGCCGTTAAGCAGCATGGCAAATATGCTGAACAGCACAAATGACCCGAACAAGCCTGGCTATAACCCGAGCCAGCAGCGCATGCAGTCGCAAATGCAGACTCAGCAGCAACAACAACAGTTGAAGCTGAAACAGGATCAGCAGCAGCAGAATCAGGAGTTACAGCGGAAAATGCAGGAGCGAAGGGATAGCGCCCAGCAGCGCATGATTCAGCAACAGCCGGGCCAGCAGCAAAACCAGAATTAACGGAAGTCGGGACCGATAATGTCGATGCGGTCAGTACAGATGGCATCGACGCCCCAACTCAATAGCTCGCGCGCCCGCGCGGGCTGATTCACCGTGTACACCAGAATATGCAATCCGGCGGCTTTCAGCTGCGCGGTGCGTTCGGCATCCAGCAGTTTGTGATTGAGATGGATGGAGACGCAACCCAGTGCACTCGTCAGCGCCTGCCAGTCATCGTGCCACTCATCCAGCAATAATCCGCGTGGCAATTCAGGCGCCGCCTGCATCGCTGCTTCCAATGCTTCATAAGAGAAGGAAGAGAGTAGCGGCGCCGTTTGCCCCTGCCACAGTTCGCGCGCGGCCAACGCCACATCGCGTCCGGTTTCCACCTCTTTGCCGGTGGTCGGCTTGATCTCAACGTTCGCCATCATCTGATGCTGGCGGCAGCGATCGGCCACGTCACGCAGCAGTGCCAGCGGCTCGCCTTCATACTCACGGCTGTACCAACTGCCCGCATCCAGCTGCGATAGCTTACTCCATGAGAGATCGCCCGCCACACCCCAGCCGTTGCTGGTGCGATCCAGCGTATCGTCATGCAGCAGGAACACCTGTTTATCATCCGACAGCTTGGCATCAAACTCGATCATGGTATGACCGTACTGCGCGCCGACATCTATTGCCGCCAGCGTATTTTCCGGTGCCAGTTTACCGCCGCCGCGATGGGCGACGATCTGTGGGTATGGCCAATTTTCTACACTCATTCCAGACGCTTTCCATGGGTTGAATCGAAGAAGTGTAACGCATCTGGCGGCAGTTGCAGCCATAAGGTGCTGCCCGATTGCGGACGTTCACTGTGCGGCAAACGCACCACCAGACGGGTATTACCGATGCGGCCGTGCGCGAGATTATCCGCACCCAACATCTCCAGCGTATCGACCACTAATGGAATGCCGCCCGCTGCTTGCGAGCTGAGCACCAGATGCTCAGGACGGATGCCCAACGTAAGGGGACGATTCGCCCACTTCGCTTTGCTCTCGCCCAATGGCAAGCTATTAAGCGCATCGAGCGTAAAGCGCGTGCCGTCGCTGTTGATCTGGCCTGGCAGCAGGTTCATTGCCGGTGCACCGATAAACGACGCCACAAACTGGCTCGCCGGACGCTCATACACTTCCACCGGCGTGCCGACTTGCTCGACTACACCTTTGTTCATCACCATCACGCGCTGGGCCAACGTCATGGCTTCTACCTGATCGTGCGTCACATACAGACTGGTGGTTTTCAGGCGACGGTGCAGTTGTTGCAGCTCAAGACGCATCTGCACACGCAGGCGCGCATCGAGGTTCGACAGTGGCTCATCGAACAGGAACACCGCTGGTTCACGCACGATGGCGCGGCCCATTGCCACACGCTGGCGCTGTCCACCGGAAAGCTCACGCGGACGACGTGACAGCAGGTGATCCAATTCCAGACTGCGCGCGGCTTCCATTACGCGTTGATCGATCTGCTCTTTACCCATGCCGCGAATTTTCAGGCCATAGGCCATATTCTCACCCACGGTCATATGCGGGTAAAGCGCATAGTTCTGGAACACCATGGCGATGCCACGATCTTTCGGTTCCATGTTAGTGACTCGTTTGTCGTCGATGTAGATATCGCCGGAAGTCACACGTTCCAGGCCTGCCACCATGCGCAGCAGCGTCGACTTGCCGCAGCCGGAAGGGCCCACCATCACCATAAATTCGCCATCGTTGATGGTGATATTCAGTGGCTGAATGATCTGATTTTTGCCGTCATACGATTTGGTGACGGTCTGAAGGGTTACGCCTGCCATTTATTTATCACTCTCCACCAGGCCACGCACAAAGGCACGTTGCATCACGAGTACCACCACCACCGGTGGGATCAGGGTTAATAACATTGCCGCCATCACTTCGTTCCACTGCGTCGGCCCACCGCTGGTGTTGATCATACTTTTCACCCCGGCGACCGCCGTGCTGAGACTGGGATCGTTGATGATCAACAGCGGCCAGAGATACTGGTTCCAGCCGTAGATAAAGGTGATCACGAACAGCGCCGCGAGGTTGGTTTTGGACAGTGGCAAAACGATGTCCCAGAAGAAGCGCATCGGGCTGGCGCCATCAATGCGCGCCGCTTCAATCAGCTCATCCGGCAACGACATAAAGAACTGGCGGAACAGGAAGGTCGCAGTTGCTGAAGCCATGAGCGGCAGGGTTAAGCCACTGTAGCTGTCGAGCATGTGCAGGTTTGAAATCACTTCTACCGTCGGAAAGATACGCACTTCTACCGGCAGCATCAGGGTGATGAAGATCAGCCAGAAGAACAGCGAGCGCAACGGGAAACGGAACCACACCAGCGCAAACGCGGAGAGCATCGACACCGCGATTTTACCCACCGTGATGCCGAGCGCCATGATCAGGCTGTTGAGCATCATCATGCCAAAGGCCGGACCGCTGCCGTTGACGCCCTGGGTCCAGATGCGCGAAATGTTGTCCCACAAATGTGTGCCGGGCACTAAGGTCATCGGCACCTGATACACCGCTTCGTTATCCAGCGTGGCGGCGACTATCGCCACGTACAGTGGGAACAGAATGGTCAGGACACCGAGCACCAGCAGGGTATGGCTGAAGATGTCCAGCCCGCGTCGATTCTCAATCATTGGTATTGCACCTTACGCTCGACAAAGCGGAATTGCAGGATCGTCAGGCCAATCACCAGCAGCATCAGCACCACGGATTGCGCGGCAGAGGACGAGAGATCCAGACCGGTAAAGCCTTCGCGATAAATTTTGTAGATCAGCGTGGTAGTGGCCTGCACCGGACCGCCGCCGGTCGCGGCATCGATCACCGGGAAGGTGTCGAAGAAGGCATACACCAGGTTGACCACCAGCAGGAAGAAACTCACCGGGGTGATCAGCGGCAGTGACAGATTGAAGAAGCGACGCACCGGTCCAGCACCGTCTATCGCCGCCGCTTCCACCAGCGATTTGGGGATCGACTGCAGTGCGGCAAAGAAGAACAGGAAGTTGTAGCTCATCTGCTGCCAGATGGATGCCAGCACGATCAGGAACATCGCCTGACCGCTGTTTTGCGCGTAGTTCCAGTTATAGCCAATCTGGTTCAGCAGATGGCTGAACAGGCCGAGGCCAGGGTTGAACAGGAACATCCACAGCACGGCAGCGACCACCGGTGCAACGGCGTAAGGCAGCAGCAATAGCGTTTGGTACAGTTTTTTCAGACGCACCACGTAGTCGACCAGAGCCGCCAGCAGCAGCGAGAAGGTCATGCCGCACACCGTAACCAGTGCGCTGAATTCGATGGTGGTCCAGAAAGAGTCGAGGTAATAGCTGTCGCTGAACAGGCGTTTGAAGTTATCCAGCCCGACGAAGGTGCTGGAAATACCAAAGGGATCGATGCTTTGCAGCGAATACCACAGCGCTTCACCGGCCGGCCACAGGAAGAAAATAGCGGTAATCACCAGTTGTGGTGCCACCAGCAAATAGGGCAAAAAACGGGAGCGAAAAACAGGGCGTGATGAGGACATAGCAGACTCGCCAAAAGAGAAATCGGGGCTGACGCCATGCGCCAGCCCCGAGACAACGGAATTACTTCACTTGCTGTTCAAAACGACGCAGCAGTTCGTTTCCGCGCTTCACAGCGTTATCTAGTGCAGCTTGTGGCGCCTGTTTGCCCGTCCACACGCCTTCCAGCTCTTCGTCCACAATGGTACGAATCTGTGGCATGTTGCCCAGACGCATGCCTTTGGTGAACGGCAGTGGATCTTTGTTCAGCATCTGACGTGTGGCGATGTCTGCGCCTGGGTTCTTGTCATAGAAGCCCTGTTGCTTGGTCAGCTCATATGCAGCAGTGGTGATTGGCAGGTAACCGGTCTTCTGGTGCCATTCTGCGGCGATTTCTGGCTGAGCCAGGAACTTCATGAACTCGGCTACGCCCTTGTAGGTGTCGGCATCTTTGCCTTTCATCACCCACAGGCTCGCGCCGCCGATGATGGCGTTCTGCGGTGCGTTAGGCACAGTTGAGTCGTAAGGCATCATGCCAACGCCGAAGTTGAATTTCGCGTAATGCTTGATATCCGCCAGTGAACCGGAAGAAGCCGTGGTGATGCCGCAGTCGCCGTTATAGAACTTCGCGGTGGATTCATCTTTACGACCGAAGTAGGTGAAATCACCCTTCTTGTTCATGTCTTCCAGCATCTGGATGTGGCGCACCTGAACCGGCTTGTTGAATTCCAATACCGCATCGGTACCGTCAAAGCCGTTGTTTTTGGTGGCAACCGGCAGTGCATGCCAGGCGCTGAAGTTTTCGATTTGAATCCAACCCTGCCAGCCGCTGGCGTAACCACAAGTCATGCCCGCTTTACGCAGTGCGTCGGCGTCTTTTGCCAGTTCCTGCCAGGTTTTAGGCGGCTGGTCTGGGTTCAGACCGGCTTTCTTGAAGGCATCTTTGTTGTAGTACAGCACTGGGGTTGAGCTGTTGAACGGCTGAGAGATCAGCTGGCCATTGCTGTCGCTGTAATAACCTGCAACCGCTGGCACGAACTGTTTTGGATCCATCTGCACGCCCGCGTCTTTAAACACGTCATGCACAGGCACGATAGCTTTTGAAGCCATCATGGTCGCCGTACCCACTTCGTAAACCTGCAGAATCGCCGGTGCTTTACCGGTACGCACAGCAGCGATACCCGCTGCCAGGCTCTGCTCGTAGTTACCTTTGTAAGTCGGTACGATTTTGTATTCTGGGTGAGCCTGGTTAAAACGTTGTGCCAGAGAATCGACTTCTTTGCCTAACTCGCCTTCCATTGAGTGCCAGAAAGGAATGTCAGTGGCAGCCAGCGCGTTACCACTGAGCGCCAGACCAAGCAAAACACTCATCAGGCGGGGACGAAGCGTAAAAGCGGACATAAGTTTTTTCCTGTGCTGTTAGGTACGCGCGATATCACGCATTTTTTTGTTCGCGAAGTAACATGACACGGGGAAATGACGGATTAATAACAGGTTTATGACGGGAATGTGACGGAGATTGCGCGTATTAGAAAGTTTAAAGTGGCACAAGTTATCTCAAACTTGAGCCACTGTTTAGACCGCCAGCGTTGCAGTCAGACCGCACCTTCTATCAGACCGTCGGCGGCGCAGCCAGATTGCGGGCGGACAGCGCGCAGCCACCGGAACGTACACGTAGTACGTGAGGATAGCGAGCACTGCCCAACCGCAAGCTGGCAAGTAAGCCAGGTCAGGCACCGAGGTAAGCGCTGCGTACCGCTTCGTTGGACAGCAACGCTTCACCACTGTCTTCCAGCACCACATGACCGTTCTCCAGCACGTAGCCGCGATCGGCGAGCTTCAGCGCCTGGTTGGCGTTTTGCTCCACCAGGAAAATGGTCATGCCCTCTTTACGCAACTGTTCAATCGTATCGAAAATCTGCTGAATAATAATCGGTGCTAAACCTAAAGAAGGTTCGTCGAGTAACAGCAAACGCGGCTGACTCATTAGCGCACGACCGATCGCCAGCATCTGCTGTTCACCACCGGACATGGTGCCCGCGCGCTGCACTTTACGTTCAGCCAGACGCGGGAACAGCTGATAAACCCGCTCAATGCGCTCCTGATACTGCTGGCGCGTGGCAAAGAAACCGCCCATCGCCAGGTTCTCTTCCACCGTCATCCGGGAAAACACGCGGCGGCCTTCCGGCACAATCGCAATCGCTTCACGCATGATTTTGGCGGTTTGCCAGTCGGTGATCTCTTTGCCGTCGAAGATAATAGTGCCACTGGTGGCACGCGGTTCACCGCACAGGGTGCCGAGCAACGTGGTTTTACCTGCGCCGTTAGCCCCAATCAGGGTGACAATTTCACCCTGACTGATGTGCAGGTTGATGTTGTGCAGTGCCTGAATCGGGCCGTAATGGGCACTCACCCCTTGCAACGTTAAAATTGGGTTTGCCATATTACGCCTCACCTAAATAAGCACGGATCACATCCGGATTGTTACGCACTTCTTCCGGCGTACCGTTAGCCAGCGGTGTGCCCTGGTTCACCACATAAATGCGGTCAGAAATGCCCATCACCAGCTTCATATCGTGTTCGATTAACAGTACCGAGACCTTATGCTCACCGCGCAGTTCGGCAATCAGTTCGTCCAGTTCGTGGGTTTCGCGTGGGTTAAGTCCTGCGGCAGGCTCATCCAGCATCAGGATTTCCGGACGCGTCACCATGCAGCGCGCAATCTCCAGACGACGCTGCTGGCCGTAAGCGAGGTTGCCCGCCTGGCGATTGGCCAGCTCCAGCAGGCCGATGCGATCCAGCCAGGTGGCAGCACGATCCAACGCTTCACTCTCCCCGCGACGGAACGCCGGGGTTTTGAACAGGCCGGAGAACACGCCACTTTTCAGATGCTGATGCTGCGCGACCAGCAGGTTTTCAATCACCGTCATCTCACGGAACAGTCGCACGTGCTGGAAAGTACGCACGATGCCCATACGCGCAATCTTCTGGCCTGGCTGGCCCTGCAACTCCTGATCGCGCAGTTTGATGGTACCGCCGGTCGGCTTGTAAAAACCGGTCAGGCAGTTGAACACCGTGGTTTTACCGGCACCGTTCGGCCCGATCAGTGACACGATTTCCTGGGGATGCAGTTCCAGCGCCACATTGTTGACGGCCAACAGCCCGCCAAAGCGCATCATCAAGCCTTCAACGGCTAACAAAGGCTGACTCATGCCTGCTCTCCTTGTTTACTGCTTTTCAACTTCAGGTGTGGACGTTTCATCGGCAACAATCCTTGCGGACGCCAAATCATCATCAGCACCATCAAACCACCCAGCACCAGCATGCTGTACTCGTTCAGATCACGCATCAATTCGCGCGACACCACCAGCAGCACGGCCGCGAGGATCACCGCAAACTGCGAACCCATGCCGCCCAGTACCACAATCGCCAGCACAAAGGCTGATTCGACGAAGGTGAAGGATTCCGGGCTAACAAAACCCTGACGTGCGGCAAACAGCGTGCCAGCAAAACCGGCGAACACGGCGCTGATGGTGAAAGCGGTCAGCTTGATGCGTGTTGGGCTGAGTCCCAATGAACGACAGGCGATCTCATCTTCACGCAGCGCTTCCCACGCGCGACCCAATGGCATACGCAGCAAACGGTTAATCACGAACAAGGTCAGCACCACCAGCAGCAGCGCCACCAGATAGAGGAAGATGACACGATGATTCGGATCGTACTGCAGGCCCGTTAGCTCATGGAAAGTAGTCCAGCCGCCTTCACTGACACGACGTCCAAACTCAATGCCAAACAGGCTTGGTTTAGGAATCTGCGCGATACCGTTTGGACCGCCGGTAATAGAAGTGCTGTTGAGCAGCAGAATACGCACGATTTCACCGAAGCCGAGCGTCACAATCGCCAGATAGTCACCGCGCAGGCGCAGTACCGGGAAGCCGAGCATCAGGCCAAACGCACCTGCGACAATCCCCGCCAGCGGCAGGCTTTCCCAGAAACCAAAACCGTAATAGTGATTGAGCAGCGCGAAGGTGTAAGCGCCGATGGCATAGAAACCACCGTAGCCCAGCACCAGCAGACCAGACAGGCCGACCACCACGTTGAGGCCGAGACCGAGCATCACGTAGATCAGCGTTAATGTGGCGATATCGACACTGCCGCGCGACACCAGAAACGGCCACAGCACCGCAGCAGCAATCAACAGCGCCATCACCAGCTTTTGCTTTGGCGTCGAACCATCGAAGCCCGGCAGCACAAAGCCTTTACCGCTGCGTTTTAACTTGCCATGGAACACCGGGCGCAGCAGCTGGAAGACAAAAACCACCGCACAGCCGATGAAAATCCAGTTCCAGCGCGCCGCGCCAGCGTTAGCCACCACCAGTTTGGTGCCATCAAGATCAAGACGGACGCCCATAAAGAAAGTGGCGAGAATCAGTAACATCACCGTTGAAATCACGGCGTTGACCAGACCGAGGCGTTTCATACTTTCTCTACCTCCGGACGGCCCAGAATGCCGGTCGGCATCACCAGCAGCACTACAATCAGCAGTGCGAATGACACCACATCTTTGTATTCGGTCGACAGATACGCCGAGGTCAGCGCTTCAGCGATACCGAGCACCAGACCACCAATCATCGCGCCCGGAATACTGCCGATGCCGCCCAGTACCGCAGCGGTAAACGCCTTCATCCCGGCCATAAAGCCGATGAACGGGTTGATCGAGCCATAAAACTGGCCCAGCAGCACGCCCGCCACCGCCGCCATCGCCGCACCAATAATGAAGGTCAGTGAAATCACGCGGTCAGTATTAATCCCCAGCAGACTGGCCATTTTCAGGTCTTCCGCACAGGCGCGGCAGGCGCGGCCCATACGTGAATAACGAATAAACAGCGTCAGGGCCAGCATCGACAGGAAGGTCACGACCCAAATCACCAGCTGCATGGTGGAGAGCGTGGCAGCAAAGCCGTTGCTCTCGCCCAGCGTCCACTGGCCGGTAATCAGGCTTGGCAACGCCAGATCGCGCGAACCTTGCGTCAGACTGACGTAGTTCTGCAGAAAGATCGACATCCCAATAGCCGAAATCAGCGCGATCAAGCGCTTAGAGGAGCGCACGGGTTTATACGCCACGCGCTCAATGCTCCAGCCGTAGGCGCTGGAGATGATCACCGCCATCACGAACCCGGCGGCAATCATCAGCCACGTGGTATCGATACCCATCATCATCAGGGCGGCAATCACAATAAAGGAGACATAACTGCCGATCATATACACCTCGCCATGGGCGAAGTTGATCATGCCGATGATGCCGTAAACCATGGTGTAACCAATGGCGATCAGCGCGTAAGTGCTCCCGAGGGTGACCCCGTTGAACATCTGCTGAATGAAATAGAGAAACTGCTCGGACATAGTGAGGACCTGCATGTGGACTAAAAATCCCCTCTCCCTTTTGGCAGAGGGTTAGGGTGAGGGAACAGGCGCGCGGGATCCCATCAAGACGGTACGCGCTGTCCCTCCCCCAGCCCTCTCCGGCAAAAGAGAGGGCCAATCTATTTAAGCTTGGGAATTACTTAACAGCGGTAGAGGAACCGTCTTTGTGCCATTTGAAGACACCAAATTCGAAGCCCTTCAGGTCGCCTTTCTGATCCCAGTTCAGGTTGCCCATCACCGTTGGAACCGCTGCGCCCTCTTTCAGGTTTTTAGCAATGGCATCTGGCTCAGCGCTCTTGCTACGTTCAATACCGGCCACCAGCGACTGAATGGCCGCATAGGTGGTCCAGACGAACGGACCGGTTGGATCTTTACGGTTAGACGCGGTATTAGCTTTGATGGCTTCAACAATCGCCTTGTTCTCTGGCAACTGGTCATAACGTTTCGGCAAGGTGACGTACAGGCCTTCAGATGCATCACCGGCGATGTTAGACAGTGAGGCGTTGCCTACACCTTCTGGACCCATGAAGCCAGCAGTCAGACCGGCTGCTTTTGCCTGACGCAGAATCTGGCCCAGCTCTGGGTAGTAGCCACCGTAGTAAACGAAATCGACGTTTTCTTTCTTCAGACGCGCAATCAGCGTAGAGAAATCTTTATCGCCCGCGGTGATACCTTCGAACAGCACCACATTGCCGCCTTTGGCTTTCAGGGTTTTCTGCACCGATTCGGCCAGTCCCTGACCGTACTGCTGCTTGTCATGCACCACAGCGATACGTTTTGGTTTGATCTCATTGAGAATGTAAGTTGCAGCGGTTGGACCCTGATCGGAATCCAGACCGGTAGTACGCAGCACATCCGCATAGCCACGCGCGGTCAGCTCTGGTGCGGTTGCCGCTGGGGTGATCATCAGAATGCCTTCATCGTTATAGATGTCGGAAGCAGGCTGAGTAGAAGAGGAGCACAGGTGGCCGATCACATACTTGATGCCGTCGTTAACCACTTTGTTGGCCACTGCAACCGCTTGTTTCGGGTCACAGGCGTCGTCATATTCCACGCCAACCAGTTTGTCACCGTTCACGCCACCTTTGGCGTTGATGTCCTTAATGGCTTGCGCTGCACCGGTGAACTGCATATCACCGTATTGTGCAACCGGACCAGTTGCTGCGCCAACGATGGCAATCTTGATATCTTTCGCCAGTGCCGCGTGGCTCAGCGCCAGCGCAACGCAACCCGCCAGTAATGCGCGTCCTTTACTCATTTTCATGCGAACTTCCCCATCTGTTGTGTCGTGTGTCGTTGTGTTTGGTTTATTTTCTGCCAGTCAAAGAGGAAAACTGATTCAAGAATAATGAGTTAGCGCTCTTTTCTGGCATTTATTGGTAATAAGGCTTTATTTTTCAGGTTATTAAACAGGAACTTTCTTCTGTAAATCAACTGACATATTCAGTATTAGTCGCGTTGCACAGCAGAATCATCTGGTTTTTATGGCCGGTTTTTAGCCAAAATGCCAGCGCGTTATGCTGGCTTTTTCAGCTAACATTGATGGCTTCCTCCACAATCCTGGCAAAGTGGCTGGCATTTGACCTATTTTCATCGCAAAAAAGTGACAGCACGCTGACTGTCTAAATTCGCTACACTATGGCCTTTCTGGCAGTACAGGTAAGGGTAATGAAGCTCACTATTCAGCGAATCACCGCACTCACGCCGCAGGATCGGTTGGATTTAGCTAAAGTCTGGTCGCAGATCGATATTTCGCAACTTGAGGCTGCATTAAGCGAGACGCAGCGCTTGTATGCGGCAAGGTTTAACGATCGTCTGTTGGGCGGGTTGCAGCTGGAGATTTGTGGCACGCAGGGGAAGATTTCACACCTCACCGTGCGCGAAGTGACGCGCCGCCGTGGAGTCGGGCAATATTTGCTGGAAGAGACTATCGCGCAGAATAGCGCGCTGGCAGATTGGTGGGTAGCCGATGACGGCGACGACGATCAGAGTGTGCGCGCGGCCTTTATGCAGGCCTGTGGTTTTCGCGCGCAGGCCGATGGCTGGGTGCGCTAATTATTGCGGACACGTAACGGCGCGATTTATCGCGCTGTCCTGAAGCGCCAGGGTTGGTGACTGATGCGCAATACATTGCGCGGCTACGGACTGCGGGCAAATAAAAAGGGCGACTATAAAGTCGCCCCGTTTTTCACCCGATGGTTATCAGGCTTCAATCGCCATACGCAGTTTCTTCATGGCGTTCTTTTCCAGCTGACGCACACGCTCTGCAGAGACGCCATATTTGTCGGCCAACTCCTGCAAAGTGGTTTTATTCTCATCATCCAGCCAACGGGCGCGGATGATGTGCTGGCTGCGCTCATCAAGGCTCAGCATGGCATCGCTCAGCTTATCAGCAGCGTGCGCATCCCAGTTATCCTCTTCAATGCCGTCGGCAAAGTCTGAGGTTTTATCCTGCAGATAGAGTACCGGTGCCATCGGCTTACCTTCGCCAGCTTCGTCATCCGAAGACATGTCGAAAGTCATATCCTGCGCGGCCATACGAGATTCCATCTCGAGGACATCTTTGCTGCTCACGCCCAACTCGCGCGCAACCATCTCCACTTCATCCTGATTAAACCAACCAAGACGCTGTTTGCTTTTACGCAGATTAAAGAACAGCTTGCGCTGGGCTTTCGTGGTCGCGACTTTCACAATACGCCAGTTACGCAGCACGTATTCGTGAATCTCTGCTTTGATCCAGTGCACGGCAAATGACACCAGACGCACGCCAACTTCAGGGTTGAAGCGACGCACCGCCTTCATCAGGCCTATGTTACCTTCCTGAATCAGGTCCGCCTGTGGCAGGCCGTAACCGGAGTAGTTACGAGCAATATGAACAACAAAGCGCAGGTGAGACAGGATCAGCGTCTTAGCTGCATCCAGATCGCCCTGGTAATGCAGTTTCTCCGCTAATGCCTTCTCCTCTTCTGCCGTTAATACCGGCCAGTTGTTGGCAGCCCGGACATAAGATTCCAGGTTACCCAGAGGCGCAATCGCTAAAGTTTGCATTTCTTTGGTCATTCAAACCCTCACAAATTCAATGGACTTGCTGCGCGGTATTTTGCGCAGACGTTACATTATGTCAACGTCGCGAAAAAACCAAAAGCAATCTGTGCTACTTGGACGACAAAGTTATCCACAAGTTCAATATTAGCAGTGAATATTTTACACACAGATGACGGCGGGAAAAATAGGAAGATTCCTCTGCTCCCAGATCGTCGGCAGCAGAGGAAGAGTATATCAAAAAACGTTGCTGTTGGTTACTGCGGCGTAAATCGGCGTAAATGTTGTACAGTGGCTAACCATGCGGCAACCCAGCCAATAATGGCGGCGATGAGCAGCAGTAGCAGCCCTTCGTCCCAGGAAAAACCTTCAAGAACAAAGGTGGTGCCAAACACCGTCGCCACCTGCGCTACGACTGATTGCAGACGCAGTACCAGCACTTCGGACAGCAGCAGTGAAAGCACTGCACCACTGAAACCTAACAGCGCGCCGCCATACAGGAACGGACGCAAGATAAAGCCGTCGGTGGCACCAATCAGCTTTTGCACGTTAATGGTATCGCGACGGGCAAAGATGCTCAGGCGCACGCTGTTACCAATCACCAGGAACACCGCCACCACCATCAGCAGACCAATCATCGAAGCAATTTGCCCTACCAGCCCGGTTAACGCCGCTAAACGGGCAAACCAGCTGTCATCCATGCGCACTTCATCCACACCCTGCACTTTCGACACGCGGTCGCGCAGGTTAGCCATAGTGTCTGAATTCTGGAAATTCAGTTTCGGCGTGATGATGGCCACGGCAGGCAGCGGGTTTTGCTCCAGCATGTCCATTGAACCGCCGAAACCAGACCAGTTGCGGAACTCATTCAGCGCTTCTTCACGGGTCAGATAGTTAACGTTATCCACGCCATCTAACTTTTTCAGCTCAGCAGCGACATTCTCAGCCGCCGTATCATCCAGCGCTTTATCCAGATACACCGTCAACTGCGGTGCCGGATACCACTGCGTCGCCGCCTGGCTGACGTTTTTCCACACCATATAGCAGACGCTCGGCAGCGTCAGCGAGATAGCAATCACCATCACGGTCAGCAGCGTGGCCAGCGGCTGACGCCACATATCCGAGAGCGTACCGCGCAGCGCATAGCGCCACTGCTCCTGCCAGCCGCCTTTCAGCGCCTTACTTTTTGAAGGCGCCTTCGCCGCCTTCGGCGCCGCTGGGCGCTTATTGCGTTTATTGACCATCATGGCCTCCGTGCAGGCGTCCCTGATTCAGCGTCATCAAGCGGTAATTGCGGCGGGCAATCAGCCCGGTGTCGTGCGTCGCCATTAAGACGGTCACACCAACACGATTGAACTCTTCAAACAGGCGCAGAATGTCTTCTGACAGGGCATCATCCAGATTACCGGTGGGTTCGTCCGCCAGCAGCACCGCAGGTTTGTTCACCACCGCGCGGGCAATGCCGACACGTTGCTGTTCACCACCAGAAAGCTGGATCGGATAACTCTTCGCTTTGTCGAGCAAGCCGACTTTATCCAGCGCTGCCGATACACGGCGACGAATATCTTCACCACTGGCGCCGGAAATGATCAGTGGAATCGCCACGTTGTCATAGACCGAACGATCCATCAGCAAGTGGTGATCCTGGAAAATCATCCCGATCTGACGTCGCAGGAAAGGCACTTCGCTGCGACGCAGACGTGAAATATCGTGGCCGCTAAACCAGATTTGCCCGGCGCTCGGGCGCTCAATGCCACAAATCAGCTTCAGCAAGGTACTTTTCCCTGCACCGGAGTGGCCGGTCAGGAATGCCATTTCGCCGGGGCGAAGATGGAAATCCACTCCCTGCAGCGCCTGACGTCCTCCCAGGTATGCTTTACTGACCTCTTCAAAGCGAATCATCCCAATCATTCCTCTCGGGCAAACAGTGCCTCAATAAAGTCTGCGGCCTTAAACGGCCGTAAATCCTCGATGCCTTCCCCGACACCGATATAACGAATCGGAATACCAAACTGATCGGCAACCGAGAAGATCACACCACCTTTGGCGGTGCCGTCGAGCTTGGTCAGCGTGATGCCGGTCAGTCCCACCGCTTCATGGAACAGTTTGGCCTGGCTAACGGCGTTTTGCCCGGTGCTGGCATCGAGGGTTAACATCACTTCATGTGGTGCATCCTCATCCAGCTTTTTCATCACGCGGGTGATTTTTTTCAGCTCTTCCATCAGATGGGCTTTGTTCTGCAGGCGACCAGCGGTATCTGCAATGAGTACATCGACGTTGCGTGACTTCGCGGCCTGAATGGCGTCGAAGATAACGGAAGCCGAGTCAGCACCCGTATGCTGAGCCACCACAGGAATGTTGTTACGCTGACCCCAGACCTGAAGCTGTTCCACTGCTGCTGCACGGAAGGTATCACCCGCCGCCAACATCACTGATTTTCCCTGAGCCTGATATTGACGCGCCAGCTTACCGATAGTGGTGGTTTTACCCACGCCGTTGACGCCTACCATCAGGATAACAAACGGCGTTTTGCCGCCCACATCCAGTGGCTGATCAACTTTTTCCAGAATGCCGGCCATTTCACTTTTCAGCAGGCCGTAAAGTGCTTCAGCATCACGCAACTGCTTGCGGTTAGCCTGCTGCGTCAGATTGGTGATGATGCGGCGCGTGGTCTCTACACCCACATCAGCAATCAGCAACTGCTCTTCCAGCTCTTCAAACAGGTCATCATCGATTTTTTTGCCGCGGAACAGGCTAACAAAACCGGAACCGAGGTTTTCTCGGGTTTTGACCAGGCTGCGCTTGAGGCGAGCAAAGAAGCCCTCTTTGGTCGGACGATCCTGCTCCTGCGTGATCAGCGGCGCTGCGGCCAGCGGTAAATCGCTGACAGTATCCTGCGCTTCGGCTTCAGCGTCTTCCGCATAGGTTTCGGCCAACGCCAAGGCTTCAAGTTCTTCGTCGCTTAACGCGTCGTCTTCCGATTCAACGGCTGCTTCTTCGATTTCCGGCTCATGCTGCGCAACGAGTGGCTCAACAGCCGCTTCCTCGATCTCTGGCTCATGCTGCCCAACCACTGGCTCAACGACCGCTTCTTCGATCTCTGGCTCATGCTGCGCAATCACTGGCTCAACGTCCGCTTCTTCGATTTCCGGCTCGTACTGCGCAACTACTGGCGCAACGGACGCTTCTTCGATCTCCGGCTCGTGCTGCGCAGCAGGCGCTTCAACAATCAGTTCTTCTGCCTGAGGCTCTTCTTCGACAGGTGCTACGTCCGGATGGATTTCCTCCTCCGGTAGCACTTCCTCTTCAATTGCCGTGATCGGCTTGGACACCACCGCTTCCGGCTGTGCCCGTTGTTCTTCGGCTACGTGCTCAGTGACGGCAACCGTCTCTTCCGCCTGCGCTTCGGCGCTTGCTAACGCGCTCTCTTCAGCGATCGGCTGTTGCGCCGCTTCGGCCGGTTGCTGCTCTTCCGCAGGCTGCTGCTTCTCTTCTTCTTTGCCAAAGCCTAGCCAGGAAAAAAAGCCACGTTTTTTCTCTTTTGCCATTGTGTAACCACACTCCTCGATGGCTTATTCCCGGTAGCACGCTGTTCCCAGGGGATAAAAAATTCAATTTTTTGTTCGCGAGCGGCGTAAAAATCAGGCAATTACGCGCGCCATATCAACTCAGTAGTCTAACACTTTCCAGCCAGCGCACCACAGCACCCTTTTTTACGTTTCTTCTGCCTGCCACGCCCGTTAAACTACGCAACAAATTATGACGAGTTGTGAGCAAAATGAGTAAATCCCCCCGCAGCAGCGGCGCTGCTGGCCAGATTCGTATCATTGGCGGACAGTGGCGCGGTCGCAAATTACCGGTGCCGGATAGCGCGGGTCTGCGCCCGACCACCGATCGCGTGCGTGAAACCCTGTTTAACTGGTTAGCGCCGGATATTCAGGAAGCGCGTTGTCTCGATTGCTTCGCCGGTAGCGGTGCGCTCGGCCTGGAAGCACTGTCACGCTATGCGGCGTCTGCTACGCTGCTTGAGATGGAACGTTCCGTTGCCCAGCAGCTGTCGCAGAATCTGCAAACCCTGCGTGCGACGCAAGGCAACGTCGTGCAGACCAATACGCTACAGTGGTTGAGCCAACCCGGAGAGCCGTTCGATGTGGTGTTTGTTGATCCACCATTCCGTAAAGGATTACTGCTGGAGACGCTAACGCTGCTGGAAAACAACGGCTGGCTGGCGGAGAACGCACTGATTTACGTCGAAAGCGAAGTGGAGCACGGCACGCCTGTGGCGCCCGCTAACTGGGACTTGTACCGCGAAAAAATTGCCGGTCAGGTGGCATATCGCCTTTATCAACGCCAACAGGAGACGCACGATGTGGCTTAATCTGGGACGATTACTGATGATTTGCGTCTGGGCATTTCTGCTGCTCAATCTGGTGCATCCTTTCCCGACACCGCTGCGCTACTTTGTGCATGTGGCGCTGTTCTTCATGGTGATCATGCACGGCTTGCAGCTGGTTCTGCTGCGCGCGACTCAGCCGAAAGAGGCGCCAAAACTCAGTGGCGTCACGCAAGCGAAGATTTTCTTTTTTGGTGTGTTTGAACTGCTGGCGTGGCAGAAAAAGCATTACCCGAAGATGTAAGGATACGGGCCGCTGCAGCGGCCCGTTTTATTGCGCAGGCGTGAAACTGACAAAGCGACTGCCCTGCATTTTCAACTCTCCCTTCGCGCCCTTATCGATATGATGATAGTCATCGGCGCTCACCACCACCTTAATATCACTCGCCCCATTGAGTGGATGAAACCAGGCTTCGTACTTCATATCTTCAGCCACAATCTCTTCACGCTGGCGCGAACGGCGATTGGGGGAAGGAAACTCACGTTTGGTTTTCACTTCTACGCTCAGTGAGCGAATCGGTGAAGCATCATTTACCGCGGTTTCACGGCGATGCTTAATAAACTGACGGGTCGCCAATACGGCAATAATCGCCAGAACGATGAAAAAGATTAGCGGTGGTTTGCTCATGATTTCTCTCGCACTTTGCGTTAATGTCGGAACAGTAAAAGACGACAAAGCATACAACCAGAGTTGACCGATTGTCACATTCGTCGCCGGTAACTTACACTGAGATCGCGATTTTGGGAAAATTCATGACTCTGAACAGCACGTTCAGAAAAGGGAGAAAACATGCTTTGGTCTTTCCTTGCCGTACTTTTTTCCGGTTGGCTGTACGTTGATGCTTCATACCGTGGCCCGCAGTGGCAACGCTGGCTGTTCAAACCTGTTACCTTGCTGTTGCTGGTCGCCTGGGCCTGGCAAGCGCCCACGCTCAATACCACCGATTACCTGATTCTGGCTGGCCTGATTGCCACTCTGGTCGGCGATGCACTGACGTTACTGCCTCGCCAGCAAATGCTCTATGCGCTGGGTGCATTCTTCCTGTCACATCTGCTCTACACCATCAGCTTTGCTGCCCACATGACCATGAGTTTCTTCTGGCCGATTCCGGTCACGCTGCTGGTGATTGGGGTGGTGGTGATTGGCATTATCTGGTCGAAGCTGGAGGATTTGCGCTGGCCGATCTGTACCCTAATTGGGATGACGCTGGTGATGAACTGGATGGCGGCAGAGAATTACTTCTTCCGCCCGACGGATTACAGCTTCTCACTATTGGTTGGCGCCGGACTGCTGCTATTAGGCAACATTATCTGGTTTATCACCCATTATCGCCGCCGTTTCAGTGCCGATAGCGCCATTGTTGCCGCTTGCTATTTCGCCGGCCACTTTATGATTGTGCGTTCGCTGTGGCTGTATTGAAGAAAAGATGACCTTTTGCTTGACTCTGGAGTTTACTCCAGAGTGTAGCATTCGGAATGCGGGCAGTGGCCCGCATTGATACCGGAGGCTCTATGCACGCCCATTCTCATTCATGCCGTTGTGGAAAATCCCACAGCAAAACCCAGCCGCTGTGCGCCATTCGCAGTGTTTCACCTACGACGCTGAAAATCTCAGCCGCCCTCCCCGCCACACCAGAAAGTGGTTGCGGTTGCTGTGACAACGACAGCGGCAGTCCCGGCGGCGAAAGCGACGCCGAAAGCGACAGGCCCTCATCCACATCTCATCAATTCCGCTGGCAGATTGCCGGAATGGATTGCCCCAGCTGCGCGCGAAAAATTGAAAGTGCTGTACAACAGCTGGCGCAGGTGCGCACCGCTCGCGTGATTTTTGCCAGTGAAAAACTGGTGGTGGATGCCGACCAGGATATTCGCCCGGCCATCGAACAGGCCGTCAAAAATGTCGGTTTTACCCTGACCTCAAACGATCCGCAATCTCAGCCCGCACCGCAACGCCGCTGGCAGGAAAATGCCGGTTTGCTGTTACTGGCGCTGCTGATGCTTGCCAGTTGGCTGCTGAGCCAGGTTTCTCCGGTATGGGGCGATCGCCTGTTTGTGATGACCACGCTGATCGGCCTGGCTCCGATTGCATTCAGCGCGTGGAAACTGCTGCGAGGCGGTTCACCCTTCAGTATCGAAACCCTGATGACCCTTGCCGCCACCGGTGCGTTGGTGATTGGCGCACATGCTGAAGCCGCGATGGTGCTGTTGCTGTTCCAGCTGGGTGAAAGGCTGGAGTCATTTGCAGCTTCTCGCGCACGACGCGGTGTGACGGCGTTAATGGCACTGCGCCCCGATACTGCTACGCGTTTGAAAGGCACGCAGCGCGAGCAGGTGGCGCTGGCTGACTTGCATCCTGGCGATACGATTGAAGTCGCGGCTGGCGGTCGTTTGCCGGCCGATGGCGAGCTGCTAAACCAGAGCGCCAGTTTTGATGAAAGTGCGCTGACGGGCGAGTCCGTGCCGGTTGCCCGTCAGCCGGGCGAAACGGTGATGGCGGGCGCCACTAGCGTGGATCGCCTGGTCACGCTGAAAGTCATCTCCGAACCTGGCCAGAGCGCGATTGATCGCATCCTGCAGCTCATCGAAGAAGCTGAAAGCCACCGTGCACCGGTTGAGCGCTTTATCGATCGCTTCAGCCGCATTTATACGCCTGCCATTATGCTGCTGGCGCTGTTAGTGATGGTGCTGCCGCCACTGTTAGCGGGGGCAGCGTGGTTGCCGTGGATTTATAAAGGCCTGACGCTGCTGTTAATTGGTTGCCCTTGTGCGCTGGTGATATCAACACCCGCCGCGATCACCTCTGGCTTAGCGGCGGCCGCGCGACAGGGCGCCCTGATCAAAGGTGGCGCCGCGCTGGAACGTCTCAGCCGCATCCAGACCATCGCATTCGATAAAACCGGTACCCTCACACTGGGTAAACCGCAGGTGACCGAGGTCGAATCTTTCAGTGCGATGGAAGCAAATGCACTGCTGAGCATTGCGGCGGCAGTGGAGCAAGGTTCCAGCCATCCATTGGCGATCGCCATCGTGCGTGAGGCCGAAAAGCGCCAGCTCAGGCTACCGCGCGCCCGGCAGCAGCAAACGCTGGCTGGCAGCGGCATCCGTGCGCAGATTGATGGCGTGACCTATCAGCTGCTGGCTCCACGCGATGCCACCACGCTCACGACCGATCAGCAGCAGGCGATCGCGCAACGGGAAGCTCAAGGTAAAACCGTGGTGGTGCTGTTACAGGATGAGACCGTCATCGGCACCCTGGCGTTGCAGGATCAGCTACGCGAGGAAGCCGTCACGGCGCTGGCACAGTTGCAAGCGCTGGGCATTAATAGCCTGATGTTGACCGGTGATAACCCGCGTGCGGCGGCGTCGATGGCGACGCAACTCAACATCGATTATCGCGCCGGCTTGTTGCCTGCCGATAAAGTGGAGATGGTGCGCAAACTGGAGGAGCAGCAGCCGCTGGCCATGGTAGGCGATGGCATTAACGACGCCCCGGCGATGAAAGCGGCCACGATTGGCATTGCCATGGGCAGCGGCACCGATGTCGCGCTGGAAGCCGCCGACGCCGCGCTGACACAAAACCGTCTGGCAATTCTGCCACGCACTATCGCACTGGCCCGTCGCACGCGCGCCATCATCCGTCAAAACATCGCGATAGCGCTGGGGCTGAAAGGCATTTTCCTGATCACCACACTGCTCGGTTTCACCGGTCTGTGGCTGGCAGTGCTGGCAGATTCAGGTGCGACAGCGCTGGTCACAGCCAACGCTTTGCGATTGCTGCGACAGCGTTAAGCCGTGCCCTTCTGAATCAGATACTGGTACGGCAGCGTTTCCGTCTGCTGTGCCAGCAACTGATGTTCCATAAAGCGGCAAAAACCGGGAATATCACGCGTGGTGGCCGGATCATCGGCAATGATCAGTAAGGTTTCGCCCGCCTGCATGGTGCGCACGGTTTTGCGCACCATCATTACGGGCTCAGGGCAGCGCAGGCCAAGGGCATCAAGCTTGTGGTCCGGCGCAGAAAAGGGATCGCTCATGATTCTCTGTCTTCATTCAAGATGGGCGCTCATTCTAGCGCGCTAAATGGAGAGCGCAAGGCGATAACGATTGCGTTAAAATTAACCATTGCATTATTTGCGCAACGCGCTAAGATGCCGCCGTTTTTTTACCAAATTGCTTAATCCTCGAAATAATTCGCGTTTTAGCAAGGCGGCAAGTGCGTGTATCCCCAGGAGCTTACATAAGTAAGTGGCTGGGGTACGCGAACTTAGCCAACGAAGCGACAACGCGAAGTATGAAGAGGATTGTTGGGTTCCCTCACCCCATTACTCAAAAAGGTCTCACATGATTGATTTCTCTGCACGTCAGCGCATGCATGCGCTGTTTTGGCTTTCCCTATTCCATCTGCTGGTGATCACGTCCAGTAACTATCTGGTCCAGCTGCCGGTTTCCATCTTCGGCTTCCACACCACCTGGGGTGCCTTTAGCTTTCCATTTATCTTCCTCGCTACCGATCTCACCGTGCGCATCTTTGGCGCGCCGTTAGCCCGTCGTATTATTTTGGCGGTGATGATCCCGGCGCTGTTTATCTCTTACGTGGTGTCCTGTGTGTTTTACCAGGGCGAATGGCAAGGATGGGCATCGCTGGAACAGGTGAATCTGTTTGTCGCACGTATCGCCAGTGCCAGCTTTATGGCCTATGCGCTCGGTCAGATTCTGGATGTCCACGTTTTTAACCGTTTGCGTCGTTTACCGCAGTGGTGGATCGCCCCTGCTGCAGCCATGTTCCTCGGCAATATCAGCGATACGCTGGCCTTCTTTTTCATCGCCTTCTACAAGAGCCCGGACCCGTTCATGGCCGCGCATTGGGTGGAGATCGCACTGGTGGATTACAGCTTCAAAGTGCTGATCTGCATGATTTTCTTCCTGCCTGCTTACGGTGTGTTGCTGAACAGCCTGCTAAAACGTCTGGCAGAGCGCTCGACACAGCGTCAGATCAATTTCGGCTAATTGCACATAGACGAAACGCCGCAGCGCGCTAAGATTTCCTGACAAACCGGCGGTTGCTTTTGACCGCCGATTCCGTTTTTATACCGGGTAGAAAACACCTGACTGGAATCATCAAAGGGAAAAGAATGCGTAACTTAGTGAAATATGCGGGTATTGGTTTGTTGGTGTTAGGCCTTGCGGCCTGTGATCAGAAGAAAGAAGATGCGGCGGCAGGCAGCAACGGTGCCAGCGCCAGCCAGTCAGCCCAGACGGTGAACCTGATGGACGGCAAGCTGAGCTTCAGTCTGCCGGCGGGCATGTCTGATAAAAGCGGTAAACTCGGTTCTGAATCTACCAATATGCATGTGTACGCCGATGAAACCGGCCAGCGCGCAATTATTGTGATTGCGGGCGATCCGACCAACGAAGCGCTGGATGCCTTGTCACAGCGTCTGGAACAGCAGCAGCGCGGTCGCGATCCGCAGTTGCAGGTCGTTTCTAACAAAGCGGTGACGCTGAAAGATCAGCCCGCTCAGCAGTTGGATACCGTGATTTCGGCCAACAACCAAACCTCATGGTCTTCCGTGATTCTGGCAAAAGTGGATGGCAAACTGCTGACACTGCAGATCACTCTTCCAGCCGACAATCAGCAGCAGGCGCAGAGCGATGCTGATGCGATCGTGAAAAGCATCACTCTCAAGTAATGCTTTATAGGTGCGTATAAAAGCGCACCCTTCGAAAATCTCATCCATTGCGTTCAGGGTCGCCTTTAATGGCGACCCATTTCATACCTTACAATCTCACCGGCGAAATATGCCAAATCTCGTCCGCGTACTCCTGGATCGTCCTGTCTGCTGAGAAGTAGCCCATGTTGGCGATATTCAATGCCGCACGGCGCTGCCACTCATCCGGCTGACGATAAAGCTTGTCCACCTTATCCTGCGCATCCACATAGCTGCGATAATCGGCCAGCAGTTGATAGTGATCGCCGAAGTTCACCAGCGCATCAAACAGATTGCGATAGCGACCTGGCTCTCCCGGGCTGAATGCACCACTGGCAATTTGCGTTAGCGCCTGGTGCAGCTCGGCATCTTCCTCATAATATTTACGCGGGTTGTAGCCATCCTTGCGCAGCTGCTCGACCTGCGGCGTGGTGTTGCCGAAGATAAAGATATTTTCCGCACCCACATGCTCGCGCATCTCGACGTTCGCACCATCCAGCGTACCGATGGTCAACGCGCCATTGAGGGCAAACTTCATGTTACTGGTGCCGGACGCCTCGGTGCCTGCCGTAGAGATCTGCTCGGACAGATCCGCCGCCGGAATAATGATCTGCGCCAGGCTCACGCTGTAGTTAGGAATAAACACCACCTTCAGCTTGTTCTTCACCTGCGGATCGTTGTTGATCACGTTGGCAACATCGTTGATCAGATGGATGATGTGCTTCGCCACGTAATAGGCCGACGCCGCTTTACCGGCGAAGATATTCACGCGCGGCACCCAATCCGCGGTGGGATCGGCTTTGATGCGGTTATAACGGGTGATGACGTGCAGCACGTTAAGCAGCTGACGCTTATATTCATGGATACGTTTGATCTGCACATCGAACAGCGCATGCGGATCCAGCACAATATCCATGTTTTTCGCCACCCAATCCGCCAGACGTTTTTTGTTGGCGAATTTGGCGTCGGAAACTTGCTCGATAAAGGCCGGATAATCGATGTGTGGCGTCAGATCGCTCAGCTGACTGAGGTCGGTTCGCCAGGTGCGACCAATCGTCTCATCCAGCACATCAGAAAGCGCCGGGTTGGCCAGCGCCAGCCAGCGACGCGGCGTCACGCCGTTGGTTTTATTACAGAAACGCCCCGGGAACAGGCGCGCGAAATCAGCAAACAGCGACTGCACCATCAGATTGGAGTGCAGCTCTGAAACGCCATTCACCTTGTGGCTGACCACCACCGCCAGCCACGCCATGCGCACCTTGCGGCCGTTGTTTTCGTCGATGATCGAGATGCGTGACATCAAATCCCAATCATCCGGATAGTATTCCTGGATGGTTTTCAGGAAGTAATCGTTGATTTCGAAAACAATGCTGAGGTGGCGCGGCAGAATCTTGCCGAACATATCCACCGGCCAGGTTTCCAGCGCTTCACTCATCAATGTGTGGTTGGTGTACGAGAACACCTGGCAAGTGACCTCAAAAGCGTCATCCCAGCTGAACTTGTGATCGTCGATCAACAAGCGCATCAATTCAGGGATGGCTAAAACCGGGTGGGTGTCATTGAGATGGATAGCAATTTTATCCGCCAGGTTGTCCCAGGTTTCATGCATTTGCCAGTGGCGATTCAAAATATCCTGCACCGTGGCGGAGACGAGGAAATACTCCTGACGCAAACGCAGTTCACGGCCTGAATCGGTGGAGTCATCCGGATAGAGCACGCGCGATACGTTCTCTGAATGGTTTTTATCTTCCACCGCCGCAAAGTAATCCCCCTGGTTAAACTTGCCGAGGTTGATCTCATTGCTGGCCTGCGCGCTCCACAAGCGCAGCGTGTTGGTGGCATCGGTGTCGAAACCCGGAATGATTTGATCGTAAGCCGCCGCGATAATCTCTTCGGTTTCCAGCCAACGAACGCGCGCACCTTCATGCTGCAGACGGCCACCGAAACGCACTTTGTAGCGCGTGTTAAAGCGCTGGAACTCCCACGGATTGCCGTATTCCAGCCAGTAATCCGGCGATTCACGCTGCTGACCGTCGACAATATTCTGCTTGAACATGCCGTAATCGTAGCGAATGCCGTAACCGCGTCCCGGCAAACCGAGGGTGGCGAGCGAGTCAAGGAAACACGCCGCTAAACGACCCAGGCCGCCATTGCCGAGCCCCGGATCGTTCTCTTCGTCCATCAGTTCGCTAAGGTCTAGCCCCATCTCCTCCAGCGCCTGATTGAGATCATCGTAGATACCCATCGCCAGCAATGCATTGCCCAGCGTGCGTCCCATCAGGAACTCCATCGACAGGTAGTAAACCTGACGCACATCCTGCGACAGCTGCGCACGGCTGGAGCGCAACCAACGTTCTACCATGCGATCGCGCACCGCCAGCAAGGCGGCGTTAAGCCACTCATGGTGATTGGCGATCGACGGGTCTTTACCAATAGTAAACATCAGTTTATAGGCGATTGAGTGCTTCAGTGCGTCAACCGTAAGCGTGGGTGAGGCATAGGTGAAAGGTGCATTCATATCCAGTATCCCAATCTCTGATTACAGCAAACGTTGATAAAGATCGCGGTAGGCTTGTGCGGCCACCTGCCAACTAAAATCCATCCCCATCGCCTGCCGCTGAACGTAGCGCCAGAGAGAAGGACGGGACCAGAGGACAAAAGCACGTCGAATCGCCCGCAGCAGCGACCAGGCGTTACTGTCTTCAAAACTGAAACCGCTTGCGACCCCGTCAGCGAGGTTCTCCAGCGAACTGTCCTGCACGGTATCTGCCAGCCCGCCGGTGCGGCGCACTAACGGCAATGTGCCATATTTCAAACCGTACAACTGAGTTAAGCCGCACGGTTCAAAACGGCTCGGCACCATAATCACATCGGCGCCACCGACAATGCGGTGTGAGAAGGCTTCGTGATAACCGATCTGTACGCCGACGCTGCCTGGATGTTCCGCCGCCGCAGCGAGGAAACCTTGTTGTAACTCTGCATCGCCCTGGCCCAACAGCACCAGCTGCCCGCCTTGCGCCAATAGCCCCGGTAACGCTTCCAGCACCAGATCCAGCCCTTTCTGTTTGGTCAAACGGCTGATGACACAAAATACCGGCACTTTGTCATCCACCTTCAGGCCCATGGCGATCTGTAGTTGGCGCTTGTTCTCCGCTTTGCTCTCCAGCGTTTCCCGGTCGTAACGCGCCGTCAGCAGCAGGTCGTGCGCCGGGTCCCAAATACCCGGGTCAACGCCATTCAGGATGCCACTCAGCCGCCCCTCTTTCAGACGCTGCTCTAGCAGCGCTTCCATGCCATAACCGAATTCTGGCCGGGTGATTTCCAGAGCATACGTCGGGCTGACTGCGGTTATATGATCGGCATAAAATAATCCCGCCTTGAGGTACGAAATTTGTCCGTAGAACTCCAGGCCATGCATGGTGAAGAAACTGCGCGGGATCTGGATCTCATCAAGATGACGCGAATTGAACAGCCCCTGATACGCGAGGTTGTGCACGGTAAACACCGTTTTTGCCGGGTGTCCACGGGCCGCGATGTAAGCACAGGTTAACCCCGCGTGCCAGTCATGCGCGTGCACCACATCGGGTTGCCAGTAGGTATCCAACCCGCTGGCCAGCTCGGCACCCATCCAGCCCAGCAGCGCAAAACGCAGATAGTTATCCACGTAGGCAAACTGCGATGTGTCGTGATAAGGGCTGCCGGGACGCTCATACAATCCCGGCGCATCAATTAAATAAATGCCAACGCCATTGAATTGTCCAAATAATAAACGGACCGGGCCAGCAAAAGTATGCAATTCCGCAACGATCTCGGTGTCAGGAATCCCTTTACGCAAATCCGGATACGCGGGAAGCAATACCCGCGCATCCGTACCACCCGCAATCTGAGCCTGAGGCAATGCGCCGACGACATCAGCCAACCCGCCGGTTTTCAGCAGCGGGAAAAGTTCTGAACAGACATGTAAAACCTGCATCCTGGACCCCTATTGTGTTATCGCGCGCGTTCCCCGCGGCGATTATGTGCTTGCTCGTTGCATTCGTGGTCAGCCAGCCAATTTGGCCAGCATGGCGCGCGTCACCAAAACGATGCCTTCTTCTGAACGGTAAAAACGGCGGCTGTCTTCATCAGGGTTTTCACCAATCACCATGCCTTCCGGAATCACGCAGGCGCGATCAATCACGCAACGGCGTAGACGACAGGAACGATTGATCACCACATCCGGTAACAGCACCGATGAATCGATATTGCAAAACGAGTTAATGCGCACGCGTGGGAACAACACCGAATTCACCACCACGGAACCGGAGATAATGCAGCCGCCGGAAACCAGTGAATTCATCGTCATGCCATGGCTGCCCGAGCGATCCTGCACAAATTTGGCGGGCGGCAAGGGTTCCATATGCGTACGGATTGGCCAGTCGTGGTCGTACATATCCAGTTCCGGCGTGACCGAGGCCAGATCGAGATTAGCGCGCCAGTAAGCTTCCAGCGTTCCGACGTCACGCCAGTAAGGCTCGGCGTTTTCATCGTTCTGTACGCACGACAACGTAAAGGAGTGCGCGTAGGCTTCACCGCTGGCGACAATTTTTGGCAGCAAATCCTTGCCGAAATCGTGGCTCGATTCAGGGATTAGCAAATCCTCTTCCAATAGCTGGTAGAGGTAATCAGCGTTGAACACGTAGATCCCCATACTGGCTAACGCTTTGGTGTCATCGCCCGGCATTGACGGTGGCTTCGGCGGTTTTTCCACAAAATCCACCACGTTGTTGTCCGCATCCACCGCCATCACACCAAACGCCGTGGCTTCGTCGAGCGGCACCGGTAAGCAGGCGATGGTGCACTTCGCGCCACGTTCAGCGTGATCGAGCAACATGCGCGAGTAATCCATTTTGTAGATATGATCCCCGGCGAGAATCACGATGTATTGCGCTCGATAGCGGCGAATGATGTCGAGGTTCTGCGAAACTGCATCGGCGGTACCGCGATACCAATGCTCGGTGGATGCACGCTGCTGCGCCGGCAGCAAATCGACAAATTCATTCATCTCTTCGTTGAATAACGACCAGCCACGCTGGATGTGCTGCGTTAACGTATGCGACTGATATTGGGTGATCACGCCGATGCGCCGAATACCCGAATTGATACAATTCGACAGCGCAAAGTCGATGATGCGGAACTTGCCGCCGAAATGAACGGCAGGTTTGGCACGTTTCGCGGTGAGATCTTTCAGACGCGTACCGCGCCCGCCAGCAAGGATCAACGCCACCGTTTGTGTAGGGAGCTGGCGCGCCAGCATCAGTGGATCTGTTCTATCTAACTTAACCATGTCTGACTCCTTATGATTGCTTTAGGAACACACACACGCCGTGTGCGGGCCCGTGCCAGACAGTTGTCAGGATGGGGTTATCTTCCCCGGCGAAAGGAGGAATGGCACGCCACTCTCCGTCTGGTAAGGCAAGGTCACTCACCGATTCCGTGGCGTTGATTGTTATTAACCAGCGGCTGGAGAGCAGGATCTGCATTCTGTGCGCCCCCTGTTCCCACTCCTCATTTCCCAGTGGTTTGCCGCTGGCATTGAACCACTGCACATTGCCATCGCCCTCCTGCCACCAGCGATCCGCTGTCAGTGCAGGAATGCGCTGACGCAGCCGGATTAACGCGGCAGTGAAGTCGACCAGTCCAAAATCATCCTGATGCCAGTGCAACCAGGTGAGTGGGTTGTCCTGACAGTACGCGTTATTGTTACCGTGCTGGCTGTGACCGCGTTCGTCCCCGGCCAGCAGCATCGGTGTACCTTGCGCCAACAGCAGCGTGGTCAGCAGAGCATGCACGCTACGCCGACGACGTTCGACAATATCGAAATTGACCTGTAGCCCCTCTTTGCCATGGTTGTGGCTGAAGTTGCTGCTACTGCCGTCACGATTGTCTTCGCCGTTGGCCTGATTGTGTTTATTGTTGAAGCTCACCACGTCGCGCAGCGTAAAACCGTCATGCGCGGTGATCAGATTGATACTGGCGTGCGGCAAGCGTCCCTCTCGCTGGAACACATCGCTGGAGGCGGCAAACCGCCGGGCAAATTCGCCATTATTGAGCTGGCCGTGCAGCCAGTAACGGCGCGCGGCATCGCGGAAATGGTCATTCCATTCCGCGAATCCTTCGGGAAAATTGCCCACCTGATAGCCGCCGGGGCCGATATCCCACGGTTCAGCAATCAATTTGACCTGTGACAGCACCGGACAGGCTTTAATGGCGATGAACAGCGGCGCATCCTGCCGATAGTCCGGCGTACGACCCAGCACGCTGGCGAGGTCAAAACGGAAGCCATCGATATGGCAGTCCCGCACCCAATAGCGCAGCGCTTCTAATGCCCATTCCATCACCTGCGGATCGCTGAGATTGAGCGTATTGCCGCAGCCGGTCCAGTTTTGATATTCACCCTGCGCGTCGAGCCAGTAATAGCTGGCGTTATCCACGCCGCGCAGTGAAATGTTGGGGCCAATCTCTTCCAACTCGGCAGTGTGGTTGAACACCACATCAAGGATCACTTCGATACCCGCCGCATGCAGCGCTTTCACCGCCTGCTGAAACTCCTGCAAGGGCGTTAAACCCTGCTCGCCGGAGGCATAGCGCGGATCCACCGCCCACAGCGCGAACGGGTTGTAACCCCAGTAATTGCTCAGCCCGAGTCGTAGCAGACGCGGCTCGCTGGCGAAGTGCGCTATCGGCAGCAGTTCCAGCGCGGTGATGCCGAGATGGCGTAAGTACTTCACCATAGCAGGATGGCCCAGTGCCGCATAAGTCCCGCGCAGCCTTTCCGGAATTTCCGGATGTTGCCGGGTTAAGCCACGCACGTGCGCCTCATACACCACCGTCTTGCCCCACGGCGTACGCAGTGGTTTCTCATCATCCCAGTCAAAATCTTCAGCGATCACCAGTGATTTGGGCGCAATGGCGGCGTTATCCTGCTCATCCGGCTGCTGCTCACCACCGCTAAAACGCGGATCGTCGGGAATATCCCCCACCACCGCTTTCGCGCAGGGATCCACCAGCAATTTGGCGGGGTTAAAACGATGACCTTGCTGTGGTGCCCACGGACCGTGGACGCGATAGCCGTAACGCTGGCCGGGCTTTAATGCCGAAAAATAGCCGTGCCAGATATCCCCACTGCGCGCGGGTAGCGTAAAGCGACGCTCAACGCCGTGCGCGTCAAACAGGCACAGCTCCACCTGCTCGGCATGGCGGGAAAACAGCGTGAAGTTAACGCCGCGCCCATCGTAATGGGCGCCCAACGGCGTTGGCTGCCCGGGCTCCAGCATCAGTCGCCCTCCCGCACCAGCCAAATCGTGGCCAGCGGCGGCAAGGTCAGGCTCAGGGATTGCGCCCGACCGTGGCTCTCAATGTTATCGGTATGCACGATGCCGTGATTGCGGATATTACTGCCGTGATAATCCTGCTGATCGGTGTTCAGCACCTCACGCCAGCCGCCTTGTTGATTGACGCCAAAGCGGTAGTCGTGGCGCGCCACCGGCGTGAAGTTACTGGCAACGATGATTTCATTGCCGTCACGATCGCGGCGCACAAACACAAATACCGAGTTTTCATGATCGTCGACCACCAGCCATTCAAAGCCCTGCGCATCGAAATCAAGTTGATGTAATGCCGTGAAGTGTTTGTAGCTGTGGTTGAGATCGCGCACCAGACGCTGTACGCCGTTGTGCCAGTTGTCTTCGCCCTCCAGCAGATGCCAGTCGAGGCTCGAATCGTGGTTCCACTCACGCCCTTGCGCAAACTCGTTGCCCATAAACTGCAGCTTTTTACCGGGGAAGCCCCACATCCAGCCGTAATAGGCACGCAGGTTGGCAAACTTTTGCCACGCATCGCCGGGCATGCGATCAAGAATCGAGCGTTTACCGTGCACCACTTCATCGTGCGACAGCGGCAGCACGAAGTTTTCGGTGTAGTTATAAAGCATGCCAAACGTCATCAGGTTGTGATGATAGCGACGGTGCACCGGATCGAGTTTCATGTAGTCGAGCGTGTCGTGCATCCAGCCGAGGTTCCATTTGAACCAGAAGCCGAGGCCGCCATCTTCAGAAGGGCGTGTCACACCCGGATAGTCGGTGGACTCTTCTGCCACGCTGATGGTGCCCGGTGCCGCACGGCCCAGTGTGCGGTTGGTGTGGCGCAGGAAGGAAATCGCTTCAAGATTTTCACGCCCGCCAAAGTGGTTAGGGATCCATTCGCCCTCTTTGCGGCTGTAATCGCGGTAGATCATCGATGCCACGGCATCCACACGCAGGCCATCAATGCCAAAGCGCTCCATCCAATACAGCGCGTTGCCGGAGAGATAGTTACTGACTTCGCGGCGTCCAAAGTTGTAGATCAGTGTGTTCCAGTCCTGATGGTAGCCTTCACGCGGATCGCTGTGCTCATACAGTTCGGTGCCATCAAATTTCGCCAATCCGAAATCGTCACTGGGAAAGTGACCCGGCACCCAATCAAGCAACACATTAAGGCCGGCATCGTGCGCTGCGGCGATAAAGTGGCGGAACTCATCGCGGGTACCAAAGCGGCGCGTGGGTGCATACATGCCAAGAGGCTGATAGCCCCAGCTGCCATCAAACGGATGTTCGTTGATCGGCAGCAGTTCAATGTGGGTGAAGCCCATCTCTTTGACGTAAGGCACCAGCTGTTCGGCCAGCTCTTTGTAGCTCAGCCAGAAGTTGTTGTCGGTGTGGCGGCGCCAGGATCCCAGATGCACTTCGTAAATCGAGATCGGTTGATCAAAAGCATTGGCGGCTTTGCGCTGCGGCTGCATCTCCACCTTCGGCGGTAAACCGCAGATCATTGAGGCGGTTTGCGGGCGCATCTGTGCTTCAAAGGCAAACGGGTCGGCTTTGATGCGCATCTGCCCTGACGCATCAATAATTTCATATTTGTACAGCTGGCCATTCACCGCGCCCGGCACAAACAGCTCCCAGATACCCAGCTCACGGCGGAAGCGCATCGGGTGACGACGACCGTCCCAGAAATTGAATTCGCCTACCACAGAGACGCGACGTGCGTTCGGTGCCCACACCGAGAAACGGGTGCCGCTGACGCCATCGATGGTGGCGTTATGTGCACCTAACGTTTCATACGGGCGCAGATGCGTGCCTTCGCCGAGCAGCCAGGCATCCATTTCGGCCAGTAGAGGACCGAAGCGATAGGCATCATCGATCAGGTTTTGCTGGCCGTGCCAGGTGACCGCCAGCTGATAGCGAAACAGGTTTTTACGGCGTGGGATCACACCGCAGAAGAAGCCGCGTGAATCGAGGCATTTAAGCTGCGCGCATTTGCGTCCGGTGTTGGTTTCAATCACCCAGACTTCGGAGGCATCGGGCAGCAGCGCGCGCACTTCAAGGCCTTCGACAGTTTGGTGCATCCCCAAAAAAGAGAAGGGATCGGCATAATTCCCGGCAAAAAGGGCATTGATCGCCTGGCGATCGGGAAGCTCTGACATGACTTTCTTCCTATGATTTTGCGCAGGCGACCGGAGTGGACAACAATGCCGCCTCTGGTGCGCTGCTTTTCATTGAGCCATACGTACATCAGCAAGAGAGGACACCGTCCATGGGAGAAGATCTTTGCCGTGTACAACAACCATTCAGTTCGGAAAGCAAAAACAGTAAACAACCGGCACATCACTGTTAAATCATAGCTTGGGGCTGGCAGAAGCCAGGGGGGAAAGCAAAAAAATCTTGTCGGGCAAGCAAAAAGGGGAAGCGGATCACTTGTCAGGCGCAATTTGGGTTAAGTTTTGCAACCTGGTTGGCATAAAAAAGGCCGGGAAATCCCGGCCTGTCTGCTTTGTCGCTGCGCTTAGTCGATCAGCAAACGCAACATGCGGCGTAGCGGTTCAGCCGCGCCCCACAACAATTGGTCACCCACGGTAAAGGCGGAAAGGTATTCCGGCCCCATGTTCAGTTTGCGCAGACGGCCCACTGGCGTGGTCAGCGTACCGGTCACCGCTGCAGGGGTCAGTTCACGCATGGTGATTTCGCGGTCATTTGGCACCACTTTCACCCACTCGTTATGAGAAGCCAGCAGCTGTTCGATTTCGTTCAGCGGGATATCTTTTTTCAGCTTCAGGGTGAATGCCTGGCTGTGGCAGCGCAGTGCACCGACGCGCACACACAGACCATCCACTGGGATCACGCTGCTGGTGCGCAGAATCTTGTTGGTTTCTGCCTGGCCTTTCCACTCTTCGCGGCTCTGGCCATTATCCAGCTGCTTGTCGATCCATGGAATCAGGCTGCCCGCCAGCGGTACGCCGAAGTTGTCGGTCGGCAAAGTGCCTGAACGGGTAAAATCGGTGACGCTGCGTTCGATATCCAGAATCGCCGAAGCCGGATCCTGCAGGGATTTCGCCACGTGGTCGTGCAACATGCCCATCTGGGTCAGCAGTTCACGCATATGGCGCGCACCGCCGCCCGACGCCGCCTGATAAGTAGCGACAGAGGCCCACTCCACCAGATCGTTAGCGAACAGGCCGCCGAGTGACATCAGCATCAGGCTGACGGTACAGTTACCGCCGACGAAGGTTTTGATACCGTTGTCGAGGCCCTGACGAATCACATTGTGGTTAACCGGATCGAGAATGATGATGGCGTCATCTTTCATGCGCAGCGTCGAGGCCGCATCAATCCAGTAACCCTGCCAGCCGCTTTCACGCAGCTTAGGGTAAACTTCACTGGTGTAGTCACCGCCCTGGCAGGTGATAATAATATCCAGCGCCTTCAGCGCCTCGATATCAAAAGCATCCTGCAGCGCACCGGTCGACTTGCCGCCGAATGTCGGTGCAGCCTGACCAAGCTGAGACGTGGAGAAGAAGACCGGATTAATCACATCAAAATCGCGTTCTTCACTCATGCGTGACATCAGCACAGAGCCGACCATGCCACGCCAACCAATAAAGCCTACATTCTTCATTTTCTGTCCGTCCGGGGCGTTATCACTGTGCCCTTCGTGGTGCGAGGAAAAGACCAAGCGGAATATCCAGTTGATCTGCGTAATAATCAGGTTTACCTGCGACCTCCAACTCTACAAAATGCAGGCTTTCTGGCAAGTGAATTAATTCGATTGCGCCAACTTTTTCAGCAGTACAACTAATACTCCCCTCAATGAATCGAGGTACGGGCAGGCGGAAATTCGGAGTATCTCGATCGGCTACGCGAGTCAGCGCTCCGGAAGCCCATCGCCGCCAACGCACCTTAGTTGAAAAATGACGGGAACAAGGGATGGCTATTACCTATGACTGAAATGATATCTGCGACCATATTGCTGCTGTTGATTATGGATCCGCTAGGCAACCTGCCGATTTTTATGTCGGTGCTTAAGCATCTCGAACCCAAGCGCCGGCGCGCGGTGCTAATACGTGAAATGCTGATCGCACTGATCATCATGCTGCTGTTCCTGTTTACCGGCGAACGTATTCTGGCGTTCCTGAATTTGCGCACCGAAACCGTCTCGATCTCCGGCGGCATCATCCTGTTCCTGATTGCCATTCGCATGATTTTTCCCTCTGGCGAAACCAGCACCAGCGGATTATCTGCAGGTGAAGAACCGTTTCTGGTGCCGCTGGCGATTCCGCTGGTCGCAGGCCCTTCGCTGTTAGCCACGCTGATGCTGCTGTCACATCAATATCCTAATCAGATGTCACATTTGGTTGGCGCATTGCTGATTGCCTGGGGCGTTACCGTGGTCATTCTGCTGATGTCAGGACTGTTTTTACGCCTGTTGGGCGACAAAGGCGTTAACGCGCTGGAGCGGTTGATGGGCTTGATTTTGATTATGCTGGCAACGCAGATGTTCCTGGATGGGATCCGCGCTTATCTAAAACTTTAGTAAATAGACAGCGGGCGGCACTTTGGCCGCCCGCTCGCAGGATTACTTCTGCTTCTTCTCAATCGGTTTGCCCGACCAGTAACCGGCCAGCAGCGAACCTGAAAGGTTGTGCCACACCGAGAACAGCGCACCCGGCAAGGCGGCCAGTGGCGAGAAGTAGAGTTTGCCCAGCGTTGCCGCCAGACCGGAGTTCTGCATACCCACTTCCAGTGCCAGCGTGCGGCAGGTGGATTCGTCAAAGCCAAACAGCTTGCCGCCCCAGTAACCGCCCAGCAGGCCGATGGCGTTATGCAGAATCACCGCCGCAATCACCACCAGGCCGACAGAACCGATAAAGCCCTGAGAACCCGCTACCACTGCGCTGATAATCAGCAGAATGCAGACCATGGAAAATGCCGGCAGATAGGGCTCAACACGGCGCACCACGCTGTTCATTGAGTGGTGGATGATCAGACCCAGACCAATCGGGATAACCACGATTTTAATAATGCTGAGCAGCATGCCGATCACATCGACCTGAATGTGAGTATCGACATAGAAGCGCGTCAGTAGCGGCGTGGCGAACACACCCACCAGCGCAGACACTGAAGAGATGGTCACGGACAGGGCCACATCGCCCTTCGCCAGATAGATCATCACGTTGGACGCGGTACCGCTGGCCACGCTGCCCACCAGGATCATCCCGGCTGAAAGGTCCGGCGGCATGTGGAATAGCTTAGCCAGGCACCAGGCGGCGAGTGGCATCACCAGATAGTGCAAAAAGGTGCCGGCAATAACCGGTGCCGGACGCGTCAGCACACGTTTGAAATCATCAATATTCAGAGTGACGCCCATGCCGAACATGATCAGCATTAGCAGGTAAGTGACCCACGGCCCAATACCGAGAAACGTCGAGGGTGAGTAATACGCCGCGACCGAGAGCAGCACGGCCCAGAGCGGGAACAGGCGGGTTAATTTGGCGAGCATGGAGAGACTTCCTTAGATATTTTTTAATTTATTTCATATGCCACAGATGAAGTGCCGCGCGGGGAACGACCACAGCGACGGACGCGGGATCATAACATTTCATTATCGTGACGTAAGGCGGGAAGTCGCTGGCAGGATAAAATGCGGATCGTCTGCGGCAAAGCAGGGAAAAAGGCAATGATATCCGCTGCTTTTAAGGCGGTGGACGAGATATCGCACGCCTGTAGCCTGTTAAAGAAATAAAAAAGCCGGACGATGTCCGGCTCGTTTTCAGCATGTCTGGATTAACTGCCAAACAAGTTCTTATGCAGCGCGCGCACCACTTCTTCTGCGTCTGGCGTTGGTACCAGGAAGCACAGGTTATAGCTGCTGGCACCGTAGCAAATCATGCGCAGATTAAACGGCTCAAGGGCACCAAACACCTCTTTGCCAACGCCGCAGGCTTTCGACAGGTTGTTGCCGATAATCGCCACCAGCGCCAGGTTCTCTTCCACTTCCACGCGGCACAGTGAAGAGAGCTCAGTCAGCAGTGCTTGCGTCAACAAGCTTTCACCGGTGGTCGAAGAACCGGTGGTATCCAGCGTCAGCGCCACGCTCACTTCTGACGTGGTGACCAGATCGACGGAGATGTTATGGCGAGCCAGAATCGCGAACACTTCAGCCAGGAAGCCGTGCGCGTGCAGCATGTTCAGGCTGTGCAGCGTCATCAGCGTTTGCTTACGACGCAGTGCCAGCGCGCGGAACAGCGGTGGATTCTGGGTTTCATTGCACACGCGCGTGCCACCTGCAGCCGGATCTTTACTCGAACCGACGAACACCGGAATGTCACTGCGCACAGCTGGCAGCAAGGTCGCTGGATGCAGCACTTTCGCGCCGAAGATCGCCATTTCCGCCGCTTCCTCGAAGGTGATCTCTTCGATGCGTTTCGCGGTGGGCACCACGCGTGGATCGGTGGTGTAGATACCGGCCACGTCGGTCCAGATATCCACACGCGATGCCTGCAGAGCTTCTCCCAACAGTGCTGCGGTATAGTCGCTGCCGCCACGTCCCAGCGTGGTGGTGCGCCCTTTGCCTTCGCTACCAATAAAGCCCTGAGTAACGACCAGTGCTTCTGCAACACGTGGAGCCAGTTGCGCGGTGGACAGCTCTTTCAGCGTGGCAACATCAGGCTCAGCACGACCAAAACGGTCGCTGGTGCGCATCACTTTACGCACATCAAACCATTCGGCATTGACCTGACGCTCACGCAGCACTTCCACGAACAGCAGGGTCGACATCAGCTCACCGTGGCTTACCAACTCATCGGTCAGCGCATGTGAGGTCGCCAGCGCAGTCGCTTCCGCCAGCATCAGGATGTTTTCCAGCATGCGATCAATCTCCTGGCGAATCACTTCAGGGGATTGCAGGCGATCAATGATGGCGTATTGAATGTTGCGAATTTCGTCCAGCAGGTGCGCGCGCTGCTCCAGTTCCCGGCCTTCAGCCAGAGAAACCAGCAGATTAGTCACGCCAGCAGACGCAGAGAGCACCACTAAACGGGTATTGGCATCAGAGAGCACAACATCCGCACTGCGGTTCATGGCATCAAAATCGGCAACGCTGGTGCCGCCAAATTTTGCCACGATCAGGTTTTGAGACATGTTACGAACCTCGTGTCAGATTAGCTTTCTCCCGTGGTTAAACGGAAGAGGTGATTTCAGCCTTGGCACAAGAGAAGAGCAGAATTGGACAGACAAGATCAGGAGATGAGTCACCAAAAGCACTTCACCTTGCGAAACGTCCGACTGCGGACGCTTCTGGTGACAACCCAGAGGATTCAGCCCCTGCAGCCGACAGGACAACACTCCGCGTGTTGTTCCATCTCGGCGTCGCACCCCATGATGTGTTGTCGTTGGATACGGATCCTCAAACACACTGCCTGGGCGACGCGCCTCTTCTGGCTTGCACCCAAAGGTGCAAGTCGCGGGCACAAAATACTGATTAATTTTGCTGCTGTCCAGCCTTGCAACACGTTGAAAATTCTTTTTTAGAATTACGCCAGCGCATCGCAGAACAAACGCTGGCAGCCACACCCGCCTAGAGTAGTCAACGGCGCGCAAAAACGCGGCTTTTTGCTGATGCGGCACAGGGAATTTTTTTGCCAGAACATCGACAATCACCGCCGGATTAACCTGAAACCTTGCGGCCACGGTCACAAATTTTTTCCCTTCGTTTGCAACTGTGGTCATACTGAAACCCGTTTGCAGTAGCGTATCAGCCACAAGAAATGCTTAGCACGCTGGGCCAGCAGGACGCGCCCGGCTGGAATGACGGTTCTTATTTCAACAAGAGTGTTGCCATGAAAAATATCAATCCGAAACAAACCGCAGCCTGGAAAGCGCTGCAGCAGCATTTTGACCAGATGAAATCGGTGCAGATCGCCGACCTGTTTAAAGATGATGCCGATCGTTTTGCGAAATTCTCTGCCACTTTCGACGATCAGATGCTGGTGGATTTCTCAAAAAACCGCATCACCCAGGAAACCCTCGATAAGTTACAGGCGCTGGCAAAAGAGACCGATCTGGCGGGCGCCATCAAATCCATGTTCTCTGGTGAGAAGATCAACCGCACCGAAGAGCGTGCCGTGCTGCACGTTGCTTTGCGTAATCGCAGCAACACGCCAATCATTGTTGATGGCAAAGATGTGATGCCAGAAGTGAATGCGGTGCTGGCGAAGATGAAAGGCTTCTCTGAGCGCATCATCAGCGGTGAGTGGAAAGGTTATACCGGCAAAGCGATCACCGACGTGGTGAACATCGGTATCGGCGGTTCGGATCTCGGTCCATTCATGGTGACTGAGGCGCTGCGCCCGTATAAAAATCACCTGAACATGCACTTTGTTTCTAACGTTGATGGCACACACATTGCCGAAACGCTGAAAGATCTCAGCCCGGAAACCACCCTGTTCCTCGTGGCGTCTAAAACCTTCACCACGCAGGAGACCATGACCAACGCCCACAGCGCGCGCGACTGGTTCCTGAAAACCGCGGGCGACCAGCAGCATGTCGCCAAACACTTTGCTGCGCTGTCGACCAACAGTAAAGCGGTGGGCGAGTTCGGTATCGATACCGACAATATGTTTGAGTTCTGGGACTGGGTCGGCGGTCGCTATTCACTGTGGTCAGCGATTGGCTTGTCGATCATCCTGTCAGTGGGCTTCGAGAACTTCGAACAGCTGCTGAGCGGCGCACATGCGATGGACAACCACTTCGCCAACACGCCAGCCGAACAAAACCTGCCGGTGCTGCTGGCACTGATCGGTATCTGGTACAACAACTTCTTTGGTGCCGAAACCGAAGCCATCCTGCCTTACGACCAGTACATGCACCGTTTCGCAGCGTACTTCCAGCAGGGCAACATGGAGTCCAACGGTAAGTACGTGGATCGCGAAGGTAACCCGGTGGATTACCAGACCGGCCCAATTATCTGGGGCGAGCCTGGCACCAACGGTCAGCATGCGTTTTATCAGCTGATTCATCAGGGCACCAAACTGATCCCTTGCGACTTTATCGCCCCGGCGCAGACCCACAACGCACTGACCGATCACCATCCGAAACTGCTGTCGAACTTCTTCGCGCAGACCGAAGCGCTGGCGTTTGGCAAATCACGTGAGGTGGTCGAGAAAGAGTTTACCGATGCCGGTAAATCCGTTGAGTCTGTTGCCCACATCGTGCCGTTCAAGGTGTTCGAGGGTAACCGCCCAACCAACTCCATCCTGCTACGTGAAATCACCCCGTTCAGCCTGGGTGCACTGATTGCGCTGTACGAGCACAAGATCTTCACTCAGGGCGCGATTCTCAACATCTTCACCTTTGACCAATGGGGTGTTGAATTGGGTAAACAGTTGGCAAACCGTATTCTGCCAGAGCTGGAAAATGAATCGCAGATCAGCAGCCACGACAGTTCCACTAATGGCTTAATTAACCGCTATAAATCCTGGCGATAATTTTCCTGCCAATCTGAATAAGGCGGCTTAATTGCCGCCTTATTTCTATCAAACATGCAATAAACCTCGCAATTTTGTTATTCAGCGATCCCGTTACGGTTAGATAATTCTTAAAATGCGCTAAGGAAAATCGGAGTTTGTTTAAAATGAATAGCATGGCACTCATCAAAAAATGGATCTAATTCGCCCACCTAAAATAAGCATCTATTTGATTAATCTATCATTAAAATTAAAGCACACTCAGGAAAATCTGATTAATCCTATTCCGTACCATTTTTTAATGCAAAAGTGAAAAATGCTGCCGTGTCAGCCCCAACCACTCAAATATCCCGCTACCTGAAAAATATTCATTTAAAAAAAGCAGCTATCGCCAATTCGCCGTATTTATCACCAGAATAACCCCTGTTTTTCACCCTCTTTTACTGGCGATGAACTCTGGTAATTTGTTGCCCTATACTGAACGCGCCCGAAATTAGGGTACATCCTTCATTCATTTGTTTCTAAAAATGCAGGAAACGTTGTTATGAAAAAACTGATGGTTGCCAGTGCAGCCTTACTTTACGTTGCCGTTTCTTCCGCTGCGATTGCCGCACCGGAAGAAGCTGGTGCTGCAGCGGGCGCGCAGGCGGGAGCAATCTCGACCGGTGCCACGACCGCTGTGGGTATCGGCGCACTGGGCGCGTTAGTAGGACTCGGCATCGCTGCTGCTGGCGGCGGTGACGGCGCAAATACCGGCACAACAACGACCACCACAACGAGCACCACGCGTTGATGTAGCACCTTTAAACATAACCACACAGCCGTGTGGTTATTTTTTGCCTGGTTTTATTTTTGACAGGGATATACACAGTGCACCGACTCTCCTTGCTACTTTTCTGCCTGCTGCTGCAGGCCTGCACACAAACACAAAAAGGCCTGGAACAAACCGTGATGCTGGCCGTGAAAGGTCCGGATGATGTCACCGTCACCGATGAGCAGGTTGCCAGTCTCCCTTACGCCAGCCTGTATGCGCGCATCAATGAAGGACCGCGTATCTTCGTGGTACTTGGGTATGACGAAAACGGCCAGCAGAAATGGATCACCCAGGATAAAGCGATGCTGGTGATGCAGCATGGCAGGCTCGTCAAAACACTGGGGCTGGCCAGCAACCTTGATGAGGTCAGCAATCTGGCGCAGGATCCGCTCGCCGATGCGCTGCATCTGCAAAACAATGTCAGCTGGACCCGCGTGGTGCAGTGGCGCGAGAAAGAGAAAGTACGCGCTGCCACCGCCACTTCCACCTTTCAGCGCGGCGATGACACCGTGCTGAACATCGCCGGTGAGCGCGTGCCCTGCCGTATCTGGATCGAGACCGTGCGAATGGATGATGTCGGCGCAGAATGGCAAAACACCTTCTGGATCGATAACCGTGATGGCAGCGTTTTGCAGGCAAATCAAATGCTCGCCGCAGATGCCTTCCCAGTTGAAACCACTATTCTGAAGCCGGCAAAATCATGAAAATAATCTCCCCTCTGTTAACGGCCATCGCGCTGCTGACGGCCGGTTATGCGCAGGCAGATAGCCAGGTAACGGTGCATGACCAGCACAGCCAACACAGCCTGCAGATCGATCATGCACAGAATCTGGCGCAGCTGGTCACCAACCCGGCACTGCACACCTGGTGGCCCGGTACGGTGATCGCTGAACGTGGCGCAACGGCGGTGGCACAGCAACAACAGCAACAGCTGCTGGCTGATTTACGCACCTGGCAGGCCGAAAGCGGCGATGCGCTGGCAGCGACCATTGGCGCAGTGATCCACCAGCTCAGCACGATACAGGTCACCGGACGCCAGTTCACTGAACTCGATCCTGATTGGGTGCGCCTGCGTCCAGAAGCCAATCGCACGCTACAGGGCAGCTACGACCTCTACACGCTGCCTCAGCCTGACCAGGTGCTGATTCTCGGCGCGCTGGAACATCCCGGCAAAGCAAGCTGGCAACCTGGTCGCACCGTGCGTGATTACCTTGATACCCACGATCGCCTGTCAGGAGCCGAGCGCAGTTTCGCCACGGTGATCTCGCCTTCGGGCCAGATGCAGCAGGTGCCGGTCGCCTACTGGAATCAACGTCACGTGGAAGTGGCACCCGGCAGCATCATCTGGCTGGGCTTTACCTCGTGGAGCCTGCCGTGGGGAAAAGCTGATTTGAATGCGCGCATGCTTTCTGTTCTGACACACCGGATTCCAGACTGATGAAAAAACAATTACTTCTCAGCCTGTTGGCTGCTTCTGTCTCTGCGGCATGCCAGGTGCACGCGGAAACCTGGCCGGAACCCATCGGGCCATCACAATCGGATTTCGGCGGCGTGGGTTTGATGCAGACCCCCACGGCACGTATGGCAAAAGAGGGCGAATTCAGCCTGAACTTCCGCGATAACGATCAATATCGCTACTACTCTGCTTCGCTGCAGCTGTTCCCATGGCTGGAAACCACCGTGCGTTACACTGACGTGCGTACGCGCCGCTATAGCGCAGTTGAAGGCTTCAGTGGCGACCAAAGTTATAAAGACAAAGCCTTCGATGTGAAGCTGCGTCTGTGGCAGGAGAGCTACTGGCTGCCTGAAGTGGCAGTCGGATCGCGTGATTTGGGCGGTACCGGCCTGTTTGACAGTGAATATCTGGTGGCAACCAAAGCCTGGGGACCGTTTGATTTCACCATGGGCATCGGCTGGGGCTACCTCGGTAACAGCGGCAGTATCAAAAACCCGTTCTGCTCCTACAGCGATAGCTTCTGTAGCCGTACCGGCGGTGGCTCGGCGGGTTCTATCAATGGTTCCCAGATGTTCCACGGCCCGGCAGCACTGTTTGGCGGCGTGGAGTATCAAACCCCCTGGCAGCCGCTACGTCTGAAGCTGGAATATGAAGGCAATGACTATCAGGATGACTTTGCCGGACGTCTGGAACAGCGCAGCAAGGTCAACGTGGGAGCGATTTATCGCCTGACCGATTGGGCCGATGTCAACGCCAGCTATGAGCGTGGCAACACCTTTATGTTTGGCGTGACCGTGCGCACTAACTTCAACGATTTGCGCCAGTCGCACATTGATAGTGCCAAACCGGCTTATAACCCGCAGCCGCAGGGTGATCTGTTGCAACCGACGGTGGTAGCCAACCAGCTGACCGATCTGAAGTACAACGCCGGATTAAGCGGTCCGCGCATCCAGACCAAAGGCAGTACGCTGTATGTCTCTGGCGAACAGACGAAATACCGCGATACGCGCGAAGGCGTCGATCGTGCCAATCGCATCATCATGAACAACCTGCCGGCCGGCATTGATACCATAGATGTCACCGAGTCGCGTCTCAATATGCCGCAGGTGACCACCCGCACTGATGTCGCCAGTCTGCACAATGCGCTGAGCGGTTACCCGCTGGGTCATGAGCAGCCGCTGCAGCAGACGCGTGAGAATCCGGTCGATCCTGGCGAGACTGAACAAGGCTTCTTTATCCGCAAAGATCGCCTTCACTACAATCTGGCACCGGTGCTCAATCAGTCGGTTGGTGGGCCTGAGAGCTTCTACATGTACCAACTGGGCGTGATGGGCAGCGTTGATTACGCACTGACCGATCACCTGCTGGTTAGCGGCAGCCTGTTTGGTAACCTCGCCAATAACTACGACAAATTTAACTACAACGGCGCACCGGCTGACTCCACCCTGCCGCGCGTGCGTACCCATATTCGCGACTACGTCGAGAACAATGTTTACGTTAATGACCTGCAAGCCAACTACATGGGGTATCTCGGCAATGGCTTCTATGGCCAGGTGTACGGCGGTTATCTCGAAACCATGTACGGCGGCGTGGGTGGTGAAGTGTTGTATCGTCCGATAGACAGCAACTGGGCTTTTGGTGTTGATGCCAACTACGTGAAACAACGTGACTGGGACAACATGATGCAGTTCACCGACTACAAAGCGCCAACCGGACACTTCACCGCGTACTGGCGCCCATGGTTCATGCAGGACGTGCTGGTGAAAGCCAGCGTCGGTGAATATCTGGCGAAAGATAAAGGTGTGACGGTCGATGTGTCGAAGCGCTTCGACAGCGGTGTGATGGTCGGCTTCTACGCCACCAAAACCAACGTGTCCGCCGAAGCCTATGGCGAAGGCGACTTCACCAAAGGCTTCTATATCTCGATTCCAATGGATCTGTTTACCGTGACGCCAACCCGTGGCCGTGCGCAGGTGAATTGGGTGCCGCTAACGCGTGATGGCGGACAGATGCTGGGGCGTAAATATCAGCTGTATGACATGACCTCAGATCGTGATGCGCGGTTTAATTAACGACAAGTGTGGAAGGTTGAAACGGCGTTGACCTCCAGGCGCATTCCTGGAGGTTTCGGGGCCTTGCCTGGTTGGGCCCCGACTGAATGCTCTGCGTATCCTTTTACGCCATCAGCCCATCAATCCGCGTCATAACCCAGATTCGGTGCCAGCCAGCGCTCAACCTCGCTGACACTCATCCCTTTACGCGCCGCGTAATCTTCCACCTGATCACGCTGAATCTGCGCCACAGCGAAGTATTTGCTGTCCGGATGGCTGAAATACCAGCCGGATACTGCCGCACCCGGCCACATAGCAAAGGACTCCGTGAGCTTCATGCCAGTGTGCGTCTCCACATCCAGCAACTGCCAGATTTGCGCTTTCTCCGTGTGTTCCGGACAGGCCGGATAGCCCGGAGCAGGACGAATGCCCTGATAATTTTCGCGAATCAACTCTTCGTTACTCAGGTTCTCATGAGCGGCAAAGCCCCAAATCACCTTACGTACCCGCTCATGCAGATATTCGGCAAAAGCTTCGGCCAGACGGTCTGCCAGCGCCTTGATCATGATTTTGTTGTAGTCATCATGCTGCTGTTCATAGGCTTCGGCCAGCGCATCCTCTTCCAGTCCACCGGTGACAGCAAACGCACCGAGATAATCGGCTTTACCGCTGGATTTCGGTGCGACAAAGTCAGCTAAGCAGTAGTTGGCGAAGTCGGTTTTCTCGGTCTGCTGACGTAAGTGATGGCTCACACCTATCACCTGATCGCGGTTTTCATCACGGTAGACTTCAATATCGTCTCCGACGCGGTTTGCCGGGAAAATCCCGACTACGCCACGCGGATTGAGGGTGCCGGTTTCACTGAGCCTGTCCAACATGGCGTTGGCATCGGCAAACAGGCGTTTAGCCTCTTCACCCACCACTTCATCTTCGAGAATGCGCGGGTATTTCCCCGCCAGCGACCAGGTCATAAAGAACGGCGTCCAGTCGATGTAGTTACGGAGGGTGTCGATACTGGCTTCAACCGCGCTGACCCCAAGGCGATGCGCGACCGGCGGCGTATAGCTTTCCCAGTCGATGGCGTAATCGTTGTCGCGTGCGGTTTGCAGGCTGACCGGCGGCGTGCGTGGCTTCTTACGTGCGTGCTGAATGCGCACCGTGTCGTACTCTTTGCGCGTGCGGGCCACAAACTCCTCTTTGAGGCTTTCTGAGAGCAGTGAAGAGACAACACCCACGGTGCGTGAGGCGTTTTGCACATACACCGTTGGACCACTGTAGTTCTGCTCGATCTTCACTGCCGTATGCGCTTTCGACGTGGTCGCACCGCCAATCAGTAACGGGATGGTGAAGCCCTGGCGCTCCATCTCTTTCGCCACGTTGACCATCTCATCCAGCGAAGGCGTAATCAGCCCGGAAAGCCCAATGATATCGGCATTTTCAGCAATGGCGGTTTTCAGGATTTTGTCACTTGGCACCATCACGCCAAGATCGATAATTTCGTAGTTATTACACTGCAGCACCACGCCGACAATGTTTTTACCGATGTCATGCACATCGCCCTTCACCGTCGCCAGCACGATTTTACCGTTACTGCGCCCGGCTTCTTTGCTGGCTTCAATATAAGGTTCGAGATAGGCCACCGCTTGCTTCATCACGCGCGCCGATTTCACTACCTGCGGCAGGAACATTTTGCCCTCGCCGAACAAATCGCCGACCACGTTCATGCCGGACATCAGCGGCCCTTCAATCACTTCAATGGGCCGTGCGGCAGCCTGACGCGCCTCCTCGGTGTCCAGCTCAATAAACTCTGTGATGCCTTTTACCAGCGAGTATTCCAGACGTTTAACCACATCCCAGCTACGCCATTCGGCCTGCTGCTTCTCCTGCTCGCCGTCACCTTTACTGCCGCGATATTTCTCCGCCAGCTCCAGTAACCGCTCGGTGCCATCGTCACGACGGTTCAGCACCACATCTTCCACCGCATCGCGCAGTTCTGCGGGCAAGTCGTCATAGATCGCCAGCTGACCGGCGTTGACGATGCCCATATCCATCCCATTGCGAATCGCGTAATAGAGGAACACCGCGTGAATCGCCTCGCGCACTGGATCGTTACCACGGAACGAGAACGACACGTTAGACACGCCGCCGGAGATCATCGCATGCGGCAGCTCGCGCTTGATGTCTTCACAGGCGCCGATAAAGTCCATCGCATAGTTGTTATGCTCTTCAATACCGGTGGCGACTGCGAAGATGTTTGGGTCGAAAATGATGTCTTCTGGCGGGAAACCGACCTCTTCCGTCAGAATCTTGTAGGCGCGACGACAGATTTCGATTTTACGTGCGCGGGTATCCGCCTGGCCGACTTCATCAAACGCCATCACCACCATGGCGGCACCGTAGCGTCGCACTTTACGCGCGTGTTCGATAAACGGCTCAACGCCCTCTTTCATCGAAATTGAGTTAACGATGCCTTTGCCCTGAATGCACTGCAGCCCTTTCTCGATCACCTCCCACTTGGAGGAGTCGATCATGATCGGTACGCGCGCGATATCGGGTTCACCGGCAATCAGGTTGAGGAAGCGCACCATCGCAGCTTCCGCATCCAGCATGCCTTCGTCCATGTTGATATCGATAATTTGCGCGCCGCTTTCCACCTGCTGACGGGCCACATCCAACGCTTCGTTGTACTTCTCTTCTTTAATCAGACGCTTAAATTTGGCCGAACCCGTGACGTTGGTGCGTTCACCGACGTTCACATACAGCGAATCAGCGTGAATATTCAGGGGTTCCAGACCGGACAGACGGCAGGCAACAGGGATTTCAGGCAGCTGGCGGGGGGCAACGCCCTCAACCGCCGCCGCCATCGCCGCGATATGTTCCGGCGTGGTACCGCAGCAGCCGCCGATGATATTCAGGAAACCGGCTCGCGCCCATTCGCCGATCTGTTCAGCCATGGTTGCCGCATCTAAATCGTATTCACCAAACGCATTCGGCAAACCGGCGTTAGGGTGAGCAGTGACATAGCCTTCCGCAATGCGGGATAGCTCCTGCACGTACTGGCGTAGCTCGTCTGGACCGAGCGCACAGTTCAGGCCAAACGACAGCGGCTCGGCGTGGCGCAGTGAGTTGTAGAAACCTTCTGTGGTCTGGCCGGAGAGTGTGCGACCCGAGGCATCGGTAATGGTACCGGAGATCATCACCGGCAGCTTCACGCCCATCGCTTCCATCTCGACCTGCACCGCGTAAATCGCCGCCTTGGCATTCAGGGTATCGAACACCGTCTCAATCATGATCAGATCTGAACCACCCGCAATCAGCGCATGCGTTGATTCGCGGTAGGCTTCCACCAGCTGATTGAAGGTGACGTTTCGGAAGGCAGGATCATTCACATCCGGCGAGATGGAGCAGGTGCGGTTGGTGGGGCCGAGCACGCCCGCAACATAGCGCGGTTGGTCAGGTGTTTTTACCGTCCATGCATCCGCACTGGCGCGCGCCAGTTTTGCCGCTTCAAAGTTAATCTCCGCTGACAAAGCTTCCATCGCGTAATCTGCCATCGCAATGGTGGTGGAGTTGAAGGTGTTGGTTTCCAGAATATCTGCGCCAGCGGCAAGATAAGCATCATGAATTTCGCGAATAACGTCCGGTTTGGTGAGCACTAGCAGGTCGTTATTGCCTTTCAAATCGGAGGGCCAGTCGGCAAAACGGCTGCCACGAAAATCGGCTTCGCTGAGTTTATAACTCTGAATCATGGTGCCCATGCCACCGTCCAAAATCATAATCCGCTGTGCCAGTTGCTGATGCAGCATTTCTGTTTTATTGCTCACTCTCGCCCCGTCCACGTCATTGCGTTGGCTAATATGCCAGCCAAACATACTGGCATAACTTTCCGGTGAGCAAAAGTCACGACAGATGAGACATTTTCAGCCTGAAAGTATTACAGATCCGACCAGTAAAGCAGCGTTTGCATTCATACGCCCAAAAACGAAAATGGTTTCCAGCATTGATGCGATTGTGGAGACGTTATGGCAACCCCAGTACCGGCGAAACGTGGAAAAAAACCGCGTGCCGCAACAGCCACCAGCGCCCCGGCAGGTGGGCAAGTTCAATCCCTGACGCGCGGTTTGCGTTTACTCGAACTGATCGCCGAATCTCACGGCAGCGTTGCCCTGACCGAGCTGGCTCAACAGGCCGGTTTACCGAATTCCACCACGCATCGCCTGCTGACCACCATGCAGCAGCAGGGATTTGTGCATCAGGTTGGTGATCTGGGCTTCTGGACCATCGGCTCACATGCCTTTGTGGTCGGCAGCAGTTTTCTTCAGAGCCGCAATCTGCTGGCGATTGTGCATCCCATCCTGCGTAAACTGATGGAAGATGCCGGAGAGACAGTGAATCTGGCGGTGCTGGATCTCAGCGACTATCAGGCAGTGATTATTGACCAGGTGCAGTGTACGCAGCTGATGCGTATGTCGGCACCGATTGGCGGTAAGCTACCGATGCACGCGTCTGGCGCAGGCAAAGCATTTCTCGCCCATCTCAGCGATGAGCAGGTGACCGCGCTGTTGCATCAGAAAGGATTGCACCACTACACACCGAAAACTTTGATGTCTCCGCACAGCCTGAAAGAGAATCTGGCGCTGATTCGCAAGATGGGCTTCTCACATGATGATGAAGAGCACGCGCTGGGCCTGCGCTGCGTGGCGGCACCCATCTATGATGAGCACGGCGAGCCTTTTGCCGCCATCTCGATTTCCGGCCCGATAGCACGCATGACCGACGACCGTGTGACCGAACTGGGCGCGCTGGTGATCCGTGCCGCCAGGCTGGTCACGCAGACCTATTCTGGCCGCTAAGCGGCCACTGATGCATAGCGCGCGCTGAAACGCTGTCCGGCGCGCCAGGCGATCACTTCTTCGATATGCCCTTCCCGGATGCGCGTTTGCAGCGCGCGCCACCAGCCCGGATCAAACAGCTGCGGGTGCAGCGCGAGCAATAACTTACCGGTGCCCGGCTCGCTGCACAGCGCATAGCGGAAGGTTTCGGGGAACACATCATCCGGCCCCACGCTGTACCACGGCTCGGCTTGCAGCTCATCCTCTTCGTAACGTGCTGGCGGCACATCGCGGAACTGCAGTTCGGTCATAGGCCGAATTTCATCGTAGTCGTAAAACACCACGCGACCGTGACGCGTCATGCCGAAGTTTTTAAATAGCATGTCGCCGGGGAAAATGTTCGCTGCCGCCAACTGGCAAATCGCATCGCCATATTCGCCAATCGCGTGCTGACGCTGTTCTGGTGTGGCCTGCGCCAGCCACAAATTTAGTGGCTCCATACGACGCTCCAGCCACAGATGACGGATAATCAGCACATCTTCACGCAGTTCCATCTTCTCCGGAATGTCGCGTTGAAATTCCTCCATCAGCGCTGCCGGGATACGTGCGCGCGGTATCGCGAAGTACTCAAACTCTTGTGTATCGGCCATGCGTCCCACACGGTCGTGCTCTTTGACCATGCGATAGCAGTCACGCACCTGCGCATCAGTGACCTCTTTCTGCGGCGCGAAGCGATCTTTAATCACCTTAAATACGCGATCAAATCCGGGCAGCGTAAACACCAGCATCACCATGCCGCGGATGCCGGGCGCGACGGTGAACTCTTCGTCGCTGTGTGACAGATAATGCAGGTATTCGCGGTAGCATTCGGTTTTGCCGTGTTTCTGGCAGCCGATGGCCATGTAGCGTTCGGCGAGGGTTTTACCCGGCAGAATCGGTTGCAGCCAGGCAACCAACGCTGCGGGCACCGGTGCATACACCATAAAATAGGCGCGTGCGAAGCCAAAGACGATGCTGGCGTCGTCGCTGTCGGTTAAGCAGGTATCGATCCACAAGCGTCCCGCCTCATCGCGCTGGATGGGCAGCAAGCAAGGCACCATGCCATCACTCAACTGCAATCGCGCCACGATCCAGGCGGTTTTATTGCGGTAGAACAGTTCACCGGCGACATCCAGCGTGGCGGTGGCCAGTTGAGCGGGGCTGAACTGTTCATGCAAGTGGCGGACGATCCAGCCGATATCGCGGGTGATATCCTGCCAGGGCAAGCGCAAAGGAATATCGTTCAGAACCTGCCTTAATACTTCATGCCAGCTGCCTTGTGGACGGTACAGCCGCGACAATGGACGTTGTGCCATCGGCGCGGCGACATAGGGCTGCGACGGGATGATAAACAGCCGATTGGGATCGAGATGGCTGTGCCCCTGCAAGCGACAATAGACGGAATTAAAGAAGCTTTCGGCAATTTCATGGCGCGGATAACCGGGTAGCAGCGTCTCATAGTGGCTTTTTACCCGCAGCCAGAACGCTTCATCCCAGTTTGACACATCATTGAGGATGCGCAGTTGGTTGGTCACCAATCCAACATGGTGATCGTAAAGATGGATACGCGCTTTCATTGCCTGCTGCACGGCATGCCAGTCGGCCTGCTCGAAGCGCTGCTGGGCGCCTGCGGTGATATCCAGAAAGCGGCCATACTGCGCGTCGAAACCTTGCAGAATGGTGTGGGCGATCAGAGATTCTCTCGGTGTCATCGGCAACGCTCCGGCAAAGGGAGCCCATCCATGGGCCAGGCGTGATGAAAGTCCGCGATGCGGTTTTAGTCGGCATCAATGGCGACCCTACGAATGGGTCGTGCAATTTTCGTAGGGTACGCATGCAGACTGATCAGAACTGCGCAGCTTCTGTCGAACCGGTCAGTGCGGTCACGGAAGACTGGCCGCCCTGAATCACGTTGGTGATGCGATCAAAATAGCCGGTGCCCACTTCCTGCTGATGCGAGGAGAAGGTGTAGCCTTTTTCGCGCGCGGCAAATTCCGGCTGCTGCACTTTCTCAACGTAATGGCGCATCCCTTCACCCTGCGCATACGCGTGTGCCAGATCGAACATGTTGAACCACATGCTATGAATGCCGGCCAGCGTAATGAACTGGAAGCGATAGCCCATGTCGCTTAATGCCTGCTGGAAACGGGCGATGGTGCGATCGTCGAGATTCTTCTTCCAGTTGAATGACGGCGAGCAGTTGTAGGCCAGCAACTTGCCCGGATACTGCGCGTGAATCGCGTCGGCAAAACGTTGCGCCAGTTCGAGATCCGGCGTCGAGGTTTCGCACCACAATACATCTGCGTACGGCGCATACGACAAGCCACGGCTGATCGCCTGCTCAATACCGGCGCGAGTACGGAAGAACCCTTCAGCGGTACGTTGCCCGGTGATAAACGGAGCATCTCGCTCGTCACAGTCGGAGGTAATCAAGTCAGCGGCATCCGCATCGGTGCGTGCCAGCAATATCGTCGGCACACCCATGACATCAGCTGCCAGCCGCGCAGCCACCAGTTTCTGAATCGCTTCCTGAGTGGGCACTAACACTTTGCCACCCATATGGCCACACTTCTTCACCGAGGCCAGCTGATCTTCAAAGTGCACCGCACCGGCACCTGCCTGAATCATCGATTTCATCAGCTCGAAGGCATTGAGCACGCCACCAAAACCCGCTTCTGCATCCGCCACAATCGGCAGGAAGTAGTCAATAAAGCCTTCATCTTCTGGCGACAGACCATTCGCCCACTGAATCTGGTCGGCGCGCTGGAAGCTCTGATTGATACGCTCGACCACATTCGGCACCGAGTTCGCCGGATAGAGCGACTGATCGGGATACATCTGCCCGGCCATATTCGCATCCGCCGCCACCTGCCAGCCGGAGAGATAGATCGCCTCTATTCCGGCTTTGGCTTGCTGTATTGCCTGCCCGCCGGTTAAGGCGCCGAGGCTGTTGATATACCCTTTGGTGGACTCACCATTGAGCAACGACCACAGTTTATTCGCCCCGCGCTCTGCCAGCGTGCAGGCCGGATTCACTGAGCCACGCAGGTTGATAACATCTTCCGCGCTATAGGGGCGGGTAATGCCCTGCCAGCGTGCGTCGTTCCAGCTCGATTCCAGTTGTTTGATCTGTTGGTGACGATTCATAGCGTTATCTCCAGGTTCATGGCAGCAGGCGGTAGCCCGGCAGAGTAAGGAAAGAAACCAGTTCGTTATCCGTGGTGATTTGCGCCATCAGCGCGGCGGCATCGGCAAAGCGTCCGCTACGGAAGCGCTCCTCGCCCAGCGTTTGTTGCAGGGCCAGCATCTCTTCATCGAGTAGCCGCTCAAACAGTTCGGCGGTCACCAGTTGGCCATCGCTGAGGATCTGCTTGTGATGAATCCACTGCCAGATGGAGGTGCGGGCAATTTCTGCCGTGGCGGCATCCTCCATCAACCCATCAATCGGCACGCAGCCGTTACCCCCAATCCACGCCTCAAGGTACTGCAACGCCACGCGAATGTTGGCGCGCATACCCACTTCAGTGCGCAGACCCCGACATGGCCGCAGCAGACGTTCGGCGGTGATGGGTGCATCCTGATCGCGACTGACCTGCAGCTGATTAGGCTGATTGCCGAGCTGCCGGTCGAATTCAGCCATGGCGATATCGGCCAGCCCCGGATGCGCGACCCAGGTGCCGTCATGGCCGTTACCGGCTTCACGCGCTTTGTCTTCCTGTACTTTCTGCATCACCCACGCATTACGCTCGGCATCTTTGCTCGGAATCAGCGCGGACATGCCGCCCATCGCCAGTGCGCCGCGGCGGTGGCAGGTTTTGATCAGCAACCGTGAATAGGCATCGAGGAAGGGCTGATCCATACTGATTTGCTGGCGGTCCGGCAGAATGCGATCGCCGTGCTGTGCCAGGGTTTTGATGTAGCTGAAGATGTAATCCCAGCGACCACAATTCAGGCCGACCACGTGATCGCGCAGTTCCCACAGGATCTCGTCCATCTGGAATACCGCTGGCAGCGTTTCGATCAATACCGTGGCTTTGATGGTGCCGCGCGGCAGATCAAAGCGATCCTCGCTAAAGCGGAAGATCTCACGCCACCACGCCACTTCAGATGCATGCTCGGTTTTTGGCAGATAAAACCAGGGGCCATGCCCCTTTTCCAGCAGTGCCTCAACGTTGTGGAACAGGTAGAGCGCAAAATCAAACAGCCCGCCGGGAATGGCCCGATCGCGCCACTCAACGTGTTTTTCATTCAGATGCAGCCCACGTACACGACACATCAGCAGAGCAGGATCGGATTTCAGCTGGTAGATCTTGCCCGCTTCACTGGTGAAGTTCAGCGTGCCGTTGACCGCATCACGCAGTGTCAGCTGGCCATCCATCAATTTCTGCCAGGTGGGTGCCAGCGAATCCTCGAAATCGGCCATGAAGACGTTGACGTTCGCATTCAGCGCGTTGATCACCATTTTGCGATCCGGCGGGCCGGTGATCTCGACGCGACGATCGCGCAGCAATTGGGGAATCGGGCGAACCTGCCAGTCACGTTCACGAATGGAAGTGGTTTCCGAATCAAAGTCAGGTAAGGCACCCTGATCGTAACGCTGCTGGCGCTGCTGACGTGCTTTTAACAGGCGCTCACGTTCCGGTGCAAAACGCGCGACCAGTGTGTGCAGGAAGTCGATGGCTTGCGGGGTGAGCAGCTGCTTTTCCGCGTAGGTAAGGGGCTGAGTGAAGGTCAGCGTATTGTGGATAACCGAATCTGTCATGCGGGCTGCTCCTGTTATGATCCGTCCCCATTTACGGGGATCCGGGTGTAGGGTGATTTTTAACCGGCAAGATCAGAGCATAATGATTTTTATCTTATTTTCAAAAACTATTTCCATTTTTATATTTAAACTGCCTTATTATACTGATAAATATGTAATTTAAACTCTCAAATTAAAGGCAATGGATTCCACAAGCTTGCGCAAGGCAAAAAAAATGCCGCGACAGCACGAGGCTGTCACGGCACATTTAACGAGAAAAGCGAGCTTTGCTTTAGTCGAGTGTGGGGTTCATATGACGCAGATCGAACGGTGTAATCTGGTAAACGTAATAGTTTAGCCAGTTTGAGAACAATAGATTACCGTGGCTGCGCCAGGTGGCACGCGGTGGCAGTTCAGGATTGTCTTGTGGGAAGTAGTTAAATGGTACTTCCGGATGCAGCCCGGCATCATAATCACGATGGTATTCACCGGATAACGTCAGCGCATCGTATTCAGGATGGCCAGTTACAAACGCCAGGCGCTTGTCTTTACTCGCCATCAGGTAAGCCCCGGTGGCGTCAGATTCGGCAAACAATTCGAGATCGGTATAGTCGCGAATTAACTGGCTCGGGAAATCAGCATAACGCGAATGCGGCGCGAGGAAATTGTCGTCAAATCCACGGGTTAACAAAGCATGCGGATGCAGGATTTGATGTTCATACACGCCTGAAAGTTTGTTCTGACGCGTTTGCTTTGGAATGCCGTACAGAATGTTCAGCGCGGCTTGTACCGCCCAACAGACAAACAGCGTGGATGTGACGTGTTCTTTCGCCCAGTGCAGCACACGCTGAATCTGCGGCCAGTATGCCACGTCATTGAAATCCACCAATCCCAGCGGGGCACCCGTAACGATCAGACCATCGAAATTATCGTGCTCAATATCTTCGAAGTTGCAGTAAAAGTTATTGAGATGCTCGCTCGGCGTATTGCGTGACTCACGGCTGTCGATGCGCAGTAGCTGTATGTCGATCTGCAGTGGCGAGTTGGAGAGTAAGCGTAAGAACTGATTTTCCGTTTCGATCTTTTTTGGCATCAGGTTGAGGATCAGTACTTTTAGCGGGCGAATCTCCTGAACACTGGCGCGCGATGAGGCCATGACAAACACGTTCTCATTACGCAAAAAATTCACTGCCGGTAATTCGTCGGGGATTCTGATTGGCATAGCTAACTGACCTCTTACTGATAACCGTATAAACGTTTAGACATCCAGATGCCCGAGATTAGCCTGGCATCCGCTGAATGTCGAGTCTTCATGCGGATTATGAAAATGTTTCAGTTTAAGGCGGGATTTGGAGGTCTGATCCGCCTATTTATGCTACATCTTTGCGCGACCAACGCGGTGTTCTATGCGTTTTTTGCATATAGATGAGGTGTAATGACAGTGTTTGAGAGGAAAAATGGGGGATTTTACGGAGCACTTCAATCTTTTTTCGCAGCGCATTTAGCGGTATTTTGGCGATCTTCGTGGCTGTTAGTATTAATTTCGCCGATCTGCAGACGTAAAAAAACCCTGAACTTTCGTTCAGGGTTTCTTCACTTATTTGATGCCTGGCAGTTCCCTACTCTCGCATGGGGAGACCCCACACTACCATCGGCGCTACGGCGTTTCACTTCTGAGTTCGGCATGGGGTCAGGTGGGACCACCGCGCTACAGCCGCCAGGCAAATTCTGTTATTCACGCCGTGACATCCGTCACCACGCGAACCAATCCGTTTGAACAAAGCTGAAAATCTACTCGCGTCTCTTCAAAAACGCCTCTGGCGTTGTAAGGTTAAGCCTCACGGGTCATTAGTACCGGTTAGCTCAATGCATCGCTGCACTTACACATCCGGCCTATCAACGTCGTCGTCTT
>NZ_OBEC01000024.1:0-10501 GCF_900215395.1 Pantoea sp. GL120224-02 | reverse complement strand
TTGAGGGGGGTTGCTCCTAGTACGAGAGGACCGGAGTGAACGCACCACTGGTGTTCGGGTTGTCATGCCAATGGCATTGCCCGGTAGCTAAGTGCGGAAAAGATAAGTGCTGAAAGCATCTAAGCACGAAACTTGCCCCGAGATGAGTTCTCCCTGACTCCCAGAGAGTCCTGAAGGGACGTTGAAGACGACGACGTTGATAGGCCGGATGTGTAAGTGCAGCGATGCATTGAGCTAACCGGTACTAATGACCCGTGAGGCTTAACCTTACAACGCCAGAGGCGTTTTTTGAGAGACGCAGAAGTAGATTTTCAGCTTTGTTCATCCGGATAAAAGAATTAGCGATGTCCTGCGGAGTTAAGTCCGAAGGATTTTGCGCTGAGGCAAGGCGCCGACCGGGACGGAACGAAGGAGCATACTGAGGTATGTGACTGAGTTACGCGAGGGAGAGCAACGCAGCATCAGCACAAAAGACACAGGACAGAGCACAAGAATTTGCCTGGCGGCTTTAGCGCGGTGGTCCCACCTGACCCCATGCCGAACTCAGAAGTGAAACGCCGTAGCGCCGATGGTAGTGTGGGGCCTCCCCATGCGAGAGTAGGGAACTGCCAGGCATCAAACAAGTGAAGAAACCCTGAACGAAAGTTCAGGGTTTTTTTACGTCTATATAACGCTGAAATTGCATGCAATCGCCCTAATTTCACCCCCAAAATCCCTTACTAATCACAAATTAGCACCTTCAACGTCATCCAATTCCCGAAACCGCCCAACACGTGCTTTACTGAATCCTTTGGCATTAATTTATCGCAAGGAAATGAGGTAAGACATGACCGACTCACTACAACAAAAAGTGGCACCATCTGAATCAACGATAAACAGCAAACAACGCATCTGGGCGATTGTTGGCGCGTCATCGGGCAACCTGGTCGAGTGGTTCGATTTCTACGTTTACTCCTTTTTCTCACTCTATTTCGCGCATGTATTCTTCCCGGCAGGCGATACCACTACGCAGTTACTGCAAACAGCAGGTGTATTCGCCGCTGGATTTTTAATGCGTCCGATTGGTGGCTGGCTGTTTGGCTATATCGCCGATCGCCATGGACGTAAAAACTCAATGCTGATTTCTGTCTGCATGATGTGTTTAGGATCCCTGGTGATCGCCTGCCTGCCAGGATACGGCGAAATTGGCGTAGCGGCACCGGTGATCCTGCTGCTGGCGCGTATGTTTCAAGGGTTGTCAGTGGGAGGAGAGTATGGCACCAGCGCTACTTACATGAGTGAAGTCGCTTTAGAAGGCCGTAAAGGATTTTACGCATCATTCCAGTATGTGACGCTGATCGGCGGGCAGCTGTTAGCGGTTCTTACCGTGGTAGTGCTGCAACAGATCCTCAGCGACGAAGAGTTGCGGAGTTGGGGTTGGCGTATCCCCTTCTTCCTTGGCGCCGTGCTGGCTGTGGTCGCTCTGTGGCTGCGTCGCTCACTGAATGAAACCTCCGAGAAAAAGAATCGTGAACATAAAGATGCGGGCAGCGTTATGGGTTTGCTGCGCAATCACTCACGCGCATTTCTGATGGTATTGGGTTTTACTGCCGGCGGTTCACTGAGCTTCTACACCTTTACCACCTACATGCAAAAGTATCTCGTCAACACGGCAGGGATGGATGCACGCAGTGCCAGCGGATTGATGACTGCTGCATTATTCGTCTTCATGTTGATTCAGCCGATCGTTGGAGCGCTTTCAGATAAGATCGGTCGTCGATCCTCGATGATGATCTTTGGTGCGGGTGCAGCGGTCTGTACCGTGCCGATCCTGATGATGCTGCAAAATGTGCAGAGCGGTTGGGCCGCATTTGCACTGATCATGCTGGCGCTGATTATCACCAGCTTCTATACCGCCATCAGTGGCATTCTGAAAGCAGAAATGTTCCCGCCAGAAGTGCGCGCACTAGGTGTTGGCTTATCTTATGCGGTGGCTAATGCGATCTTTGGTGGTTCGGCCGAGTATGTCGCTTTACTGCTGAAGAAAGAGGGGATTGAAACCAGTTTCTTCTGGTATGTGTCGGCGATGGGGGCATTGGCCTTCGTTATTTCCCTGATGCTCCATCGCAAAGGGAAGGGCATTGCACTGTGATTATTGGCTTAAATTCCACAAGGCAACGCCAGTGGCCGCTCCCGCCACGTCATAGCTGAGATCTTTCCAACTCCAGCCGCTCCCCGAAGAGCGGCTGTCATATAACTCTTTTCCTACGCCAAAACTCAGCGAGAACAAAAAGCCAAAACGTAAATTTTGTCCACGGCTTTGATGCTGGTGTTGGGAGATTTCACTGCCGGCAGCGGCTAGCACGGCAGAAGAGAAGAAGTGTTCAGCTTTGTCCTTACCGGTCCAGTTATCTTGTGCCACATGCGCACATCCACTACAAAGTAAAACTACGCAGAGGATGAACGCACGCATCTGCTAGAGTAAGCGACTGATAAGACGGTCAATACGGATACGGCGTAGACGACGGATTAACTTACGTACTTTCGCCGGATAGTCAGAAATACTCTCTAATTCGCGGAAGTGCTGGACCGTCGTGGTATGTTCACGAATCAACGCCAGCTCTTTCTCGCGCTGTTCTGCCAGCTCATTCTTCGGATCATGGATAAGCACCGCATTTTCCAAATCCAGTCGCCAGGCGCGCGGATTAAGGTTATTACCGGTAATCATCATCCACTCGTCATCCACCCAAATGCCTTTCAGGTGATAACTGTTTTCGCCGTCTTTCCACAAACGCACCGTCAACTGGCCGTTATTGACGTAATACTGCAAACGGCTCAGAAAGCGTCGCAGGTTGATCTCATACAGATAGGGCAGTGCGCCGATGATTTTAAACGGCTGGTCAGGCGGGATGTAGAAATCGTTGGCGGTTTTATCGCCCACGATGATCTCCACTTCTTTACCCTGACGCAGCAGGTGGATCAGATTACGCACCAGGATCGCTGGCAGGTTGAAGTAAGGCGTGCACAGCGTCAGTTTACGCTCGGCGCACGGCATCAAATGGAAGATGGTTTTATTGAGCAGACTGCGTTTGCCAAGGCCCACCAGCGGCGTGACCGCCAGTGAGTCATTGTCAGTATTCCCCGCGAACTGGTAGTTAAAACTGCGCAAATCCTGGCGGAACTGGCGTGTTTCGTTTTTAATTTCAGGGCTGGATGGACGCTCAGTCTGGTCAAGGCGATTAACCGCATCGGACTGCTTGAGATTTTCGCAAATCCACGCGTACATGGTGTCCGCCAATTGTGGATTGCGGATTAGCTGATAGCGATCATAGCGATATTTATCATGCTGATGCAGATATACATCATTCAGGCTGGCGCCGCTATACAGTAAGGTGTCATCAATAATGAAGCCTTTCAGATGCAGTACGCCAAGTGCTTCACGCGTGTTAACGGGAATGCCATACACTGGAATAGCGATCTCGGGATGCTGTGCTGCCATCTCGCAATACCAATCAGCGTTGGTCAGTCCACGAGCGGCGCCAATTCGGCCACGCTGCGCGCGATGCCAATCCACCAGAATACTGATATCCAGCTCCGGACGTGCCTGACGCGCAGCATAGAGCGCCTGCATGATGCCACGCCCGCCGTCGTCGTTCTCGAGATAGAGCGCGGCGATGCAGATGCGTTTTTCAGCCGCAGCGATTTTCGTCAGCAGGGTCTCACGGAACTCGGCAGGCGAGTAAAGCGTGGTCACATCCGACACGGATTGTGACAGTTTAGGCAGCTGTGCGAGGTGTTGTTGGTGTTTATTGCGTTTAAATTTAGACAACATCACAGTGCACTTCTTCTCTGTTCATTGCATGGCCTTTTGCCATCAAATCATGATCCTAACGGTAAATAATAACATCAACCGGCCTGATAAGGAGGATTTTTACCTTTCTGTACAGGATATCATCACGCCTCACCGAGCGGTAAATTCAGGCTGACAATGCCATCATCCAATTGTATATTCACACGAAAATTCAGTTTTCGTGCCAGCGTAATCATGCCGGTGTTGTGTGGCATGGTGATACCGTTCAATTGTTGCAGACCATGATCGCGCGTATAGCGGATCATCTTTTCCAGCAATCGTCTGCCCATCCCGAGTCCTTTAAGATCGGAGCGCACCAGCACCGAAAACTCCGCATCAATGTTATCGGCATCCGAGATCGCACGCGTCACACCAATAATCTCATCATTCCCGTTGTGCTGTCGTACTGCAACAATGGCCATCTCTCGGTCATAGTCGATTTGGGTCATGTTGGCGAGATCCTCATGCGTGAACTCATTGATCTCACTGAAATAACGATAATAAAGGTCTTCTTTCGTTACCTGAGCGATAAACGCGCGCAGTTGTGGTTCATCTTCCGGCAAGATCGGACGGAACAGGCAATACTGCCCATCTTTCAGCTGTACTTGTTCTTCAAGATGATGCGGGTAAGGACGGATAGCCAGACGCGCTTCGTTATCACCAGTAAATGGCGCGAGTTGCAGCGTGACATCCAGCAAGGTGAATTCATTCGCGGAGGCCAGCAGCGGATGGATATCCAGCCGCTGGATCTCCGGGCAATCTACCACCAGATTTGAAACCTGCACCAGCAATTGGCTCAGCCCGGCAATATCCAGTGGACGCAACGCACTGCGACTGCGCACTTTGCCGCTCTTCATCGCCTGAATCACCAGATAACGCGCCAGCGTCATGTTCAATGGGGGAAGTGCGACGGCAGCCTGTTTATCGGCCTGCCATTCTACGCCGCCTTCACCCAGCATAATGATGGGACCAAACAGCGGATCTTGCTCCACCACCACGCGTAATTCCTGCGCACCCGCACGATTCGCCATGCTTTGTACCAGCAATCCATCAATTCGGGCTTGAGGATGGGTGTGGCGCACGCGATCAAATATCGCTTCAGCGGCCTGCTCGACCTCCTCACAACTGCGCAGATACAGCATCACGCCCTGAACTTCTGATTTGTGTGGAATATCCGGCGACCGCAGCTTAAGCGCCACCGGATAACCAATCTGATCGGCAGTAGTGGCGGCCTCACGGCTGTCACTCGCAATCCAGGTCGGTAGCGTCGACAAACCATACGCTTGCAGCACCGGTTGCACTTCGTGGGTATCCAGCGTGTTGATCCCCTGATCCAGCGCTTGCTGAATCAACTGGTGCGCCTGCGTACTATTTTGTGTCAGGCCTATCGGCAAAGCGGGGGTTTCACGCAATTGCTTCTGGTTACGGCGATATTCGACCTGGTGCATGAAAGCGGTCACCGTGCCTTCCGGCGTGCGCCAGGTGGGGATTCCGGCCTGAGTGAAAGCACGACGAGCGGCTTGTGACGAGTATTCGCCACACCAGTTAGTGAGAAGTGTCACCTGTTTGCCGCGCGGATGTTTTGCCACTGTCGCAATAATTTGCTCGGCCGTTTCGGTGGCGGGAGACACGGCGCTCGGGGCATGGATAATCATTAATGCATCGAGTTCATGGCTATCCAGTAGTTGTTCAATGCAGGCAACATAGCGCGCAGGGGTGGCATCGTCCTTGAGATCCAGCGGATTACCGCGCCCAACGCCCTCGGGCAACAACGTGGTCAAGGCTTGTAAAGTCTCATCACTCAGCGTAGCCAGTTTGCCATTACGCGCGTACAGCTCATCCAGTGCTAAGGCTGCGGGGGCTGCGCCGTTGCTGATGATCATCAATCTATCCCCTCGCAATGGACGCATATGGCTTAGCGATTCCACCGCGGAAAACAGTTCATGCGTGTCCTGCACCCGCAGCAAACCGGCACGCTGAATCGCGGCATCCCATGCTGCATCCAGCCCGCTGAGTGTGCCAATCATCGCCTGTGCCTGATGGCTGCGACCGCTTTTGATCACCAGAATCGGTTTATTGCGTGAGGCGCTACGAGAGGCCGAAACAAAGCGGCGCGCATCACTGAGATGCTCTAGATAGAGCAGAATAGCGCTGGTTTTACCGTCACGCGCCAGGAAATCCAGCAAGTCATCAACATCAATATCCAGACTGTCGCCCAAAGCGATAAACCAGGAGAAGCCGAGATTGCGCTGTTGAGCCCAATCAAGAATGGTGTTGGATACCGCAGCGGATTGAGAAATAAAGGCAATGCGTCCTTTTGCGATCGGCACCGGCGAGAAGCTGGCGTTTAATCCTTGCCACGGGGCCAGCAATCCCAGACTGTTCGGGCCGAGCAGGCGAATTTGCCACTGGCTGGCGCAGGCTTTCAACTCTTCAAGCTGACTGGCGGGCGAGGAGAGAATGATGCAGGCTTTGCAGCCTTTATCACCCAGCTGCTGCAGCAGCTCCAGATTGCGTTTGGCATGAGTACAGATAATGGCGAGATCGGGCGCGAACGGCAGGCTGGCAATATCCGGCCAGGCCAGCACACCGCTTACGGCTTTATACTTCGGCGTGACCGGCAGCACCGGACCGCTAAATCCGCCAGCCAGCAAATTACGCATCATAAAGTAGCCGGCGCGCCCCGGTGTAACTGACGCACCAATCACCGCGATTGATTTAGGTCGTAACAGTGCTTCCAGTCCGCGTTGGCTCATCATCCGCTCCCGACATCAAGATTGGCATGATTGTAAACGCTTTTTACTCTGCTTGCCGACTCGCCGATCGCAGGCTGAGGATCTCTTTAAGGTTCCAGCGCTTTAAATGGCCGATGTACTGCATATTCTGCTCGCTATGCCATGCTGAGACATCTCCATCACGCAGATGCATGAGATCAGCCGGACTGACCCAGCTCGCCTGTCCCTGAAGTAGCTCGACGCCTGCATGGCGATATCCTGCGATGACGAATTCTGAGCAGAAGAAGCGATTGGCTTGAGGATCGTCAACGTCGGCGAGTTGCACGCGCGCTAATGCAGTGAGACAGGCACTGCGTAGATTTTCGTGCATCAGCGGCAGCTCGCAGACGCGGCGCGAAACCATAAACGGCATGAACATCACGATACCTTTGAAATTGTATTTTTTGCCTTGTTGCTGGTGGGCAAATTCGCGCAACAGCGAGCTTTGGTCTTGAGTGAGGCTGGGCACGCGTAGCACCAACACGTTATTACTCTCCTCAATAGCCTGTTGCAGCGGAATGATTTTGACACCACTGCCCACGGCTTCCGCCACTTGCCGATCACCCAGGTAGATTGCGGCATGGCTGACACCGCTGAAGCTAATCAGGCGAATGCCCCAGGATTGAGGCGAGGTGGCGGAGGAGAGCAGCAAATCACCGGGCTGCAATTCAGCAACGCTAATGATGCCACCTGGGCGTGTGCTAACGGATTGTAACGGCAGTGGGTAAGGGCAGTCAGTTTGCGGTGCCGTGCTGCAGCCCGCTATCAGCAGCACAACAAGCCACCAGACTTTCATAGCGCATCATCCTTATGTTGGGAGCCAACTCCATGGCGATGTGCGACTATAAATCAAACGGACGAGTTAAAAAATCAGGCGATCCCTACAGCACACTTTCCTGATAGTGCACAGGATGATGCGGCTTGCCTGCCAAATAAGCGTGGCGGAAATGCTCAAAATGCTGCTGTAACGCGCTTGCTGCCTCAACATCGCCAGCCTGTTCCAGCAGCGCGGCGGCCACTTCAGCGGTACAGTGCTGGCCCTCGCCGTGCGCTTCCCGCAGCGTGTAGCGCGACGGTGTGGAAACGTTGAGTGACATCACCGGGAACGCATCCAGCCAGGGGCTTTTGCGGAACATTTTGCGGGCTTCGGTCCAGGTGCCATCCAGCATAATAAATAGCGGTGGTTTGCCGGTGAGCGGAGGTGTGATGAGGACTTCCCTGCCTGCATCGGCATACGAGCCCGGAAATACTACCAGTGGCTGATAATCGGTGGTTTGCACTGCTGCGAGCATCGCTTCATCAGGTTCGGTGCGTGACCAGCCAAACGCCAGCGTATCAGGCAGGATATCGGCAATCAGGCGTCCGGTATTGCTCGGCTTCATCGGCTCGGTATCGAACATCACCAGGCAAAAACGGCTGCGTGCTAGCTGCGGTTGCAGCGTGGCACACAGGCAATTTTTTTGCGGCAACAGACAACGCTGGCAACGCAACACGCGATTGCCACGGGCAAGAAACGGGCGCGTAGCGCGTGCTAAACGTTGCGCACGTAAGCGCAGAACGGCATTTTCAGACATAGAATCGCAGGCAGGAAAAAAACGCCAGTTTAATGGAAGGCGAACAGCAAGGCCAGCACAGGGGCTGGCCTGAGGTGCTTAAAGTGATTCGTCGAGCCACTCATTAAACGGCGCTTTGGGCATTGCCCCGTTTAACATGTCGACCATCTCACCTTTTTTGAACACCATAATGGTCGGGATACTGCGGATGCGGAAGCGTGAGCTGAGTGCCGGTTCGGCTTCCGTGTTCACTTTCACAAAGCGCACTTTACCGCGGCGTTCGTCAGCGACATCCTTAAAAACAGGCGCGAAGTTCACGCACGGACCGCACCACGGCGCCCAAAAGTCGACCACCACGGGCAAATCGTCCTGCAAATATTTATCAAGCGTGGCTGCCGTGGCATTCACGACTTCACCATTGAACAGCTCGTCGCCACAGCGACCACACTTGGCGCCATCGGCAATACGTTCCTCGGGAACGCGGTTAGTTGCCTGACAGGAGGCACATACAGTATTCATCGTCACCTCAAACCGGACCTGTAAATGTTATGATTGCCGAACATTATGAAAAGGTTGAGTGCTATGCTCAATCTGGATTGCCCAATAGGTTCAATAGTTGATAGCTAAGCTCCAGCACATCAGGTAATCTTCGCGCTCTCAATGCAGGAGGAACAAATGAACGACGAATTTAAAGGCAAAAGCGGCAAGGTAAAAGTGATGTATGTACGTGATGAGGATGCAGGCCAAAAGCCAAATCCCCGTACCGGCAAAGGCGGCCGTCCTGCTGCGCGCCAGGAAGATAATCGTCGTTCTGGTCCTCGTACTGCACGTAATAATGAAGAAGGTGGTCGCAGCAGTGCAGGTGGACGCGGAACGCCCGCGCGTGATGCACGCAATGCTGACCGCGGTCGCAGCTTCGGTCGTCGCGACGATCGTGATGACAATCGCAGCTTTGGTGATTCTCCGTGGCGCACCGTTTCACGCCCACCGGTAGCGGACGATAGCCAGATTGATGAGGCAGCGAGCAATAAGCCGGTGATCGATCCCGAGCAGATTCGCCGTCAGCGTCAGGAAGAGACGCGCGTTTACGGCGAAAATGCCTGCCAGGCGCTGTTTGCCAGCCGTCCAGAGAGCATTGTACGTGCCTGGTTTATCCAGAGCGTCACCCCGCGCTTCCGCGAAACGCTGCGCTGGTTAGCGGCCAACCGTAAAGCCTACCACGTGGTGGATGATGCCGAGCTGACTAAGGCTTCAGGCACCGAACACCACGGCGGCGTGTGCTTCATCATCAAGAAACGTATAGGCATGGAAGTCTCTGAGTGGCTGAAAAAAGCGGATACCAGGGATTGCGTGCTGGCGCTGGAAGATGTCAGCAACCCGCACAATCTCGGTGGCATCATGCGTAGCTGCGCACACTTCGGTGTGAAAGGTTTGCTGGTTAACGATGCTTCCCTGCTGGAATCGGGCGCGGCAGTACGTACTGCCGAAGGTGGCGCAGAACATGTGCAGGCGATCAGCGGTGAAAGTTTTGCCAGCGGTCTGGAAGCCTTCCGCAAAGCGGGTTACACCATCGTGACGACTTCAAGCCATGAAGGCACGCCGCTGGCGAAAGCTGAGCTGCCAGCCAAAATGGTGTTGGTACTGGGTCAGGAGCGTGAAGGTCTGTCCGACAGCGCCTTCCAGCAGGGTGATATCAGCCTGTCGATTGGCGGTACCGGCAACGTTGAGAGTCTTAACGTCTCCGTGGCGACTGGCATTCTGCTCGCCGAATGGTGGCGCCAGAACGCATAAAAGAAAACGGGCCGAAAGGCCTAATGCCGATCAGTTAAGGATCAGTTGAACGATCCAGTGGCTGTGTAAGAATCCGGAAACGCTTCGTTTCCGGATTTTTTTATGCAGCTCAGTCAGGCCCTTGATATCGTCTCTCGTTACGATTCTCTTCGTAATCCTCTGAATACGCTCGCGGATGTTCTTGACCCTGCGCTCATCAGCCGCTGCCTTGAGGAAGCTGGCACGGTCACGCTCCGTAAGCGCAGACTCACTACAGATCTGATGGTCTGGTGTCTCATCGGCATGGCCCTTGAGCGCAAAGAATCCCTTCACGCCATCGTTAATCGCCTTGATATTCTTTTACCGGGAAACCGTCCTTTCGTTGCGCCCAGTGCCGTAGTGCAGGCAAGGCAGCGGCTGGGGGACGACGCTGTACGGCGGGTTTTCGGACAGAGCAGCGAGCTCTGGAATGCACAGACTTCCCACCCTGACTGGTGTGGTCTGACGCTGTACGCTGTTGACGGCGTTGTCTGGCGCACGCCAGAAACACCTGATAATGAGAAGGCTTTCGTCCG
>NZ_OBEC01000023.1:0-13992 GCF_900215395.1 Pantoea sp. GL120224-02 | reverse complement strand
GTGGTGAACGAGTGGAACAGCGCGTTTGGCGGCCGCTATCCGTTTAAAAATGTCAGCAGTGAGGTGTCACTGCCGCTGCTGGCGAAATATCTGAATGCGGACAACGGTCGCATCACCCGCTTCCTGCAGTCGCGCCTGAGCGGTGTGCTGCACCGCGAAGGCACGCGCTGGATACCGGACAGCATCAACGCCCAGGGGCTGACTTTTAACCCGGCCTTTCTGCTGGCGCTTAATCAACTGAGCCGGATTTCCGATGTGGTGTTCACCAACGGTGAGGCCGGGCTGCACTTTGAGCTGCGTCCTGGCACGGCTGCAGACGTGATGCAGACTGACCTGATTATCGACAGTCAGAAGCTCACCTACATGAATCAGCAACCGGTGTGGAAACGCTTCACCTGGCCGGCTGACACTGAAGCGCCCGGCGCATCACTGAGCTGGATAAGCACGAAGGCTGGCACCCGCCAGTATGGTGATATGCCAGGGAGCTGGGGCCTGATTCGCCTGCTGGATAAGGCTCAGGTCAGCGCTAATCCGGGCATCAGCAGCAGCTGGCAGCTCACCTGGCAGGCTCCCGACGGCCGTCCGCTGAACTACATTCTGCGAACAGAAGCGGGGGAAGGGCCGCTGGCGCTGCTGAAGCTGCGCAACTTCACGCTCCCGGCCGACATATTCATTATCAGTAACGCCCCGGACGTGCCGGATGAAACTTTTGTCAGCGAGGAAGACTCATGACCCTGCAATCCCTGTTAATGCCTGCGGTGCGAATGCGGACCATCTTCGCGTGCTGGCGACGGACTCAGTCTTTCTGTGGGAGCCGTGGCTGAAGCCCATGGCGGACACTAAGACTCTTTAGCGTCAAACTCACACAAATCTTCGATCAGGCAGGAGCCGCAGCGCGGTTTACGTGCCACGCAAGTATAGCGGCCGTGCAAGATTAACCAATGGTGGCAATCGACTTTAAAGGCAGATGGCACCACTTTAATCAGTTTATCTTCGACTTCTTCGACGTTCTTGCCGGGCGCGAAGCGGGTGCGATTGCTGACGCGGAAGATATGCGTATCCACGGCAATGGTCGGCCAGCCAAAGGCGGTATTCAGCACCACATTGGCGGTCTTGCGTCCGACGCCGGGCAGGGCTTCTAATGCCGCGCGATCTTCCGGTACTTCACCACCGTGCTGCTCAATAAGAATGCGGCAGGTTTTAATAACGTTTTCCGCTTTGCTGTTAAACAGGCCGATGGTCTTGATGAACTCTTTCACACCATCAACACCCAAAGCCAAAATGGCGGCGGGGGTGTTTGCCACCGGATACATCTTCGCCGTGGCTTTATTCACGCTGACATCCGTGGCCTGCGCGGACAGCAGCACCGCAATCAGCAGTTCAAACGGCGAACTGAAGTACAGCTCCGTGGTGGGATGCGGATTGTCATCACGCAGGCGCGTGAGAATTTGCAGTCGCTTTTCCTTGTTCACACGGCCTTCCCGGTTTCACCTTGTGGCGCGGCTTCAGGTTCAGCAGCGCGCAGGGCGGCTCGTTGCTTCATTTTCTGATCGATCAGATATTTACCGGCCAGCAGCATGCCTAAGCCAATAAAAGCTCCAGGCGGCAGCATCGCCAGCAACATCGGTGAATCGAAATGGAACACTTCAATGCGCAGCGCTTTGGCCCAGGGGCCCAGCAGTTGGTCAGCACCGTTAAACAGGGTGCCGCTACCGATCAATTCACGAATCGAACCTAGCGTCACCATCGCGCAGGTCGCGCCCATGCCAATGGCAAAACCATCCAGCGCCGACAGCGGAATACTGCTCTTAGAAGCCACCGCTTCCGCACGACCCACCACAATACAGTTGGTCACGATCAGGGGAATGAAGATACCCAGTGACTGATACAGCCCGTAAGCGTAAGCATTGATCAGCATCTGCACGCAGCTCACTACCGAAGCGATGATCATGACGTAAATAGGGATACGGATTTCCGCCGGCACCCAACGACGCGAGGCGGAGATAGCGCTGTTGGTGATGGTTAACACCAGCGTGGTGGCCAGGCCAAGGCCGAGGGCGTTAGTGGCGGTTGAGGTCACGGCCAGCAGCGGGCACAAGCCCAGCAGTTGCACCAAGGCGGAGTTGTTCTTCCACAGGCCGCCAACCAGCAGGGATTTTGCTTCACTCATGGTGCATCTCCACATTCGGGCAGCGAAGAGAGCTTCGCTGGCAACGTTTCAATCAGTAATGCGGTACGTTTAGTGGCATTCACCACTGCGCGCGGGGTAATGGTCGCGCCGGTAAATTGATCAAATTCACCACCGTCTTTTTTCACCGCAAAGTTCTTGTCGTCGGCACCGTGCACCACTTTGCCGTTAAAGCTGTTGATCCAGTCGGAAATGCGCAGTTCAATCTTGTCACCCAGTCCAGGCGTTTCATGGTGTTCCACTACCCGGACACCTAATACTTTGCCGTGAAAATCGGCACCGACCAGCATCTGAATCGCACCAGAATAGCCGTCTGGCGCGGTAGTCTCAAGAGCCGCCGCGACGGGTTTATCACCTTTACGCGCCAGATAGAGATGATGCGGCTGGTTATTGCCTAATGCCGCTGCATCCGTCACCAGGAAACACTCTTGCTGAATGTGGTTGTCATACATCTCGGTGGGCACCACCTGATCGAGCAGGTTTTTTTGCTGAAGTGCCGTCTGATGTTCCACCGTCGGCTTGGTGACATAGTTCACCACCGCAGTGACGCCGGTGGTGATCACTGCAAACGCCGCCAGCGTCACGGCATTTTTACGAATAGCATCGAACATCATTAATCCTTGCGATGGCCGTAAACGCGCGGCTGGGTGTAGTAATCAATCAGCGGCACGCAAATGTTCGCCAACAGAACCGCGAAGGCCACACCGTCCGGATATCCGCCAAAGCTGCGAATCAGCCACACCAGCAAACCAATCAGTGCTCCATAAACCAGGCGACCACGGTTAGTGGTCGAGGCGGTGACCGGATCGGTGGCGATAAAGAATGCGCCGAGCATGGTCGCGCCGGAGAACAAATGAATCAGCGGCGAGTTCAGCGATTCCGGTGAAAACAACCAGCCAAGGGTGGCGCAGAAGGCCAGCGACACGAGGAAACTGACGGGTATGTGCCAGCGAATGGCATTTTTTGCCAGCAGCAGCATACCGCCCAGCAGGTAACCGAGGTTGATCCACTGCCAGCCTAATCCCGCCAGCACGCCGGTATAAATCGGCTCAGACAGTAACTGCTCAGCACTGTGCCCGGCCCGCAAGCCGGTTTTAAAGGTATCCAGCGGCGTGGCCTGGCTGATGCCATCCACCCCGAGCTGCAACTGCTGCATGGTTTCACCGGCCAGCGTGTGATTGGTGAAGATCATGCTGAGGGAATCCAGCAGGCCGGGTTTGATTGCCTGCAATGTATCCGGCGGCAACCAGCTGGTCATCTGCACCGGGAAGGAGATCAGTAAGACCACATAACCGACCATCGCTGGGTTGAAGGGGTTTTGACCCAGGCCGCCATACAGTTGTTTCGCGATAACAATGGCAAACATGGTACCAATGACCACCAGCCACCAGGGCGCCAGCGGCGGCAGACTGATGCCGAGCAGCAGCGCGGTGAGCAGGGCGGAGTTATCCGAGAGAGTCGGAACCACTGGTGTTTTGCGCAGACGCAAAATGGCGCCTTCGGTGATCCACGCAGTGGCGGTGGCGAGCAATACCTGAATCAGAAAACCCACGCCAAAGAAATACCACTGCGCGGCCATACCCGGCAGCGCAGCCAGTACCACCAGCAGCATGATGTTGCCGGTGCTGCGGCGGTTGTGGGTATAAGGGGAACTTGCGATACGAAAAGCCATTTAATCCTCAGTCGTCGAAGGCTGCTGCTGCGCTTTACGCGCTTTGGCACGGGCGACCGCGGCGGCAATGGCCGCTTTACGTGGGTCGGCGGAGTCAGGAGAGGCAGCAGCCTCCACTTCAGAAGATGATTCAGGTGCGGCTTCAACAGACGCAGAAGCTTGCTCGGCAGCCGCCGCAGCTTTCTTCGCTTTAGCGCGCGCAATGGCCGCTTCCACCGCAGCTTTGCGCGGATCGACTTCAGCGGCAGGTGCTGCATCAGAAGGCTCAGATGCGTGTGGTTCGTCAGCAGGTTCAGAAATCTGCTCAGCCGCCGCAGCCGCAGCCGCTTTCTTCGCCTTAGCTCGAGTAATGGCGGCCTCAACCGCTGCTTTACGCGGATCAACTTCAGCGGCAGGTACTGCGTCAGCAAGCTCAGACACTTGTTCACAAGAAGCCGCCGCAGCTTTCTTCGCTTTAGCGCGCGCAATGGCGGCTTCAACCGCCGCTTTACGCGGATCAACTTCTGCAGCCGGGGCTGCATCAGCAGATGCAGGCGCTTGTTCGCCAGCCGCAGCGGCTTTCTTCGCTTTGGCACGGGCAATAGCGGCTTCAACCGCGGCTTTGCGAGGATCGACCTCAGCGGCAGGAGTGACATCAGCAGGTTCAGGCGCTTGTTCACCAGCCGCCGCAGCGGCTTTCTTCGCTTTGGCGCGCGCAATGGCGGCTTCAACCGCAGCTTTACGTGGATCAGCCTCAGCGGCGGGTGCAACACCAGCAGCTTCAGACGGTTGTTCGCCAACCGCCACACCAGACTTCTTCGCCTTAGCACGTGCAATGGCCGCTTCCACCGCGGCTTTACGCGGATCGCCAGACTGGCGACTCAGCGCCTGCGTTTCAGACTGTTTTTCCGCCTGCTGAGCTAACGCCTGGGCATGGCGAGCCTCACGTTCGGCAGTTTCCTGTTCCGGTGTTTTGGCGGCACGCGCCTTAACGCGAGCAATCGCCGCGTCACGTTCACCCTGATCGCTACGTGCCACACGCTGTTTAGCTTCTTCATGACGCGCTTCACGCGCCAGTTTTTCCCGCTCTAAACGCGCCTGACGCGCTTCAAAGCGCGCTTTAGCTTCGGCGGTGCGCTTCGCTTCGAGATCGATAGCGCGCAGCTCTGCCTTCTCCTGGCGATAATATTGCACCAGCGGAATATTACTTGGGCAGACGTACGCACAGGCACCGCACTCAATGCAGTCATCGATATTGTGAGCGCGCGCCTTCTCATGATCGCCGCCCTGGCTGTACCAGAACAGCTGCTGAGGCAGCAGTTTCGCCGGGCAGGCATCCGCACAGGCACTGCAACGAATACAAGACTGTTCTTCTTCGTTATTGCCCATTTCACTGGCAGAAGGTGCCAGAATGCAGTTGGAGATTTTAACCAGCGGCACATTCAGTGACGGCAGCGTAAAACCCATTAGCGGGCCGCCCATGATCACCATCTGACGCGAACCCGGTGCGAAACCCACATGATGTAACAGATGGCTAACTGGCGTACCCAGGCGTCCCCAAACGTTACGCGGCTGCGCAATGGCTTCGCCGGTCAGGGTAACGACGCGTTCGGTAATTGGCTCGCCATCGATAATGGCGCGTTTTACCGCCCAGGCCGTACCGACGTTTTGCATCAGCACGCCAATATCGGTCGAACGACCGCCGTGCGGCACTTCAACGCCAGTAAGAATCTGGGTCAGTTGTTTAGCACCGCCAGAAGGGTATTTGGTGGGGATGACACGCAGTTGCAACTCGCGGTCACCACCCAAAGCCTGCTTCAGCGCTGCAATCGCTTCGGGTTTGTTATCTTCGATGCCAATCAGCACACGCTCAGCCTGCAATACCCAGGCGAGGATACGACAACCTTCCAGCACTTCAGCCGCGCAGTCCTGCATCAGACGATCATCGGCGGTGATGTAAGGTTCGCACTCTGCGGCATTGATAATCAGGGTTTTGACGCCGCGCAATCCGCCACGTAGCTTGGTGGCGGTCGGGAAGCCTGCCCCCCCCAAACCGGCGACGCCTGCCTCATGGATGCGTTTGACGACATCTTCACGAGTAAGCGAACGGAAGTCAGGTTGCGGATCGAGCGTGGTCCAGCGATCTTCACCATCGGCGCGCAGGAAAATGCACAGTTCGGAAAGACCCGAAGGGTGCGCGGTCATATGTGGCGCAATCGCTTCGATGGTGCCGGAGGTTGGTGCGTGCACCGGCAGCATGCGACCGCTGCCAAACGTCAGCGGCTGACCACGCAAGACGTGATCGCCCGGTGAGACGCAAATCTCGCCTTCATGGCCGATATGCTGTTTTAACGGAATGATGAATTGTTCAGGCAGCGGTAACTGGCTTAACGGCGTGCCGTTAGACTGTGTTTTCATTTCCGGCGGATGAATGCCGCCCTGAAAATCCCACAGCTTCTCTTTGCGGAATAGTTTTAACAAATTAAGCATGAGTTTCTACCGGGATCACCCGTACAGGAATGGTTTCGAGATCCCATTTCCAGTTGGCCGTGGTCGTGGCAACCGGACGCATTTCAATACAGTCGGTCGGGCAGGGAGCAACACACAAATCACAGCCGGTACAGACATCGCTCAGCACGGTATGCATGGCACGGGTAGCACCGACAATCGCATCTACCGGGCAAGCCTGAATACATTTGGTGCAGCCAATGCAGTTGGCTTCATCAATCCAGGCCACGGTGCGGATCGGTTCCTGCACTTCTTCACCGCCATCCAGCGGTTGCGGTTCAACGTTGAGCAGCGCGGCCAGCTTGAGCATGGTTTGCTCGCCACCGGGGGCGCATTTATTAATGGCTTCACCGTTATTACCCACGGCATCGGCGTACGGGCGGCAGCCGGGATAACCACATTGGCCGCACTGACTCTGCGGCAGAATACTGTCGATCTGTTCAACGATCGGATCTTCTTCCACCTCGAATCGGCGCGAGGCGTAACCGAGCAGGGCGCCAAAAACCAGGCCCAGCGCAGCAATAGCCACAATAGCAATCCAAATCGCGGTCATTAGAATTTCACCAACCCGGTAAAGCCCATAAAGGCCAGCGCCATCAAACCTGCGGTGACCAATGCAATCGAGTTGCCCTTAAACGGCGCGGGGACATTGGCTAACACCAGGCGTTCACGCATGCCAGCGAACAGCACCATCACCAGCGAGAAGCCAAGCGAAGCACTGAAGCCATAAACCGCGGCCTGCATAAAGGTGTGGTTAAGATTGACACTCAGCAGGGGAACACCCAGCACCGCACAGTTAGTGGTAATGAGCGGCAGGAAGATACCCAGCAAGCGATAGAGTGACGGACTGGTTTTGCGCACCACCATTTCGGTGAATTGCACCACCACGGCGATCACCAGGATATACGCCAGGGTTCGCAGGTACACCAGATCGAGCGGCACCAGAATCAGATGGTTCACCAGCCAGGCGCAAATCGACGCCAGGGTGATCACGAAAGTGGTGGCGAGTCCCATACCAATGGCCGTTTCCAATTTTTTTGACACGCCCATAAAGGGGCATAGGCCGAGAAACTTCACTAACACGAAGTTATTCACCAGCACGGTGCCAATAAAGAGAAGTAAGTAATCGGTCATTTTTTAACCTGGGAAGCCGAAAGGCGTCTATTATCCGGAATTGAGAGGTGCATCTCAACCTCTACACAAAATCTGTGGATGTTGAGAGCACGCAGAATTAAATTCCTGACGAAACTCGCGCCGTTATGGCTGGATAAACGTCTCTTTCACACGTTGAGAACGTTTGAAGTAGGGCACAAAGACCGCCGCCGCCAGCAGTGACAACAACAGCGTTTGAATGGCTTTGTTATCCGCCACCGGGGTGAACGCGAACGTTTTCAACGCCAACAACACCGTCATCAGCAACCACAGGATGTAATGACGCGGTAGACGGCGCGAACGTTTACAGAACATCCAGCAAACCCAGATACTGTAGACCCAAACCACGCCTGCGGTGAGCAGGGAAATCGCCCATTGCGTGAACAATTGGCTGGCATGAGTGAACAACGTGGTACGCAATTCTGTATCAAACAACGGGCTCAGATACATGGCCACCACCAGTGCACTGGTCAGCATCGTCATAATCAACCAGGCTAGCGGCAACAACAGCCAGCCAGCAATACGCGGCGGGTTTACCGATTCGGTCATCTTGCGGATCCTGTAGCGAAATTAAGAAGGCGTTGTATGTCCAAACGGGGCACGCCCGACATGGACAACGCAATAGTGCAGAAAAAGGCGGGGAAAACCCATTACATTACGTAGCGCCAGACTGATTTCGGCACGCGGCCCATATCATAAAGGCGGCCGCCGGAAACAAGTTCAGCACGACGATGATCGGCAGCGCGATACATATTGATGATGTCATTGTCATCGGTCAGCGAATAATTAAGATGGTCGTAGAGTTTTTCCAGACTATCGAGATTATTCACTTTGCGGAATTTCAGCAGGTAATCTAGCGCAGTCATGATTGCCATTTAAAAATAAAGTGCTCGGAAGTGCCCAAGTATAGGGAGCACACTGACAGAGTCCATACGCCAGCGTTAAAAAAATTCAAAAATCAGACAACGTGAGCTAATTCGCTCATCAAAAGACATTTTTTCTTCATTTTGCCGTTTTAAACGCGCATTTCCAGACGGGATTGAGACAAATTCAACCCTGACAGACGGCATAATGTGAAAAAAGCTCACACCTTCAACGCAAATGAAAGTTGTCATTTTTTATCAGGCTTAGTGCACTGACTTTCATTCATATAAGACGTTTATTAGGGCGATTTATGTCGAACAGTTAAGAAATGGCATCTACACGCTTTGAAACTGTAAATCATGTAGTGTGCGAATAATCACAAAACTGATCATTGCTTGTGCCCGCAGTCGATAACCATTCTTTACGCAGCGTCTGTAATCGCTTCCAGTAGCCACCATCCTAACCGATTCTGTTTATTACATTTATTTAACCGACACTGAAATAAATATCAGGCAAATTGTCCATATGGCTGGTATGACTTCTTATATGCATAATTTCGTAACTCCTTTAATTCATTCTATTTTGTGAGGCATGTCGCGCTTGTTTTCTCGCTTTTGCGCCAGGCTTAATCTGCGTTTTGTACCCCTACAGCACACTCCCTTCAGAGGAATGAAATTATGTGGAAACGTTTACTCTTAACCGCCATGGTCAGTTCAGCACTCAGTACGTCTGTACTTGCCGCTGATATGACGGTGGGCTTCTCACAGGTTGGTTCGGAGTCTGGCTGGCGTTCAGCAGAAACCAACGTGGCGAAAAGCGAAGCGCAAAAGCGCGGTATCACGTTGAAAATCGCCGATGGTCAGCAGAAGCAGGAAAACCAAATCAAAGCGGTGCGCTCGTTTATCGCGCAGGGCGTTGACGCCATCTTCATCGCCCCGGTAGTACAAACCGGTTGGGAACCCGTGCTGGAAGAAGCCAAAGACGCCAAAATCCCGGTGTTCCTGTTAGACCGCGCTATCGTGGTGAAAGATAAGTCGCTGTACATGGCGGTGGTGACCGCAGACAACGTGCTGGAAGGCAAGTTGATCGGTGACTGGCTGGTGAAAACGGTCGGCGATAAGAAGTGTAATGTGGTTGAGTTACAAGGCACCGTGGGTGCCAGCGTAGCCATCGACCGCAAAAAAGGCTTCGCCGAAGCCATCGCGGGCCACAACAACATCAAAGTGATCCGCTCGCAGTCCGGCGACTTTACCCGTAGTAAAGGTAAAGAGGTGATGGAGAGCTTTATCAAAGCGGAAAACAACGGCAAGAACATCTGCATGGTGTATGCGCACAACGATGATATGGCGATCGGCGCCATTCAGGCCATTAAAGAAGCGGGTCTGAAGCCAGGCAAAGATATTTTGACCGGTTCTATCGACGGCGTACCGGATATCTATAAAGCGATGCTGGCGGGTGAGGCCAATGCCAATGTCGAGCTGACGCCAAACATGGCGGGTCCGGCATTCGATGCGCTGGAGAAATTCAAAAAAGACGGCACGATGCCACCAAAAATCATCAAAACCGAATCGAAACTGTATCTGCCAGACTCCGCGCAGGCACAGCTCGACACCAAAAAAGGCATGGGTTACTGATCCCCGCAACCGCCCTTCGGGGCGGTTTTTCATGACGTAAGGCGAGGTAGAACCTGATGAGCACCGCAGATGCATCCGCACTCCTGACTCTCAAAGGTATCAGCAAAGGTTTCCCCGGCGTGAAAGCGCTGGATAATGTCTCATTCAGCATTCGCAAAGGCGAGATCATGGCGCTGCTGGGCGAAAACGGCGCCGGGAAATCCACGTTAATTAAAGTGCTGACCGGCGTGTACACCCGTGATGCAGGCACCATCACCCTGAATGGCACTGCCATTTCACCGCACAATACCGCCGATGCACAGCAAATGGGCATCGGCACGGTCTATCAGGAGGTGAACCTCCTGCCGAATATGTCGGTGGCAGACAATCTCTACATCGGCCGTGAGCCGCGCCGCTTTGGCATGATCGACCGCAAGCGTATGGTGCGCGATGCCGATGCACTGATGCGCAACTACGGTTTTGCGCTCGACGTGACGCGTCCCCTGGGCCATTACTCGGTGGCGATGCAGCAAATCATTGCGATTTGCCGCGCCGTGGATCTCTCCGCACAGGTGTTAATCCTCGATGAACCCACCGCCAGCCTCGATGCCAGCGAAGTGGAAATGCTATTCACCCTGATGGCGCAACTGAAAGCCAAAGGGATGAGCCTGATTTTTGTGACTCATTTTCTCGACCAGGTGTACCGCATCACCGATCGTATTACCGTTTTGCGCAATGGCCAGTTTATAGCCACGCGTGATACGGCATCGCTGCCGCAAATCGAATTGATCAAACTGATGCTGGGGCGCGAGTTACTGGAAACTGCCTTGCAGCGTCAGGGCAGCACGCTGAAAAGCAACCAACCGGTGGTGTCATTCAAAGACTACGGCAAGAAGGGCACCATTGAGCCTTTCGACCTGGAGGTGCGTCCGGGAGAAGTGGTGGGCTTAGCGGGATTACTGGGATCGGGGCGCACGGAAACCGCCGAAGTGCTGTTTGGTATCCGTCGTGCGGATCGGGGTACTGCCACCATCAAAGGCAAAGTGCAGCACATCCGGACACCGGCCAAAGCCTCCCATCTGGGCATGGGGTTCTGCCCGGAAGATCGTAAAACCGACGGTATTATCGGCGCTGCATCGGTGCGCGAGAATATTATTCTGGCGCTACAGGCCCAACGCGGCTGGCTGCGACCGATTAAACGGCGTGAGCAGCAGGCCATCGCCGATCGCTTTATCAAAAGCCTGGGAATTCGCACGCCACATGCCGATCAGCCGGTGGAATTACTCTCCGGCGGTAATCAGCAGAAGGTGCTGCTGTCACGCTGGCTGGTGACGAAGCCGCAATTCTTAATTCTCGACGAACCGACGCGCGGCATTGACGTCGGTGCACATGCCGAGATCATTCGTTTGATTGAAACCCTGTGCGCCGATGGACTGGCGTTACTGGTTATCTCCTCTGAACTCGAAGAGCTGGTGGGCTATGCCGACCGCGTGTTGATCATGCGTGATTTGAAGCAGGTGGCTGAAATCCCGCTGGAGCAGCTGTCGGTGGCGTCGATCGTCAATGCCATCGCCGATGGAGGAGCACAACATGCTTGAATCCCCTATGACACATCCAAAACCTGAACGGCGTAAGCCGAAGTTACCGCCAGGCATGCCGCAAATCGTCGCGCTGATTCTGGTGCTGTTGGTGGATAGCCTGGTCGCCAACAATTTTTTTGCCGTGCATATTCAGGACGGCCGCCTGTTCGGCAGCCCGATTGATATCCTCAACCGCGCTGCACCCGTCGCCTTACTGGCGGTCGGTATGACGCTGGTGATTGCCACTGGCGGGATTGATTTGTCGGTCGGCGCGGTGATGGCGATTGCGGGGGCGACGGCGGCCACCCTGACCGTTGCGGGACACAGCCTGAGTTTTATTATTCTCGCCACACTCGGCACCGGTCTGGCCTGTGGCTTGTGGAACGGCGTGCTGGTCGCCCTCCTGAAGATTCAGCCGTTTGTGGCCACGTTGATTTTGATGGTGGCCGGGCGCGGTATCGCTCAGCTGATTACCCAGGGTCAGATTGTGACCTTTAACAGCGACAGCCTCGGCTGGTTTGGCAGCGGCTCGCTGTGGATGCTGCCGGTTCCGGTGTGGATAACGCTACTGGTGGCACTGTTAGTGTGGCTGCTGACGCGCAAAACCGCGCTGGGCCTGTTTATCGAAGCGGTGGGGATTAACCTGCGCGCCGCACGTAATGCTGGTGTTAATGGCTGGTTAGTAGTGATGTCCACTTATGCCATTAGCGGCGTGTGTGCGGCAGTCGCGGGCCTGATCGTGGCAGCCGATATACGTGGCGCCGATGCTAACAACGCCGGTCTATGGCTGGAGTTGGATGCCATTCTCGCCGTGGTGATTGGCGGTGCATCGTTGATGGGCGGGCGTTTTAATCTGGTGTTGTCGCTGGTTGGCGCGCTGATTATTCAGTCGATGAACACCGGTATTTTGCTGTCTGGCTTCCCGCCGGAGCTGAATCAGGTGGTGAAAGCGGTGGTGGTGATGTGTGTGCTGTTGCTGCAATCGCCGCGCTTTATCGCCATGCTGAAAGGGAGACGTCCAAAATGATTAAACGCCATCTGCCATTGATGATTACGCTGCTGGTGTTTGTCGCCGGTTATCTGTTCTGCCTGAGTCAGTTCCCTGGCTTTGCCTCGACACGCGTGATCTGTAATATCCTGACCGATAACGCGTTTCTCGGCATTATCGCCGTGGGCATGACATTTGTGATTTTGTCAGGCGGTATCGATCTGTCAGTGGGGGCCGTTATCGCCTTTAGCGGTGTATTTTTGGCGAAAATTATCGGTGATTATCACGTCGATCCGATTCTTGCCTTCGCGATTGTGCTGGCGATGGGAGCACTGTTTGGCGCCATGATGGGCTGGCTTATCGATGCGCTGAAGATCCCGGCCTTTATTATTACCCTGGCGGGGATGTTTTTCCTGCGCGGCTGTAGCTATCTGGTGTCGGAGAATTCGATTCCCATTGATCATCCGCTCTATTCCACACTGTCTAGCCTGGCGTGGAAGATCCCCGGGGGCGGGCGCCTTAGTTTGCTGGCAGTGATTATGCTGGTGGTGGTGATTGGCGGGATCATCCTCGCGCATCGCACGCGTTTTGGTAATCAGGTGTATGCGATTGGCGGCAATCTGACATCAGCGCAGTTGATGGGCGTTTCGACGCGCGCCACCACCATCAAGATTTATATGCTTTCCACCACCCTGGCGACACTGGCGGGGATTGTGTTCTCGATCTATACCTCAGCAGGCTACGCCCTGGCAGGGTTGGGCGTGGAACTGGACGCGATTGCCTCTGTGGTTATTGGCGGCACCTTGTTGTCCGGTGGCGTGGGCACGGTGCTCGGCACGTTGTTTGGGGTGTTGATCCAGGGGCTGATTCAGACATGGATTAACTTCGATGGCACGCTGAGTTCCTGGTGGACAAAGATCGCCATCGGTATTCTGTTGTTCGCGTTTATCGCACTGCAGCGCCTGCTGACCGTGATGTGGGATCGTCAGAAGAATGCGCCGGTTAAGCGTTTAACTTCGTAGTCGTGAGTGGGATGTTCAAGAGGTGCGCAAATTGGCGCACCTTTTTTGTTTTGGGTCGCCGATTCGAGGATGTTGGAGGCTTGGTGCTCAGAATTGTGGATATTGGGGGGGATTGCAGGGGTTGGTGCTCATATTTTGAATGCAACGAACCTGCATAAAGGAGACAAAGGTGGGCAGTGGAGTAAAGCGTACGCCGCATGGATGCGGCGTCCGAGGCTACAGGGATGTATTCACGCCGACTTTACGCAACGCCCACCTTTGTTGACTGGAGTGCGCGTTTTTAGCCACAGCCCTCATCTTGGCAAGTTAGGTGGAGTTGCTGATGGTTGGTTGCGAAGCCCCCTAAAGGCCAGCCCGATCGCAAAGGAACCCCGCATCCATGCAGATCGGCCGCGCCATCCCTGGCGCGAACGCTTTGCTCTTCGG
>NZ_OBEC01000025.1:0-10182 GCF_900215395.1 Pantoea sp. GL120224-02 | reverse complement strand
TAAACGCATCGGCTACCCGGTCATCATCAAAGCCTCTGGCGGCGGCGGCGGTCGTGGTATGCGCGTGGTGCGCAGTGAAAAAGATCTGGAACAATCCATCGGCATGACGAAAGCGGAAGCCAAAGCGGCTTTCAACAACGACATGGTCTACATGGAGAAATTCCTCGAGAACCCGCGTCACATCGAGATTCAGGTGATGGCCGACGGCCAGGGCAACGCCATCTATCTGGCGGAACGTGACTGCTCGATGCAGCGTCGTCACCAGAAAGTGGTCGAAGAAGCACCAGCGCCGGGCATCACGCCGGAACTGCGTCGCTTTATCGGCGAGCGCTGTGCGAAAGCCTGTATCGATATCGGCTACCGCGGTGCGGGTACTTTCGAGTTCCTGTACGAAAACGGTGAGTTCTACTTCATCGAGATGAACACCCGTATTCAGGTGGAGCATCCGGTGACCGAGATGATCACCGGCGTGGATCTGATCAAAGAGCAGCTGCGTATTGCTGCCGGTCAGCCGCTGTCGATCAAACAGGAAGACGTGGTTGTTCGCGGTCATGCGGTGGAGTGCCGTATCAACGCCGAGGATCCAAATACCTTCCTGCCGAGCCCGGGCAAGATCACCCGTTTCCACGCGCCAGGCGGTTTTGGCGTGCGCTGGGAATCGCACATCTATGCCGGCTACAGCGTGCCGCCGTACTACGATTCCATGATCGGCAAGCTGATCACCTACGGTGACACCCGTGAAGTGGCCATCGCGCGCATGAAAAATGCGCTGGCGGAACTGATCATCGACGGCATCAAGACCAACGTCGAGCTGCAGATGAAAATCATGTCCGACGAACATTTCCAGCAGGGTGGCACCAACATCCACTATCTGGAGAAAAAACTCGGCCTGCACGAGAAGTAATCGCAGCGCAGAGCAAACAAAGGCCGGTTAATCCGGCCTTTTTCATTTTTGTTACCGTTGAGGTTGCATGATGGATTGGCGTTTTTTACAAGCGAACAAAGAGGCGCGCTGGGCATTTTATCTGACGCTGGCGTACCTCGCCGTCTGGGGCCTAAGTGCCTGGCTAGGCGGCAATGAGAGCGGCATCACCGGATTACCGCACTGGTTTGAGCTCTCCTGCATTTTCGCCCCGCTGCTATTTATCGTCCTTTGCTGGGTGATGGTTCGCCTGTTGTATCGCGACATGTCGCTTGAGGATCAAGATGGACAGTGAAATCATTCTGCCGCTATTAGCCTATCTGGTCTTGATCGCCGGTTTATCGGTGTTTGCGATGCGCAAACAGCGTCAGGGCAATTTCCTCACCGAATACTTCCTCGGCAGCCGTTCGATGGGTGGTTTTGTGCTGGCCATGACGATTACCTCCACCTACATCAGTGCCAGTTCGTTTATTGGCGGGCCGGGTGCTGCCTATAAATATGGTCTTGGCTGGGTATTGCTGGCGATGATTCAGGTGCCGGCGGTGTGGCTCTCGCTCGGTGTATTAGGAAAGAAATTCGCCATTCTCGCGCGCCGCTATAACGCTGTGACGCTGAATGACATGCTATATGGCCGCTACGGCAGCACACTGCTGATTTGGCTCTCCAGTATTAGCTTATTAGTGGCTTTTGTTGGCGCAATGACCGTACAGTTTATTGGTGGTGCACGCTTGCTGGAAACCGCTGCGGGTATTCCTTACGACACCGGCTTATTAATTTTTGGTGGCACCATCGCGCTGTATACCGCGTTTGGCGGCTTCCGTGCCAGCGTACTCAACGATGCAATGCAAGGCCTGGTAATGCTGGTCGGCACCTTCCTGCTGCTGTTTGCCATTATCCATCAGGCGGGTGGACTCGAAACGGCCGTGACGAAACTGCGCACCATCGATCCCCAACTCGTGTCGCCGGAAGGTGTTGGCAACGTCATTAATCCGACATTCCTGAGTTCTTTCGCCGTGCTGGTCTGCTTTGGCGTGATTGGTTTGCCGCATACTGCGGTGCGCTGTATCTCTTATAAAGACAGTAAAGCCATGCATCGCGGCATCATTCTGGGCACCATCGTCGTGGTGATTCTAATGCTCGGCATGCATCTGGCGGGGGCGTTAGGTCGTGCCATTCTGCCGGATCTCACTGTTCCGGATCGCGTGATCCCGACGCTGATGATCACCGTGTTGCCGCCAATGGCAGCCGGCGTGTTTCTCGCTGCACCGATGGCAGCAATCATGTCAACGATTAACGCGCAGCTGCTGCAATCCTCCGCTACGCTGATCAAGGATCTCTATTTGCGTATTGCGCCACAGCACAGCGAGAATGAATCGCGCCTGCGTATGCTATCCGGCACTATCACTTTCGTGCTGGGCATATTGCTGTTACTGGCGGCGTGGAATCCACCGGATATGATTATCTGGCTCAATCTGCTGGCCTTTGGCGGACTGGAAGCCGTGTTCCTCTGGCCGCTGGTATTGGGACTGTATTGGGAGCGCGCTAATTCGACAGGTGCTATCAGCGGCATGGTTGTCGGCGCGGCTTGCTATACCTTACTTGCCAGCCTGAAAATTGAACTATGGGGCTTTCACCCTATCGTTCCCTCATTGACCTTAAGCCTGCTGGCCTTCGTGGTGGGTAATTTGTTTGGCAGCACGCCTGAAGCGCGTCACGCCGCGGTGAAATAAAGAGAAACGCTATGCCTTGGATTAAAATCAAAATTAACAGTACCGGCGAAAATGCCGAGCCGCTGAGCGATGCGCTGATGGACGTGGGCGCCGTCTCGGTGACGTTTCAGGATACCCATGACAACCCGGTTTACGAACCGCTGCCGGGTGAAACACGCTTATGGGGCGATACGGATGTGATTGGGCTGTTCGACGCCGAAACCGAGATGGACGATGTGGTGGCCGAACTGCGTCAACATCCACTGCTGGGATCGCATTTCCATTACAAGATCGAGCAGATCGAGGATAAAGACTGGGAACGTGAATGGATGGATAACTTCCACCCGATGCGTTTTGGTGAACGTTTGTGGATCTGCCCGAGCTGGCGGGACGTGCCGGATCCGAATGCCGTCAACGTGATGCTGGATCCGGGCCTGGCGTTTGGTACCGGCACCCACCCGACCACTTCGCTCTGTCTCACCTGGCTTGATGGACTTGATCTGCAAGGCAAAACTGTGATCGATTTTGGCTGTGGATCCGGCATTCTCGCAATAGCCGCCCTTAAACTGGGCGCGTCGCAGGCTATCGGGATTGATATTGATCCGCAGGCTATTCAGGCCAGCCGTGACAATGCTGAGCGCAATGGCGTTTCTGATCGTCTGTCGCTCTATCTACCGCATCAACAGCCGGAAAACCTGCAAGCGGATGTGGTTGTCGCCAATATCCTCGCAGGCCCGCTACGTGAGCTGGCGCCGCTGATTAGCGTATTGCCAAAGGCGGGCGGACATCTGGGATTGTCGGGCGTATTAGCCAGCCAGGCTGAAGGGGTGTGCGAAGCCTATGTTGAGCGCTTCGTACTTGATCCGGTGGCTGAAAAAGAGGAGTGGTGCCGTATTACCGGCGTGCGCCGCTGAGTTTGATCACCGGCTGGCTTCGCTGGCCGGTTTGCTGTTTGGCCATCAGACAGTGAAAGCAACTCACCCTCTGCATATCAGCCGAAAATCTGCTACCTGAAAGCAATCAAATTAGTACATTTAATAATCACATCGCCGTCATTTCTCTGGCTAATTACCGGATGTGGCGGTTTTTATGTCGTGATTTTGGGCATGTTTTAAGAAAAACTTTTGCTCACAATTTCAGCATAATTTTTTAATGCACTGAATTATATAGATTATTAGTTGTAGCATTGCTGTTAAGGCCGAATTCCTCGCAGTTTAACGGTGAATTGTTCAAAGTTTGGCCTTTCATCTTCGTTAAAAAATGCGTAATATACGCCGCCTTGCGAACAGTTAGGGTCACTTCTTTTTCATGCGCATTGGACACCATCAGCTACGTAATCGACTCATCGCTGCACCTATGGCTGGCGTTACCGACAAGCCATTTCGCACCTTGTGTTACGAGAACGGCGCGGGTATGACTGTCTCCGAGATGCTGTCATCAAACCCAGAAGTTTGGGCCAGTGATAAATCCCGTTTGCGTATGGTGCATAGTGACGAGCCTGGAATCCGTGCCGTGCAAATTGCCGGTTGCGATCCTGATGAGATGGCTGCAGCCGCGCGCATTAATGTGGCGTCTGGCGCGCAGGTCATTGATATCAACATGGGCTGCCCGGCTAAGAAAGTGAATCGTAAGATGGCTGGCTCAGCACTGCTGCAGCATCCGTCACTGGTGGAGTCCATCCTCCGTGCGGTAGTGAATGCAGTTGATGTACCGGTTACGCTGAAGATTCGCACCGGCTGGGACAAAGAAAATCGTAATTGTGTAGAGATTGCCCAATTGGCTGAACGCTGTGGCATTCAGGCTCTCACCATTCATGGCCGCACGCGCGCCTGTTTGTTTGAGGGGCACGCTGAATACGACAGCATTCGGACAGTTAAGCAGAGCGTTTCCATTCCGATTATCGCGAATGGTGACATTACTGACCCGCACAAAGCCAGAGCGGTGCTCGACTATACCGGAGCCGATGCTCTGATGGTTGGACGCGCTGCTCAGGGAAGACCGTGGATCTTCCGGGAAATCCAGCATTATCTGGACACAGGGGAGCTGCTGGCACCGAAGCCGCTGGCTGAAGTGAAGCAAATGCTGATTGGACATATACGGGAACTGCACGACTTTTATGGTCAGCGCAAGGGATACCGTATTGCTCGTAAACACGTTTCCTGGTATTTGCAGGAAAGTGCTCCTGATGACCAGTTTCGGCGCACATTCAACGCCATAGAGGATGCCAGCGAACAGCTGGAGGCGTTGGAGGCATACTTCGAAAATCTTGCGTAAACGAAATAAAGAGCTGAAAGAACTATGTTCGAACAACGCGTAAATTCTGATGTACTGACCGTTTCTACCGTTAACTCACAGGATCAGGTGACGCAAAAGCCACTTCGTGATTCGGTAAAACAGGCACTGAAGAACTATTTTGCTCAACTGAATGGTCAGGATGTAAGTGATCTGTATGAGCTGGTATTGGCTGAAGTTGAGCAGCCTCTGTTGGACATGGTGATGCAGTACACCCGTGGCAACCAGACCCGTGCAGCTCTGATGATGGGTATCAACCGTGGTACCCTGCGTAAGAAGCTGAAAAAATACGGCATGAACTAATTGTTCTTTGCTGCGCTAACGCCAACCCTCGGGTTGGCGTTTTTGTTTGTGCCTCACCCATAGTTTCCCTGCGTTAGCCACGGATGAAACAATTGTCGCGGATATGGTAACGATAGTTGCAATTGCATCCGTGATATTTCGTCTCTCTTACCGCACGTCTTTTGCCCCTTTTTAGCGCCTGCTTTGTGCGTCATAACGCCCGCCATGCCGCTTTCCCAGTGATCCTGCACTGTTTCTACCGTAACCCTGCAAACGCATACATTTTATCCTGAGTGATGGCTCACACTGCTTCCACATAGTGAAACTATTTGCACTATTTGTGATCGCGTCGTCTCGTCATGCAGCCTTTTGGTGCGCGATAGTAGCCAAAATTTCTGGATGCGTCCTTTTATTAAAAGATCTTTCCAGTGAATTCAGGATTCTGCAAACCTGGCATTACCTTTGCAGAGTCGTGGATGGCTAACCGCCACAGACAGAAAAAAGCGCACATTAAAGTGCGTGCAAACATAACAACACACGATCTCGCCACACAGGATGCTTTATGAAAAAGATGATGCTTTCCACCCTGGTCGCTGCAGCCTCGCTGTTCGCCGTTACTCAACAAGCGCACGCAGGCACCACGCTGGATGCCATTAAAAAGAAAGGTTTCGTACAGTGCGGTATCAGCGATGGCCTGCCAGGCTTCTCCTACGCTGATGCCAGCGGCAAATTTACCGGAATCGACGTGGATGTTTGCCGCGCTGCTGCGGCTGCGGTATTTGGTGATGCAAGCAAGGTGAAATACACCCCGCTGACGGCTAAAGAGCGTTTCACTGCGCTCCAGTCTGGTGAAGTGGATATCTTGTCTCGTAATACCACCTGGACCTCTTCGCGCGATGGTGGCATGGGCTTCTTGTTCGCTGGTGTGAACTACTATGACGGCATCGGCTTCCTGACCCATAAGAAAGCGGGTCTGAAAAGCGCCAAAGAGTTGGATGGTGCCACCGTATGTATTCAGGCCGGTACCGATACCGAGCTGAACGTGGCTGACTACTTCAAAGCCAACAAAATGCAGTACACGCCAGTGACCTTCGACCGTTCTGATGAGTCAGCGAAAGCACTCGACAGTGGCCGCTGCGATACCCTCTCTTCCGACCAGTCTCAGCTGTATGCACTGCGTGTGAAACTCGGCAAACCAGATGATTTCATCGTGCTGCCAGAAGTGATCTCTAAAGAGCCGCTGGGTCCTGTGGTACGTCGTGGTGATGACGACTGGTTCACCATCGTTAAATGGTCTCTTTACGCCATGCTGAACGCAGAAGAGATGGGCGTGAGCTCTAAGAATGTTGATCAGATGGCGGCCAAACCCACTACCCCGGATATGGCTCACCTGTTGGGTGCAGAAGGTGACTTCGGTAAAGACCTGAAACTTGATAATAAATGGGCTTACAACATCATCAAACAAGTCGGTAACTATCAGGAAGTGTTCGATCGCAACGTGGGTAAAGACAGTGCACTGAAAATCGCGCGTGGCCAGAATGCACTCTGGAACCAGGGCGGCATCCAGTACGCTCCACCAGTACGCTAAGTCTGTTCTGCCAGTCGGGCACCGCACCCTGCGGTGCCCAAGCGTTTTCTTCACTGAGGTTTCAACATGTCACAACGCCCAACCGTAAAGAGGGATTTTTCGTTTGGTAATCCTACGGTTCGCGCCTGGCTTTACCAGATCATCGCGATTGTGGCCGTGCTTGCTGTGGTGGGATATCTGGTCCACAACACAGTAATCAACCTGGCCAACCGCGGCATCACTTCCGGTTTCGGATTTCTTGAGCGCAATGCCGGTTTCGGCATCGTCCAACACCTGATCGATTACACCGAAGGCGATACTTACGCGCGCGTGTTTATGGTGGGGTTGACCAATACCCTGCTGGTTTCCGCACTCTGCATTGTATTTGCCTCCATCCTGGGCTTCGCCGTGGGGCTCGCGCGTCTGTCTGAAAACTGGCTGCTGCGTAAACTCTCGACCATCTACATCGAGACGTTTCGTAATATCCCACCGCTGCTGCAGATCTTCTTCTGGTACTTTGCGGTGTTGCGCAACCTGCCAGGGCCACGTCAGGCACTCAATGCGTTTGATCTGGCGTTTGTCAGTAACCGCGGTTTGTATATTCCGTGGCCAGAGTATGCACCTGGCACCTGGCCATTCCTGATTGCGCTGGCACTGGCCATCCTCGGCAGCGTTGCGCTTTTCCGCTTCAACCGTAAGCATCAATTAAAAACCGGCCAGTTACGCCGCACGTGGCCAGCCGCTGCAGGTTTGATTGTGCTGTTACCCCTGATTGCACACACATTGTTTGGTGCCGCAACGCATTGGGATGTACCAGAACTGCGCGGATTCAACTTCCGCGGCGGCTTTGTGATGATCCCGGAGCTGGCGGCGTTAACGGTGGCGCTTTCTGTGTATACCTCATCGTTCATTGCGGAAGTGATTCGCTCCGGGATTCAGTCGGTGCCGCACGGTCAGAATGAAGCAGCCCGTTCGCTGGGTCTGCCAAATCCGGTCACGATGCGTCAAGTCATCATCCCGCAGGCAATGCGCGTGATCATTCCACCGTTAACCAGTCAGTATCTCAATATCGTGAAGAACTCATCACTGGCGGCGGCCATTGGCTATCCCGATATGGTGTCGTTGTTTGCCGGTACCGTGCTGAACCAAACTGGCCAGGCGATTGAAACTATTGCGATTACCATGGCGGTCTATCTGATCATCAGCCTGCTCATTTCACTGCTGATGAACCTCTACAACCGCAAAATTGCGCTAGTTGAGCGATAAGAGAACGGGATCATTATGTCTGTTACCACACACGAAACACCGCCCGTACCCAGCAATCCGCTAGGAAAAGCCTGGCTTTGGGCGCGCAAAAATCTGTTCTCCAGCTGGCTCAATACCCTGCTCACGCTGTTCAGTTTCTGGATCATCTGGAGTGTGATTCCTCCGGCGCTGGATTGGCTGATCTTCCAGGCTAACTGGATTGGTGAAACGCGCGCGGATTGCACCAAAGCCGGTGCATGTTGGGTATTTATCCACGCACGTTTTGGCCAATTCATGTATGGGCTTTATCCACATGAATTGCGCTGGCGCATTAATCTGGCATTGGTGATTGGTCTACTGTCGATCATTCCCATGTTCATTAAGTCTATGCCACGCCGTGGTCGCTACATTGCCTGCTGGGCGGTGATCTATCCGATCATTGTTTGGCTGCTGATGTATGGCGGGTATCTGGGGCTGGATCGCGTGGAAACCCGCCAGTGGGGCGGTCTGACGCTGACGCTGATTATTGCCTCAATTGGCATCGCTGGTGCGCTGCCGTTGGGGATTCTGCTGGCGCTGGCTCGTCGTTCAAAAATGCCCGTGGTTCGCACCCTGTCAGTGATTTTCATTGAGTTCTGGCGTGGTGTGCCACTGATTACCGTGCTCTTTATGTCATCGGTAATGCTGCCGTTGTTTATGGCAGAGGGCACGACTATCGACAAGCTGGTACGTGCGCTGGTCGGCGTGATTCTGTTCCAGTCCGCTTATGTTGCAGAAGTGGTGCGTGGCGGCTTGCAAGCACTGCCAAAAGGGCAGACTGAAGCGGCGGAATCACTGGCACTCGGCTACTGGAAAACGCAGATGCTGGTTATTCTGCCACAGGCACTTAAGCTGACCATCCCTGGTTTAGTGAATACCATCATCGCACTGTTTAAAGATACCAGCCTGGTGATCATCATCGGCCTCTTCGATCTCTTCAGTAGCGTGCAGCAAGCCACCGTTGACCCCACCTGGTTGGGCATGTCGACCGAAGGCTATGTGTTTGCTGCCATGGTCTACTGGATTTTTTGTTTTAGCATGTCGCGCTATAGCCAGCATCTGGAGAAGCGCTTCCACACCGGGCGTAAATCGCACTGAGGTTTTACATGACACAAATTATGACTAATGCGGCTGACGCCATGATGATTACGCTCGAAAACGTGAATAAATGGTATGGTCAGTTCCATGTTCTTAAAGATATTAACTTGCTGGTGAAACCCCGCGAACGCATTGTTCTTTGTGGGCCTTCGGGGTCAGGGAAATCGACGACTATTCGTTGCATCAATCATTTAGAAGAGCATCAACAAGGCCGTATCGTAGTAGATGGCATCCATCTTAACGATGATGTGCGCAATATTGAGCGTGTTCGTACCGAAGTCGGCATGGTATTCCAACATTTTAATTTGTTCCCGCATCTTACCGTGTTGCAAAACTGCACGTTGGCACCGATTTGGGTGCGTAAGATGCCGAAGAAAGAAGCGGAAGAGTTAGCGATGCATTATCTGCAACGCGTGCGTATCGCGGAACATGCCCATAAGTTTCCAGGACAGTTGTCAGGAGGGCAGCAACAACGTGTGGCGATCGCGCGTTCACTGTGTATGAAACCGAAAATCATGCTGTTCGATGAACCGACTTCAGCACTCGATCCAGAAATGGTAAAAGAGGTTCTCGATACAATGATTGGTCTGGCAGAAGATGGTATGACGATGTTATGCGTGACGCACGAGATGGGCTTTGCGCGTACTGTGGCGGACCGGGTGATCTTTATGGATCGCGGAGAGATTGTTGAGGAAGCGCCGCCGCAGGAGTTCTTCGCGAATCCGAAATCAGAACGTACACGCGCCTTCCTTTCTCAAGTTATTCATTGATATTTAATGAGCTACTTAAGCCTCTGCGCAATCTGGCAGAGGTTTTTTTATGACCTTGATATTATCTCGCATTAACTCATTCGACGTTTTTGACGAATCTTGAGCCTGGTTGCGAGTTTTAAACATACAAAAAAGCCCTGAACTTTCGTTCAGGGCTTCTGTGTTTGATGCCTGGCAGTTCCCTACTCTCGCATGGGGAGACCCCACACTACCATCGGCGCTACGGCGTTTCACTTCTGAGTTCGGCATGGGGTCAGG
>NZ_OBEC01000026.1:0-6192 GCF_900215395.1 Pantoea sp. GL120224-02 | reverse complement strand
TTCATCAGCCGCCAGACTCGGTTCACTCCGCACTGCTGCCCGTTATCACGCAGATCGAGATGGATCTTGCGATAACCATAGACGCAGCCAGATTCAAGCCAGAACTGTTTGATCTGCCCGGCCAGCATCTGGTCTGCCTGGTAACGTTGTGAATGTGGCTGCTGAAGCCAGAAATAAAATCCACTTGGATGGACATCCTGAACCCGACACAGCAAACGAACAGGCCAGCAACGGCTGTTGTCGCGGATAAAGGCGTACCTCAGTCGGACAGCTTTGCGAAGTACGCCGCGGCTTTTTTTAATATGTCCCGTTCGTCGGTAACCCGCTTCAGTTCTTTCTGGAGACGGCGGATCTCGGCCTGAGCATCTGACTGTTCTTTATCTGTGGAAGAATCCGGACCGTACTTCCTTATCCATGCGTAAAGGCTGTGGGTAGTGATATCGAGACGTGTTGCAACGCTGGAAACAGAATGGCCACGATCAACAACCTGTTTGACTGCTTCAATTTTAAACTCTTCTGGATAACGCTTACCGCTCATGGGCACCTCTCTTTAAGCCATCTTAAATGACTCTGAGGTGTCTGTTAAACCCATAGCGATTCAAAATGCATGATGACTTATCATTAAGTAGTTTGTAAAATATTTAAAATATGTAAGCCTCATTACGTGTAATTGCTTAACAAACATACAGTTGAAATATTTAACTTTATTGATAGAGTCATAAATGAACTTGAATGATGCGGAATTAAGGGAAGCACTAAACGAATATCTTAAGCGATTAAGTGTTTCACCAAGGGTAATAATTGAGGAATTACATATACAGTTTGGCCAGGCAATAGCAGATGTAGCAGCCATTTATAAAGAAGCTCATTGCTATGAAATTAAAGGTGATAATGATAACATCAGCCGTTTAAAAACTCAGGGGTTACATTATGATAAGTCATTCCGTAAAACAACATTGATCACCACAAGGAAGCATATTAACAATGCGATTAAAACCACTCCAGAACACTGGGGGATAATTATTTTCGAAACAGATAATAACCGATATAAACATACATTTATTCGTAAGGCAACTAACAGCCCATACTTCAATAAAGAGTGTGCGGTAAAAATTCTTTGGCGAAGTGAAATGATTCAACTAATTAATAAATACAATCTCAATATCTCTATTAAAATTAACAAACGAGATCTCGCGCAAGCTATTGCAGCTTCCTTGCCTCTATCAGTAATAGGCAAGGATGTTGCAAGCTTTTTGTGTAATAGACAATTAGTTAGATTGTATTAAATACAAACGTAATATGAGCATTCACAAGTGGTTTAATTATAGAGTTTGGAGTGACGTTTTTTCCTCTCATTAATGACTTTTCAACAATGAAATTATCACCCCAAGAGTATGGAGCCTTTCTGAAGAAAGCTTTACTAACTAAATCTATAGCCATGTCATTATATTGCTTAGCACCTCTGGGATGGCTTTCTAGAGCATGACCTCGCGAGATATGCAGTTTGTCATCAAAAGAATATAAGATCTTTGGTGCCATGACTTTTTGCAGCACTTCTTTTGGTATGTTCACGTCTGAATATAATGGACTGACTACGGTATAATCACCAAAGACAACATCGGGATGTTCATTTTTCAGAAGATTATATATATTTAATTCATTTCTCTGAAAGAAACCAACTTTGCCAGTGCCTATTAAATCCGATATTGATGCTGGTATAATAGACCCCGTGCAAATTATATATTCAAAATGGTAACGGGAAACTAACTCATTAATCAACAAGGTTAATTTTTCCGCTCTAGATGATGCGGAAACTGATGAGCACACTCTATTGTCAATTATCAGATGCACATTTGAAAAATAACGAATGCAGTCATTCATCAAGCTTTCTATATCGTCTTGAATAAGACGCCATGAAATAAAGTCTGCTTCAGTCAATCGGATAGCTATTACATCGCTTGAGATTTCACCTGCATCCCTTGATTCAAAAACACATCTTATACGTTCTGCGCTTCTATCTAAACCGATAACGGGGATAAAGCTAGATTTTGAAAAAACATCAATTATGAACTTGTAATTATTATGCCCGGAAATTTTGATGCCATCATCAATATCATAGTTATCCAGATAAAATGCAGGTAAATCCTGCATATGCAACTCATACTTTCTGTAAGCAGTGCACACTTTCTTACTTAGAGTTTCTGAAGTCAACTCATCATCTCTAGGTATATCAAAGAAAGGAATAACTTTGGTTTTTATAAAAGTTGGCAACTCTTTAAGTGCGCCAACTTCATTTCCTTTAAATTTCAAAAAAGGTACATATCTCATAAGCCAAAATATCCTCTTACATCAAAATCATTAACTATCTCATTGTAAACTCTATAATTATTATATTCCTTACGATATCTACCTGCTACAATAGCTGGATGAACACCTATTTTGGCTGCAAATTCATATAAGATTTTTTTGTCATTTACGTGATAATGTAATGATGAGGAACGCCAATCTTGCCTTGAAATAAGAGTATCTCCTCCATACATATTGGCTTCAAGTTCAATTTCAGAATCTGGCTCTTCATCTAGATTTTCAATAATTGGATCGCTTAATATTTCTGAATGCAACTTTAGATGCGCTAACTCATGCATAAGAGTGAACCAAAAATTATCAAGACGATTATGACGAAGGCTCATTGCTAAAACAGCAACCTTGTCATTAATTAGAAAAACAGCACCATCGAGTTTTAAACCTGGAATTGATGGCTCTAAGATAAAAAGAATACCTTTATCAAGCAAATGACGTTCTATTTTTGATAAGTTATTAATATCAGAACTCATTTGAGCAGTTTCTTTTAGAAACTCTTTAGACAACGTTTTAAACTCTGGAACAGGAAAACTGGCACAATAGACATTTGCTAATTGTTTAACCAGTGAAAGCCAGTGAGTGATTAACGGATTATAACCTCCTCCATTTTTCCTATAAAGTAAAGCCCTCCTTTTTTCTTCATAAAATTCATTAAAAAATCTGGTTTCATTAAATTCTTCAGATTTAATCACTTTCTTTACATCATGCAACGCTCTTTTATATGCGCCAAAATGCTCAATATAAAAATTTACTGAAGGGGAGTCTGACTGATTGACATGAAAGTCGAATTCATCATTTATTTCGCTGTTGTCCATCATACCCCCAATAACATTGCTGCTTTATCTGCAGGCATTTCATAAAAGGAGAGCCCGGGTTTATCGAACTCATGCATTTTAATCATTCCAATTCGGTTATAGTAACCCTCAGCCCTCTTTAAAGCGTGCAAAGAAAATGAGGGGTATAACCCGAGTTGATCTCTGCAATAAGCCACAACCTCTTTTAACATTTGAGTACCAACACCGAGATAACGCCTTTCAAGCGGGTTGTCACGATTCCATGGGGCGACAGCAAGGTATTCCACGTAAAAAATTTTGCCAAGACCTAGTTTACTATCCTTAGGGTGATAGATTAAGCAAACAGCTTGTGGCTCACTATCAACATTCAAGAAAAACCATTTATATTCATCAGTCTGGTACAGTTTAATTTTGCATAACCAATTCCAATGGCTATCATCCATTTGTATAGATGCATTTAACTCATTTAATTGATCTTCATTAAAATTAGAACCTTCAATGTATTCAATGAGCCTAATGTTGAATGATTGCCATTTATCATCACACTCATCAGCTTTGAATGGATTCCAACCTACAGTAAACTCATAGGACTTTGTACCAGTTTCACTGCACCTCAACAATCCAGTATGAAATGCGTTTTGAACAGGCTCATTTTCCTTTTGCGAACGAATATATTCTCTAAACTGAGCAATCATTGGATGGTCTTGCATATTATCATCCTTGCATTATTTAATTAATTTTGCATTATCTGAATAGGCATAAATTGAAAAATCAGAAAGGGAAAATCGACACTATAGGAATAATCCTATACCTTTGGTTTTTGCAAGTAAAGATTTTTAACTTCATTTAGCTTAAGGATATGTCTTAGTGATATTGGAGATTAGAGACAACTTGATGTTCCTGAAAAGAAAAGCTCCTAACAACATGATTTAACATAAATAGCATTACCCGCACTTTGATTATGGAGGCAAAGCTAACCTGGCCGTTCTGAGCTAAGCTTACCTGGCCGCTTCGGGCTACCTGCTGAGGATCCTGACATGGCGGCTTCTGGTGCGGAGTTTTTCACGATGAACGAAGTTAACCGGCTTAAAGTTATTCAGGACGTTGTCGACCGGCGCCTGACAACCCATCTCGCTGCTGAGCGTCTCGGTATTTCCGACAGGCACTGTCGTCGCCTGCTTCAGCGCTATCGTACAGACGGTCCGCTGGGCATGGCTGATCGCCGGCGCGGTAAGCCCAGCAACTATCAGCTGCCTGCAGGCCTTGCTGAACGTGCGGTTCAGATCATCCGCGAGCGCTACTCAGACTTTGGTCCGACGCTGGCCTGCGAGAAGCTGGCCGAGCTGCACGGCGTGACGCTGTCTAAAGAGACCGTACGCAAGCTGATGATGCAGTCAGGACTCTGGATCCCGCGCAGGCATCGCGTCCCAAAGATTCAGCAACCCCGCTACCGGCGCGCCTGTGTCGGCGAGCTGATACAGATCGACGGCTGCGATCACCGCTGGTTCGAGGAACGCGGCCCGGCCTGCACGCTGCTGGTTTATGTGGATGACGCGACCAGCCGCCTGATGCAGATTCATTTCGTCCGCTCCGAGTCCACGTTCACCTACTTTGAAGCCACGCGCGGCTACCTGGAGCAGCACGGCAAGCCGCTGGCATTTTACAGCGACAAGGCCAGCGTGTTCCGCATCAACAATAAAAATGCGGCTGGCGGCGACGGTCAGACGCAGTTCGGTCGCGCGATGAACGAGCTGAACATCACCGGCATCTGCGCCAACACCAGCTCTGCCAAGGGCCGCGTGGAGCGTGCACACCTCACGTTGCAGGATCGGCTGGTCAAGGAACTCAGGCTGCGTGACATCAGCACGCCTGACGCGGCTAACGCCTTTGCCGCTGAGTTTATGGCGGACTACAACCGGCGTTTCGCGAAGGCACCGAGGCATGATTTTGACGTTCACCGTCCGCTCGATGCAGACGACAACCTGAACCAGATATTTACCTGGCGCGAACCGCGCAAGGTTTCGAAAGCGCTGACGGTCCGCTACGATAAAATGCTGTTGCTGCTTGAGGATAACGATGACAGCCGCCGCGCGATGGGTAAATATCTGGATGCCTGGCAGTACCCGGATGGTCGCATTGAACTCAGGAGTCACGGCACGGTGCTTCCCTACTCTGCCTACGACCGGCTGTCTGAAGTTGACCAGGGTGCGATCGTTGACAACAAACGGCTTGGACACGCGCTGGCCGTGGCCAAGCTGATGCAAGACAAGCGTGATAATACGCGGTCTCAGGGCCTCCCGGCCGGTCACGGACCAAGCCGCAGGAGCGCGAAGAAAGATCCTACTAAAAAGCGGCAACGGGCGGTTAATGAGGATGACCTTCTTGAAGCTATTGAAGTCCTCCCGTAATTAATTGATGGATTAACTCCTTGAGCATAAAAATATGATCAGAACTAAAAATCTAATAATCAGAAAAGTTTCACACAGGCATGTGGATGCATTATTTCGTATATATGGAGATGTTGAGAATAATGCTTATAACCCGTTACCTCCGTTTCCCAATATCGAACATTCTCAGTCAGTGCTGAACACATGGATAGAACACTGGAGTGCTAAAGACATTGGGAATCATGCAATTAGCATGACCTCAGATGAAGATTGCATTATTGGTTTTGGCGGCTTTTCTTTTAAAAGATTCAGAGGGAAAGAGGTTCTTAGTTTAGGTTACAAGTTCACCCCCGATGTTTGGGGAAATGGATATGCGACTGAATTTGTCAATGGAATTATTGAGAACACTGTATTACCTGAGAATGTTATCGAGGTTATAGCCAGAACTCATCCAGAAAACATTGCATCAATAAGAGTCTTAGAGAAAACAGGATTCATATATTTGGAAATCTATGATGATAACGATGGCATGGGGCTGAGCGCAGTATTTAGCAGGAAAATATAGCGGTCGTTCGACCAGGATAATAACATCATAAATCGGACATCTCAGGTTTGCCTGAACCCGGTCATCTCTGCTTAGCTTTAACATT